>DATGPC010000237.1:0-5632 GCA_035305265.1 Thermomicrobiales bacterium | reverse complement strand
GAGGAGAAGGGCGCGGCGGCGTTCGTCCTGATGGATACCTACGAGATCCGGCGGTCCTCGTTCTATGATCGCAACGACCTCGCGCACCTGGAAACGATCCTCACCTACGAGCATCGCGCTCCCCGAAGTCTCGTGCGGGATACTCCGGATCCGATCCAGGAATTCGAACCGTGGTTCGGGGACGATGACGACACGCTGCATGAGTTGCTGGAGCTCGACCACACGGCATTTCCTTGGCTGTGGTGGAACAGTCGCGAGGAGTTCCTCGCGTATGCGCGAATGCCGTTCGTCGAGATCTGGGTCGGGCGCCTGGAGGGGCGGGTGACGTCCTACCTGGGCCTGACTCACTTCCGTCGCTGGTCACATCTTGACCGAATCGCGATCCTGCCGGATGTTCAGGGGCAGGGTTTTGGGCGTGAATCGCTCGCGTTCGCCGTCCGCCGAATGCTTCAGTCGGGCGCCGACCGCGTGGGGCTCAGCACCCAGAAAGAGAACATCCGCTCCCGGCGCCTCTACGAGAAGTCGGGATTCCGCGAGACGCCCGAGCTGAACTATGACGTCTTCGGCGTCCTCTTCGAGCCGGGACGGAGGCAGATGAAGATGAGAACGCAAGGATCCAGCGACAATGGGAAGTAGCTTCGGGAAGATCTTCAAGCTGACGACCTGGGGCGAATCCCATGGACCGGCGCTTGGCGTGGTGATCGAAGGAGTGCCGGCCGGCCTGCCGCTCACGGTCGAGGAGATCCAGCATGAGCTGGATCGTCGCCGTGTTGGCCAGAGCAAGGTCACGACGCCTCGCAACGAGCGGGATCGCGCCGAGATCCTCTCCGGTGTGTATGAGGGCGTCACCACCGGCGCCCCGATTTCCATGATCACGTATAACGCGGACGTTGACTCGTCCAAGTACGACAATCTCCGGGAGGTGTTCCGACCCGGGCACGCCGATTACACGTATTGGCGCAAATACGGCCATCGCGATCATCGTGGCGGCGGCCGATCGTCGGCGCGTGAAACGTGGGGACGTGTTGCAGCCGGCGCGATCGCGAAGAAGATCCTTGCGACAGTTGGCGCGGAGGTCTTCGGTTTCTCGCGGGAGATCGGCGGCATCGCGATGGAGACCTTCGATCGCGATCAAATCGAGCAGAACATTGTTCGTTGCCCCGATCCGGTCGCGGCCGAGAAAATGGTCGACGCGATCATGGCGGTAAAGGCCGAGAAGGACAGCCTTGGCGGCGTCGTCGAGGCACGGGCGATCAATGTGCCTGTGGGGCTCGGTGAGCCGACCTTCGACAAGCTCGATGCCCTGATCGGGCAGGCGATGCTGAGCATCCCCGCGACGAAGGGCGTCGAGATCGGCCGGGGGTTCGAGCTGGCCCGGGAGCGAGGCTCCCGGTCGAACGATCCGTTCTACGTTGAGGGAAACCGGGTCCGCATCGGCAACAACAATGCGGGCGGGACGCTGGGCGGGATCTCCACCGGCGAGGACGTTATCGTGCGCGTCGCGGTGAAACCAACGTCGTCGATCGAGCGCGAGCAGGACACGATCAACAAGGATCTACAGCCGGAAAAGATCACCGTTTACGGTCGCCACGATCCCTCTGTCGTGCCGCGCGCCGTTCCGGTGGTCGAGGCGATGCTGGCGATCGTGCTGGCGGACCTGTTGTTGCAGAATCGTTCCGCACGCATCGACTGGCCTTAGATTTCAGCGAAGGTGTGAATGGACCCGGCCGCGTGGCCGGGTCTGTTTGCTTGCATATGTGGGGAACACCTCCCGGTTGCGGTTAGCCCGACGAGCCGTTGCTCGACGCCGGTACGAGGCCGAGCACTTCCTCGCGGATCGGTTGCATCCTCGTCGCCCAGAACACCGTGTCGTCGATCAGCGTGTTTGCCTGTTCGACCTCGTCATCGGTGAATTGGTATTCGCCCTGGTCGTTGAGCTGGTTCCAGTAGTTCGGGAGCAGGAGCTGTTCGCGAAGATCGTAGATCCGGACCTCGCCAAGCACTCCGCGGAGGTGCTCTGCCGCGCGGGATCCGCCGGCGCCGCTGCCGTAGCTCACGATGCTGGCAGGCTTGTAGCCCCATTCGCGGTAGAGGAAGTCGATCGCGTTCTTCATTGCGCCCGGGATGGAGTGGTTGTATTCGGCAGTGACGAAGATGAACCCGTCCAGGTTCTCGATGCGTTCCGCCCAGCGTTTGGTGTGCTCGTGCTCGTACTGGTGCATCGACGGCGGGATTGCTTCGTCGAGAAGGGGAAGTCCGACCTTTTCGAGGTCGACCAACTCGAAGTTGGCGCCTCCGCGCTGCTGCGCCAGGTCGTGGATCCAGGTACCCGGCTGGATACCGAAACGTCCGGGGCGAGTGGAGCCGACGATGATTCCGATGTTGACCATGTTGGGACCCTCATCGCGAAGGTCGTCCGGCGATCATTGCCGGGCCACGCATCGCGTACGACTCCCTCTGCGCAAGGATCAGTCCATCACCCGGTCAACGATCATATTGTGATCAGGCCCCGTTCCAATGCCGCGGTGACGGCCGCCGTACGGTCGTTGACGTCCAATTTCCGGTAGATGTGGATCAGGTGCGTTTTCACGGTTGCCTGACTGATATGCATCTCGCCGGCGATCTCCTTGTTACTGCGCCCCCTGGCGACGCGACGCAGCACATCCAGCTCACGATCACTGAGGGCGTCGGCGCCCGGTTTTCGCAGGTGGCCCATCACCCGGCTCGCGACCGATGGCGCCAGCCACGATTCGCCTCGCGATACAGCCTCGATCGCCTGGATTAGCTCATCGCGGGAGGCGTCCTTCAAGAGGTAGCCATTCGCTCCGGCCTCGACGGCGCGGACGATATCCGCATCGGTGTCGTAGGTCGTCAGCACGAGGATCCCGCGCCGGTCGCCTTGTGCTCGCAGTTGCGCAATTGCCGATGCGCCGTCGAGACCGGGCATCCTCAGGTCCATCAAGACGACGTCTGGCTCCAGCACGGAGACCTGCCGAAGTGCTTCCTCTCCGTTTGCCGCCTCTCCAACGACGGTGACCGAGGACGTCTCTGCGAGCATGCCGGCGATGCCGGTGCGGACGATTGTATGGTCGTCGACGAGCAGGACGCGGATCGGATTAGCCTGTGACATCTTGACTCTCATCCTTCCGTTCGATCGGGAAGGAGACGGCCAGGGACGTCCCTTCACCGGGCGCGGCATCGATCATGAACGTCCCTCCCGCGTTCTCCACGCGAAGCTTCATCGATCGCAGTCCCATGCGGTGACCGGTCTCGGTCGGAGGGACTGCATCCGGATCGAAGCCGGCGCCGTCGTCCTGGATATCGAGGATTACCTCATCGTCGAGCCAGGAAAGCGTCGCCACGACGTTGCAGGCACCCGCGTGCTTGCGAACGTTTTGCAGCGATTCCTGCAGGGCACGGACGAGGACCGTCTCGCGGACGCGATCGAGCGGAACTGGCTGGCCTTCTTCCCTGAACGTGACGGTTGTGCCGGTGGGCATATTCGACGTGGTCGCGATATGGTGCAGGGCTTCGCCGAGCGATCGCCCTTCCAGGATCTCCGGTTGTAACGCATGGACGAGCGCGCGCGCGTCGGCGATTCCTTGTCGTGCGGCCTCGCGTGCCGCGTGGATGTGGTCCTGGGCGGCATCCGGGTTCGAGCGCGCTCGCGCCTCCGCGGCTTCGAGGTTGGTCACGATGCTGGTGAACTGCTGCGCGATCGTGTCGTGGATCTCACCCGCGAGACGCTGCCGCTCTTCTTGCACCCCAGCCTCCCGTTCCCGTCGGGCCAGCGCATCCTGGGCTTCCCGTAGCTGCTTTAGCAGCTCTGCCCGGCGATCCGCCTCCGTTGCGATGGTCTCGATGTAGTAGGCCATCAGGCCGGAAACGATGAGGGCGACGACGGCGATGGTCACGATGGCCGGGTTGGAGACGACGTCGCCGGGGGAATCGAGCTGAACGTTGCCGAATCCCCATTGTGATGCGAGCGTCAGGAGCGTCGCGTAGACGAGCGCGGCAGGGATACGCAGATACGCGAAGCCCTGCCAATACGCCGCAAAAAGAAGCAGCCCAAACCCGTTGTGCTGGTTGATCGCCAGGGCGATGAGCAGAACGGCGACCGTGAAATACGTGACTACCTGCAGGTCGGTGTGGATCCGGCTCCATTGGCCCATCCACGTGAACCAGCCGACAAGGAGGAGGGCTAGCCCGATTGCCGTGATCCTGTTGCTCCACGGCTCGCCCTGATCGATCAGCACCACGAAGATGGCCAGCACGACCGCCGCGCCGAAGATCAGGTTCATGGTGATGTACCAGCGATTGTACGCTGCATCCTCCTCGCGGGGAGCCTCACCCAGGCCCTCGCGCCCGATCCGGAGCCTGAAGGGGCGGTACCCTGTCATTCCCACCGGAACACCTTGACGGCGATCATTGAGCCGAGGATTGTCATGACCAGCAGGTACACGATCGAGCCGTTGGCGATGTCCTGCCCGTGCCATGCTTGCTTGATCACGTTCGCCATCTGCGTCATCGGCATCCACTCCGTCCAGGATCTCAGGTTCCCGGAGAACATCTCGCGGGGCATCGTCGCGCCCGAGAGGAAGAGTTGCGGGAAGTAGATCACGTTCCCGACGACCTGTGCCGTGCGTGAGGTGCGGAAGGCGCTGCCGATCACGAACCCGAATACCGCGAAGGCAACGTAGCAAAGGATCAGGACCAGGACCAGCGCGAACGGTTTCTCCGGCGTCATGAGGTCGAAAAGCAGCTTGCCGCCAACGAAGAGGATCAGGAAGCCGAGGGCCGACAGGACCAGGTTGATCAGCGAATGTGCCCCGATGATCGAGCCCGGGTGGAGCGGCGTCGCGCGAAGCCGCCGGAAGATGCCGTTGCTGCGGTACTCGGCGATCACGATCGGGATGCTGAGGAGCGTCACCGTGCCGAAGATCATTGCAAAGTAGCCGGGCACGGAGATATCCATGCCGCCGAGCCCGTTCCAACCGTTCGCCGGGTCGTTGCCGTAGATGCCGCCGAAGATGAGCAGCATCATGAACGGGAAGACCAGGGTGAAGAAGACGGCGGCGGGTTCGCGGAAAAGGAGTTTCGTCTCGGTCCAGGTGAGGGTGGGGAACGCGGTCATCTAGGCAACCTCCTGTATCTGGTGTCCGGTGAGGTCGACGAAGAGGTCGTCGAGGGAGCGGTTGACGGTGGCGAGGTCTGGTGGCGCGATGCCTTGTCCCCGTAGCGCCATTGCCACGTCGGCCATGATGAATTCGCCGCCACGGACGGTGACGCGGTTGCCGTCCACGTGAACGCGCCCGTAGGGAGCGAGGGAGAGATAATCGAACCCTGGCGGCGCGGTGAACGTGACTTCCCGCTCCGCTGAGGACGCGCGGGTCAGTTCCTCCGGCGTGCCGATCGCGGCAACCTTTCCGCCGGTGATCATCGCGATGCGGTCGCAGAGTTGCTGGGCCTCATCCATGAAGTGAGTGACGAGGAGTACGGTTGTGCCTCCCTCGCGGATCCGTTTGACCAGCTCCCAGCTCATCCGGCGAGCGTTGGGATCGAGCCCCGTCGTCAGCTCATCGAGCACGACCAGCTTCGGCCGGTTGAGGAGCGCGAGGCAGATGAACAGCCG
>DATGPC010000236.1:0-6886 GCA_035305265.1 Thermomicrobiales bacterium | reverse complement strand
ACGAGCCTGAGCCAACGGCCACGACCGAGCCAGAGCCCACGGCGACGAGCGAGCCAGTGCCAACCGAGACCCCGGATCCCGAGCCGACCGCGACAACCGAGGCCGCGGTGGGTGGTGAAGGCGCTGCGAACACGACCATGCTGGCCCCGTCCACGCCGGAAGATGTTCCGCCGACGGAAGAGCCTGTCGACCTGACGCAACAGGCGCCGGGTGAGCCCTCAACTCCCGTGGCCAAGGAAACGATCGAGTCCACGCCGGTTGCAACCGGGACGCCGGAGTCCACCATGCCCGCGACCCCGACGGCGACGGTCGAGCCGACGCCTGAATCGACTCCTGCGCCGACGCAGGAGCCAACCGCCACGCCGACGACAGAACCGGAGAAGGACGAGGCGCCACCCATTGTTCCGATTGGAGAATCGCCGGACGACACCGCCGAGGAAGAACCGACCCCCACCACCGAGGCGACGGCTGAGCCAACCGCAGAGGAGAGCCAGGAGCCGACGTCGGCGCCGACCGCCGAAGCGACCGTGGAGACGGAATCGCCCCAGATCGAGCCCATCGGTGACGGCCCGGACGATGCGCCGATCGAGAGCGAGGCGACTTCGACGCCGGATGAAGGTGAGATCCAGCAGATTGAGGAAGGCGAAACGCCTGAGGCAACGGAACCGACGAGCTCCGATGACACGCGGGATCTCGCCGAGGTCTCCGAGCTGTACCAGGACATCGCCGGAGAGGGCGATCGCCTGCTGCTGACGGAGCAGGGCCGTATGGAGTTCGGCTACGTTCCTCATGCCCCGGTGCTCGTGACCGAGGCAGGTCGAACGCTCGAGCCCCTCACCACCGACAACGGCGATGCGATCTCGCTCTGCGATTCCTCTGGATCCTGTATGGACATCTCCAGCGGAACGAAGGATGGAGCCGCGACGGACGCCCCGATCGGCGTCGCGGGTGGCAGCGTGCTTTACGTGCGGACGGCCGATGGCGTGGTTCAGTACCGGCAGGTGACGGTCGAGGGGGAGAGCGTCGTCGACGATGTGGTCCTGCTCGATGGTGATGCCTCCATCGCGCCCCAGGGCGCCGTCTACGAACTAGGGAACCGTTTCTGGATCCCGACCTCGAACGGAAGCTGGGTCATTCTGGCGGAAGGGGAGGGAACCGTCGCCGCGGGCCTCGGCGGAGCCCCGCAACTGGTGCGCTTCGCCCCATCGGCCGAGCCGCCCCTGATCGGGTATGTCGCCAACGGTCAGCTGGTCATCGCGCCGGCAAACGAGCCGGGCTCGCCCGTCACGCAGATCCCGTTCGGCGGAGTCGACTTCGACATGTCACCGTCGGGTGATCGTGTCGCCGTCAGCGACGGTACCGCGATCAATATCTACGATCGCAGCGGAGCGCTGGTCACCAGCTACGCCGCCGACGATCGCTCGCCGGGCACGGTGCTCTGGCTCAATGGCGGCATCGTCTATCTCGATACCTCCTCTGGTGCGCTGTACCAGATCCCGGAAACAGGAAACTAGGGGAGGGTCCACCCGGGTGGACCCTCTTGCCCTCATCACCGTAAACGGACGCGAAGAAGGGGACATTCCGATCCAATCGGAATGTCCCCTTCATATCGGAATGTGGGCGGGCGCAGGTTCTGGACGGCCATGGATGATACACTCGACGACAGAGACGTACGTTCCCGATGGGCACGATGAGGTCGGTTGCAACCTGTGAAATCGCTAGAACACGGTCAAATGGTGAGCGAGCCGGGCGTCCGTTTTGGACGCACCGTTGTCATCCCGTCCGCCGATTCCCTGTTCTCCCACCAGGTCGATGCCATCGTCGCTCCCGCCAATCGTCGCGGCGTGATGGGAGTGGGGACTGCGGGGCTGGTCCGGCTTGAAGGTGGCCAGGACATCGAGCGCGAGGCGATGGCGCATGCCCCGCTGATCCTCGGTACCGCCGTTGTCACAACCTCCGGTAAACTGGCCGCCCGCGGAACCAGGGCGATCATCCACGCCGTCGTCGCGGACGCGCTCGGTTCTCCCACACGCGAGCAAACGATCAGGGACGCCACCACGGCGGTCCTTGAAGCCGCCGACAAGGCACGCGTCCGATCCCTCGCCATGCCAGCACTCGCGTCGGGCAAGGTATCGTCGTCGCTGGATGACGATGCGGCGTTCCTCGTGATGATCGAGGAGCTGGTTGCCTATCTTCGACGATTTACCTCGCGTCTGGACCGCGTCGTGCTTATCTGCCATGACGAGCGAGAAGTACGCGCCCTTGATCATGCCCTCGCCGAGGCGCGGCGGATGTGGTGGGGGCTGAGAGTCTGAGATCGAGTCGATGTCTGTGATGACCCCATCCGATCCCGCCGGAAGCACCGGCCAATCAAACGCCAGCGAGATCGCGCAGGCTGATCGGGCGATGCCGCCCGGCATGTCGCTGCAGCGCTGGCGGTACGCGCCGGATGCCTGGCGGATGGCCCGGCGTGTCGATATGCGTCACGTGGACGCGCTCTTCCGGGCGCGATCGGCGGCGGTGCTGCCCCTCGAGTCGCGCGGGCGTTTCCTCGAGATGGGTATCCCGGCCGACGTCGTCCAGGAAACCCTGAAATCAATCCGGCGCGCTCGTGAATGGAGTCCCCGGTGGGTCGAGACGGCGCAGCGGTTCCTTGGCGAGTTTCGCCGGCAAACGTCCGCCTCGAAGCCGTTGGAGGCGGCCCGGGCACGGCACATCGCCGCGCTCTGCTACCACGCGGCGCAGATCTTCGAGCTGGAAGACGAGCGCACCGTTCGCCAGTGTCGCGCGGCGGCGGCTTCGCTCTTCACGCTCTCCCTGCCCCAGATCTATCCGAACGCCCGGCATATCTGGGTACCGTGGCGCACGACGTCGCTGCCGGCCTATTTCATGGCGCCGGAGCGGGTCGTCGATCCGGTCGGTCTCGTCGTGTTCCTCAACGGCGTCAGCATGTCGAAGGAAGAGACCATCGCCTGGGCACCGCGTTTCCTCGAACAGGGCTATGCCATCCTCGCCCTCGACAGCCCGGGCACCGGCGAAGCGACCAGCGTCGCGGATGTCGACGGTGACCAGGACGATGTGATCGACGGAGTCTTCGAGCTGTTCCGCAACGAGGCGATGATGGATCTCGACCGGGTTGTCGTCCTGGGCGCCAGCCTTGGCGGACACCAGGCCGTGCGGATTGCCGCGCATAACCGGCAGGTGATGGCGGCCATAGCGATTACGCCGCCGTATGATCCGGAGCGGTGGATCCGACGCGCCAGCCCCTTGCTCCTGAAGGAGATGGGGCTCGTGCGCGATGGGGAGATGGTGCCGGAACTGTGGGAGAAGGTAGATCGTTTCTCCCTGGTCGAGGTAGCAGGCGAGCTACGCCAGCCATTGCTGGTCTTCGGTGCCGCCCGAGATGTGCTCGTTCCGCCGACCGAGGCGCAGCAGCTGGCAAGCAGGGTGGGGGAGCGAGCCACCCTGGTCTGGTATCCGCGCGGCGGCCACTGCATCTACGAGGCGTCCGACCAGTGGGCCTTCGAGTCCGCGACCTGGATCAAGGCCGTCGAGGAGGCGTTGCGCGACCCCGATATGCGCGGCGATGTGGCGGCGATCAGCGCTTACGCCCGCCAGGCCCTGGAGTCGGCGGAGTATATTCCCATGCCGCGGAACGGCAGCTCTGACCAGGACGATGACTTCGCCGAATACGCCCGCCTGATCAAGAACGATGAAAACGCATAGATCCGGGTTCGTGTCAGGGACCGGTGCCGTCGATCCTCATCCCTTCATTACTTCCGGCTGGATCGCATCGCCTTGACGACCTTGGTCGCCGGATCCTCGACGAGTTCCCGGTACCGGTCCGACCCGGCGCCGACGAGCGCGAGGCGTCCCTCAGCGTCTGAGTGGAGACCCCATCCGAACTTCTTCGCGAGCGGAGATGTCCGCAGGCAGGCGCGTGACGTCTGGAAAAACTCCTCCCGGGCGGTATCGCGCTCGTCCGTTGGGATCCCGTTCTTGTCCGCATGTACGGTGAAGATCACGTCTTCCGATGTCAGCTCGTACGGGCGGTCCGCCAGCAGGCGATACTGCTCGGCGGCGATCGTCGGCTTCGCGTCGTTGCGCGGCGGCATGACCGGTTCCTGCACGGGACTGTCGTCGGCAATCGCGATCAGGGTGTCGTAATAGTTCACGCCCACGAACATGCTCCTTGGGTTGGGATGACATTCACTGCCACAGTGTACGCCGCGAGATGACTCCGGAACACCGCCTTGCACGTGTACACTTCGTTGACGGAGCCAACGGACGCGGTCCGGGGCGGGTGCCACGTCATCAAATTGGGGAATATGCCGTGTCCAGCGTCGTCTCCGTCGAATCGGAAAGCCATGCCAGTGCGGATCCTCAGCCCAAGGGGCGGATCTTGCGCTTCGTCCGGTCACCGGACATCCCCCGACGTTTTCTCTGGCTCCTGCTCGTCATCTTCCTCTTCAAGGGCATCCTGATCGCGCTCGTCTTCCCGCCGTACTCCGGGCATGACGAGGTGATGCATTACGCCTACCTGCAAGTGCTGGCGGACGAGGGGAGGGTACCGGTCATCCCGGATCTCGAGGAGTGGCGCGCGGAGCGCACCAGGGCCGGGGTCCAGCAGCCGACATTCGATCACGCGCCCGAAGAGCTCTACGACTACGCTCACTACGCTACCGGCGACTGGCTGGGCGGCTTCTCGTACACGGTCTGGTCCGTGACCTACCTCGGGGACTATTTCCCATCGGGCTGGATCTACACCGGTAACCATCCACCGCTCTTCTACATGCTGATGACGCCGGTCTACTGGCTGGTCGATGACCTCGATGTCGACCAGCAGATCCATCTCCTCCGCATGGCGACGATCCCGTTCGGGATGCTTACGGTCGTCTTCGCCTACCTGACGGTCCGCACGATCTTCCCGCGCGACCGCTTCCTGGCGATGACGGTGCCGGCCTTTGTCGCCTTCCAGCCGCAGATCAGCTACGAGGCGTCGATGCTCAACAACGACATCCTCGCCATCATGTTCACCTCGGCGGTGATCTGGATGCTTGCCCTCGGACTCAGGAAACGCTTCCCGATCCGGATATGCCTCCTCACCGGACTCTTTCTCGGCCTCGCGATCCTTTCCAAGAGCACATCGGTCACGACCGCTGCGCTGATCGCGGTCGCGATGATCTTCGGTCTGCACGTCAAGGATTGGCGCCAGTGGCTGCCGAAGGGCGCGCTCGTTGCCGGAGTCGCCGCGCTGATCGTGTTTCCGTGGGTGCTGTACATGATGGTGACCTACGGCGATCCGACCGCGCTCAACCGCGTGTCGGAGCTGCAGTACTGGAACGAGGGCGGCCGGTCGATCTGGTCGATGCTCTCCGACAAGTGGTTCTTCTGGTGGCGCTGGCGCGAGACATGGGGTGAATTCGGCTGGCGGCTCATCCCGCTGGGAACGACGTTCCTTCGCGTCATCTTCTGGGCCACCCTCTTCGGGACGGTTGGACTCGCGGTCTATGCGGTGCGCTTCATTCGCACCCAGCGCTGGATGACGCGCGAGGAAGAGCAGGGGAGGGCGGCCGGCGAAATCCGGTACCACGCCGACGAGACGCTGGCGATCATGCCGTGGCAGGTCACCGCGATCCTCACGATGGGCGTGGCCTGCGTGCTCGGGTACTACAGCATCCTGCAATTCGGCACGAGTTTCTCGCTGACCCAGGCGCGCTACTACTTCCCGATGATCGTGCCTGGCGCGATCCTGCTCATGCTCGGTTTCCGGTCGTGGTTCCCGCGAAGGTGGCTGCCGTACGTCGGCGCCGCGCTTTTCCTGGCGCTGGTCGTCATGAATGTCCTCATCTATACCGGATACGTGATCCCGTACTGGAACTCCCAGGTATAGGTCTCCACCGCCGCGCCCACAGTGCAGCGGTACAGGGCATGGAGCCGCATTTCGCGTGTACACTGTGGAATCGAGCCGCCAGCAGATCAGCGTGCCCGATCTCTCACGCATGTACAGGAGTCACGGTTCGTGTCGTCTTCCACACTGATGCCCCGAGAGCAGACGTCACCAGCCGCAACCGAACCCGCCCGATCAACCGCCCCGCAGCGCCCGCGACCGGGTCTGTTGTCTCGACTCCGCACCGCGATCCGCACGGCGTCCGTTCCGCAACGCTTCCTGTGGCTCCTGCTCGTCATCTTCCTCTTCAAGGGCATCCTGATCGCGCTCGTCTTTCCGCCATACTCGGGGCATGACGAGGTCGCCCACTACGCGTATCTCCAGGTGCTGGCAGAAGAGGGAAGGGTGCCGGTCATTCCGGATCCAGTCGAATTCGACCGGGAGTATCGGGAGAACAGCGACTATGACGACTGGGACCAGATTCCCGACGAGTTCTACAAGTACACCGAGAACGGTAACTCGCCGCCGACGAAGTTCATCACCCAGGACTGGTGGGGCGACTACCCGGAGCCGGTTCGCGCGGTGACCTTCCAGGGCCAGTACCTGCCCTCAGGCTGGATCTACACGGGCAACCATCCGCCGCTCTTCTACATGCTCATGACGCCGGTCTACTGGCTCGTGCAGGATATGCACATCGATGAGCAGATCTATATGTTCCGCATGGCGACGATCCCGTTCGGGATGCTCACGGTCGTGTTTGCCTACCTGACGGTTCGGACGATTTTCCCGCGCGACCGCTTCCTGGCGATGACGGTGCCAGCCTTCGTCGCCTTCCAGCCGCAGATCAGCTACGAGGCGTCGATGTTGAACAACGACATCCTCGCCATCATGTTCACCTCGGCGGTGATCTGGATGCTCGCGGTCGGTCTTCGCAGGCGATTCCCGTGGTGGAACGTGATGCTGATCGGCCTCTTCCTCGGGCTTGCCTTCCTCGCC
>DATGPC010000235.1:0-8248 GCA_035305265.1 Thermomicrobiales bacterium | reverse complement strand
CCGGGCCGTGGATGCCGGAAGCCCAGCTCCGGCAGATGCTCGAAGAGATGCGGGCGGAGATCGACGCGGCACCAGAGAACTCTGGCGCGTTCAACTGGGACCCGGAAGGGAACCCGGCCATCCCGACGATGCCCGATGAGTTTGATCCCGCGCTGGCCTCGATCGACGAGGACGGCCGGGCGCACGTCACGGTCGTCTGGGTCACCCGCGACGGCGGATCGCCCTCCGAGGAGTACGGCTACCCTGTCGGCGCCGAAGACGGCGTCTCGGAGATGATCTTCTTCTGGGACGCCGTTCAGGGCCGCTGGCTCATCGACGGCTTCGCCACACCCGGCGAATAAACATGCCACAGGCGACCGGCAACATCCTCAGCCGCCGTTCGCGTGCCTGCGTTCCAGATCGGCGGAATTCCCTGTATCATGGTGGAAACCATGTTCCACATAAAAACGATATGTTCGGAGCGTCCGCGGGAGGAGATCACGCATGGCCATCACGACGATCGAGCACGGGGACACATCGTTCACGGTCAGGCCGCAGGGGCTGTATCGATTCCTGTCATCGAGATCGAAGATCACCATCCCCTACTCCAGGGTCATCTCCGTCGAGCACGACGAGCAGTTCGCCAACCGCTCGTTCAACGCCAAATCGGATCCCGGCATCCATATCCCGATGTTCCTGAAGGCCGGCACCTTCATTCAGGATCGGGCCGGGAGCCGCGACGAGCGGTCGTTTTGGCTCAGGCGGAACGCCAGCAACTGCATCACCATCCGCCTGCGCTTCGATGACTACGACTACCTCTGCTTCGAGGTCGATGATCCCGAAGCAGAAGTCGCCCGCTTCCGGGAAAAGCTCGCCGACGCCTGATCCGGCCGCCAAGTGGTGACACCGAATCGCCACACACCTTCGCTCGCCGACACGCTACACTCGATTCCGGGTCCCGAAGAGTTCACGATCACCCTTGTTACCCTGGAGCGACTATGTCGGAGAAAGAGCATCATTACGCCGTCACGGTGACTTGGACCGGGAACACCGGCGAGGGCACGGCAACCCCGACGTCCTACGTGAAGAACCAGGACATCGTCGTCGAGGGCAAGCCGGTCATCCACGGATCAGCCGACCCCGCCTTCCGGGGCGACGCCAGCCGGTACAACGCGGAAGACCTGCTGGTCGCCGCCCTCTCCCAATGCCACCTTCTCTGGTACCTCAGCACGGCCGCCAAGAAGAAGGTGGTCGTCACGGGCTACGTCGATCACGCCGAGGGCACGATGGAGATGAACCGGGACGGCAGCGGCCAGTTCACCCGGGTCGTCCTGCGACCCGAGATCACGCTTGCGCCTGGCACGGACGTCGATGTCGCCGACTCCCTCCACCACATCGCCCACGAGATGTGTTTTATCGCGCGGTCCGTGAACTTCCCCGTGCTGACGGAAGCGACCTATGTCATCGAGGAAGACGCTCGCGAGCCGGCCGCCCCGTAACGACCGGCCTCCGGCCGGCTCGCTGTGGCGCGTCCCATGCGACACCATGCCCTATCGAAAAGCGCGCACCGGAGGACACCGCCCATGAACGCCCCGACGAAAGTACTCCTTGGCACCATCTTCGGTTTCCTGGCCGCCGGCATCTCCTGGATCGTCCGCGCCCAGAAGGTCCAGTCAAGACGCAACGAGATCGGCGTCCGGGCCACCGAGCCGCGCCACTGGTAGGAAACACGGGCAGCATCCCGTAGGGGCGGACTCTGATGTCCGCCCCTACGAGACACGAAAACGGGCGGCCGCAATGGCCGCCCGTCCTGTGGTTGCAGATGAGTCCGTACCCTACCGATCGCCGATCGGCGCGAATGTCTTCGTCGGCACCGGCCCGACATACTCGCTCGCCGGCCGGATGAGGCGGTTGTGCTCCACCTGCTCCAGCACATGCGCCGACCACCCTACACTGCGGGAGACCGCGAAGGCCACCGGGAACATATCGCCCGGCAGACCGACCGCCGCCAGCACCGCCGCCGAGTAGAACTCGACGTTCGTGTACAGCTTGCGGCCCGGCTTGCGCTCCTCCAGCAGCGCGATCGCCTTGTCCTCCGTCTCCTTCGAGAGCGCGAAGAACTCCGGCGTGGACGCCTCCCGCGCCATTTCGCGCAGGATCTCGGCGCGCGGGTCCTCTGCCTTGTAGACGCGGTGGCCGAAGCCCATCAGCCGCTTGCCCTCGTCCAGCGCCTTCGTCAGGTAGGCATCGACGTTCTCGGCGCTGCCGATTTCCTCCAGCATCTCCAGCACCTTCGCCGGGGCGCCGCCATGGGCCGGACCCTTCAGCGCGCCGATCGCGCCGGTGAGCGCGGAGGCCATGTCGGAGTTCGTGGAGGTGATGACGCGGGCGGTGAAGGTCGAGGCGTTGAGGCCATGGTCCGCCAACAGCACCAGATAGGTGTCCAGCGGCTTCCAGTGGTTCTCCGCCGGCTCCTCGCCGGTCATCATATAAAGGAAGTTCTGCGCCGTATTGAGGTCCGACCGCCCCTGGATCGGCTCCTTGCCGTTCCGCAGCCGGTGGAACGCCGCCGCGATCGCCGGGAAGCGCGCCGCCAGCTCGATCGCTTCCTCGAACGTCGGCAGGTCGTTGAACTTGTCCTCGTTTACCGCGCCCAGCAGGGAAACGCCGGTGCGCAGTGCGTCCATCGGGTTCGCCGACGCGGGAATCTGGCGAAGCCCCTCGATTACCGGCTCGGGCAGCTCGCGGTTCTCGCCGAAGATGCGCTCCATCTCGGCCAGCTCGTCCTTGTTCGGAAGGTGGCCCTTCCAGAGCAGGTGGGCGACCTCCTCGAACGAGGCCTTGTTCGCGAGCTCATTGATATCGTATCCGCGATACACGAGCTTGCCGTCCGAGCCGAACACGTGGCTCAGCTCGGTCGTCGCCGCGATGACATCGTCGAGACCATTAACATGGACCTTACTGTTATCGCTCATTGAACCGGATTCCTCCTCGTCGATGGCCGCGATGTCGTCGTTGACACCTGCCATGGTGAAATCATGCGTTGCCGAGGGTCGATCCCCGGCGGGGACAGCGCACCAGCACGCGGAATCGCACTCGAAGCGCCGCTGTCGAATTCGTGCATGTATGCACTCCGCCCGCAACAGGCGCCGAAAATACATGCAGGAAGCTTACGCCGTAATCGTAGCACGATTACCCGCCCGGACGGCCAAGATGACCCGCTCGCACCCGCCCGAATCGGTGCCTGTTCGTTGTCATGGCGAACGCCCGCCCGCGCCGGCTCTTGACACCCTTTCCGAGGGTCTTTAGACTCCTTCCGAAACAGATCGACGGTAATTGAATAATCAGGCCTCCTTCCGCGAATCGGAAGGGACCATCGGAAAGGTGTGCGTCATGAAGCGCTTCACTCACGGGATGTCCCGTCGGAATTTCGCCAAATCGGCGGCCGCGGGCGCGGCAGCGACTGCCCTGCCGATGTCGGCAGGAGCGCGATCCGGACGCTACGCCAGTCCGGCATTCTTCCGTGCGCAGGATGCCGTCACGCTGAGCTACTTCTATCCCGTGGGCGTCGCCGGTCCCCTCGCACAGGTCATGCAGGAGATGGTCGACGAGTTCAACGCCGCTCACCCGGACATCGTCGTGGAAGCCTCGTTCACCGGCTCCTATGCCGACACCGCGACAAAGGTCCAGACGGCGGTACAGGCCGGGAATCCTCCGGATGTCGCCGTGATGCTGGCGACCGACAAGCAAACGATGCTCGACCTCGATGCCATCCTCGCCGTCAGCGACCTCGAGCAGGCAGAAGGATTCGATCCGGACGATTTCCAGCCGGCCTACTGGGCCGATACCCAGGCGGATGGCAAGACCGTCAGTGTCCCGTTCCAGCGCAGCACGCCGGTGCTCTACTACAACAAGACGGCCCTCGAAGGCGCCGGCCTGGACCCGGAAACGCCCCCGGAAACGTGGGACGAGCTCGTCGACTTCGGTCGTCAGGCCATGGAATCCGGCGGCACTACGTGGGGCGTCGAGATCCCCGCAACGACCTCGGCCTACTGGCTCTTCCAGGCGTTGGCCATCCAGAGTGGGCAGACGCTGAACGGCGAGGACGCGGCGCATGTCAATTTCGATACGCCGGAAGCGGTCGAGGCGCTGACGTGGATGGTCGGGTTGAGCACCGAAGAGGGCGTGATGCCGACCGGCGCCATCGACTGGGCGGCGGGCCCAACCGACTTCAGCTCGGCGACCACCGCATTCCTCTACCACTCGACCGGCAGCCTGGTGTCGATCAACTCCCAGGCCGAGTTCGAATTCGGAACCGCATTCCTCCCGAAGAACAAGGAGTTCGGCACCCCGACCGGCGGCGGCAACATGTACGTGTTCAAGGACATTCCGGAAGAACGCCAGCAGGCGGCATGGACATTCGTCCAATGGATGACCTCGACCGAGATGGCAACCCACTGGTCGCTGCAGTCCGGATACGTGCCGACGCGCCTGTCGGTCCTCGAGACCCAGGAATGGCAGGACTACGTGGCGGAGACACCGCAGGCAACGACCGCGCTCGAGCAGCTCGAATTCGCCCAGCCCGAGCTGACGGGGCATCAAAGTGGTCAGCTGCAGAAGATCATGGACGACGCGATCCAGGCGGCGGTCACCGAGCAGGCCACGCCTGAGGATGCCCTGCGCGACGCGCAGGAGCAGGCGGACGCGATCCTCAGCCAGTTCCGCTAGGAGGGCACGACTGTCCCGGGGCAATATTGGCCCCGGGACAGTCGTGTTGTGCTCACATCGGTCCCTTCGAAATCCAGGACGATTCCATGCATGCACGCCCCACGGACAGCCTGCTGATCTCGACGCCTCCGGCTCGGTCTGTCCGGAACCGCTGGCTCCAGGCGCTCACCCCTTACCTCTTGATCCTGCCGGGGTTCCTCTTCATCGCGTCGTTCACCATCTACCCGATCTTCTCGGTGGCGGTGCGAAGCCTGATGAAGCAGAACCTCGCCCAGCCAACGCCGATCTGGACCGGGCTGGACAACTTCCGGCACCTGACCAGCGACCCAATCTTCGAGAAGGTATTGCTCAACACGCTGGCGTACGTCCTGATGGTCGTGCCGGCATCTGTAGCGCTCGGGCTTGTGATCGCGATGCTGGTGAACCAGAGCACGTGGATCGGCACCTTCCTTCGCACGATGTTCTTCTATCCGATCGTGCTTCCACTCGTCAGCGTGGCGTCGGTGTGGCTCTTCATGCTGACCCCGGAGTATGGGCTCCTGAGCAAACTGGCCGACGTCTTCGGGCTCGGCGAGCCGGCTATGCTCCGCGATCCGGACACGGCACTATGGGCGCTCGCCATGGTTGGCATCTGGCGGCAATCAGGGTTCTACGCGATCTTCATCCTCGCGGGCCTGCAGGGAATCGACAAGGAAGTGGAGCACGCGGCCCGGCTCGACGGCGCCAACATCCTGAGGCTGGTGCGCGATATCCGGTTGCCACTCCTGTGGCCGACGCTCGTCTTCGTCGTCACCCTCGCCATGAGTAATGCCCTGCAGACGCTGGATCTCGTCTACGTGATGACGCAAGGTGGCCCGAGCAACTCGACCAACCTGATGTTGTTCCATATCTACGAGACGCAGTTTGCCTTTACCAACACCGGATTGGCGTCTGCGTTGTCCGTCATCTTTCTCGTCATGATCGGGTCGGTCTCGGCCTTCCAGATCTTCGTGGTGGACCGGATCAGGGAGGAACGTGGTGTCTAGCAACAAGACCCGTGGCGTCGTGCTCAACGCCCTCCTCGTCCTGTTCGGCCTGATCTGGCTCATCCCGCTGCTCTGGGTAGCGATCACGGCGTTCCGGCCCGAGACGGAATCGATCGCGAACAGCACGCTCCCGCGCGCCTGGACGCTGGATACCTTCAACGTCGCGTGGAACGCGGCCGCGTTCGACCGGTATTACCTGAATACCGCTATCACCTCGTTCGGCATCCTCGCCGTGCAGCTGGTGACATCGCCCCTGGCGGCGTATGCCTTTGCCCGGCTGAACTTCCGGGGTCGGGACCTGCTGTTCTATCTGTACTTGCTGCAGATGATGATCCCGCTGTCGGCGCTCGTCATCCCGAACTACATCACGATGAAGGACCTGCGGCTGCTGGATTCACTCTGGGCAATCATGATTCCCTACTTCGGCTCCGCGATGGCCACATTCTTCCTCCGGCAAAGCTTCCGTGGCGTGCCGGTCGAGTACGAGGAGGCGGCGCGGCTCGAAGGCGCCGGCACCCTGCGGGTGATCTGGGAGATCTACCTCCCGAACGTTCGATCGTCCGTGCTGGCGTTCTCGCTCATCTCCTTCAGCTACCACTGGGACGATTTCTTCTGGCCGTTGATCGTCACGAACAGCGATAGCAAGCGACTGCTGACGGTCGGGCTCGCCCTCTTCACGCAGGCATCCGAAGCGGGCGCGGCATGGCAACTGGTCGCGGCAGCCACGATGATCGTGATCATCCCCGTGCTCGTGCTGTTCCTGATTTTCCAGCGCCAGTTCATTACCGGCTACGCGCACAGCGGCCTGAAATAGGACCGCCGATCGGTGCCTCATTGACACAGCCGGATCGGCCCTGCTAGAGTACGTACACCTCAGCCTTCCCTTCTGAGGCCACCGGTTGCGGTCGTGGAGCTCCATCCCTCTACGCCCGCAACCCGGTATTCCCCGTTTCGGGAGGTCGAACATCCGGATCATGAACGATCAACCGAGCGGGCCCCACGTTCAGCAGGACTCCACCGGAAGCCCGGCATCAGTCCGCGCCTTCTTCCGAAACCAGCAATCCTGGCTCGAACGACTTTCGACCGGCGACATCTCTCCCACCATCCCGCACACGCGCATCTGCCATGACGAAACGATCCGGGCTGTCCGCACCGGACGCTCCGGCGTCGTCTGCATCGGGGAAACATCCCCCGACGCCGTCCCGGAGCTGCAGGCGTTCGAGCGGACATGGCGCTGGCTGCGCTCCTATGGCGCCCAGGACATGCTCGTCTGGGCGATGAACAATCGTCCGGCTGCCTCCCTCGCCCTCCAGGCGCGGGGCTTCGATCTCTCCTTCCGTCCGGCGTGGATGAGCCGCCCGCTCACCGACGATCCCGAAACCGGCGTGCCCAGGGACATCACGGTCCGCCATGCGACGCAACAGGACGTCGACGAGCTGCGCGAGACCCCGGCGATCCCCTACCTGATCCCGGACCAGGTCGAGATGACCCGCAAGCTCGCGCTGGGGAGCCAGGTCCCTGTGGTCCACTGGCTCATCGCGCGGGACCGCAACGGCGTGCTCGGGCAGGCCATCGTGAACCTGACCGACGAGATCGCCGGGCTCTTCAATGTCGCGGTCCATCCGGACGCGCGCCGCCGCGGCATCGGCACTGCCCTGACGATCGCCGCGATGCGCGTCGCCCGCGAGCACGGCGCAACGCGCATCGCGCTGAACGCCACCGCCGAGGGCCTCCCGATGTACCGCAATCTCGGGTTCAGCCACGATGGCGACGGCATGACATGGTTCCTGCCCGCCAGGCGAGCACGGTTCCTCCCCGATCCGGCCACGGTCGCCACCGCCGAGGCGATCGGCGCCGGCCGCATCGACGAGCTGGACCCGGACGCCCTTCCCCTCTCGCTTCCGAACGGCGACATGCCCATGAGCTTCGCCGGACGGTTCGGGCAACGAGAGATGGTGCGCTGGCTGCTGGAACGCGGCGCAAAGCCGGATCTCATGGCACTGTGGGACGTCGGGCTCCGCGAAGAAGCGGTGCTGGCGATGAACGACCCGATCGTCCTCAACCGTCCTACCGGGCCGGAGCGGGCAACGCCGCTGCACCACGCCGTCCGCCTCGGCGACGAGCTCCTGGTCGAGTTGCTCATCACCGCGGGCGCCAACCTCGCTGCACGCGACGCGCAGTTCCGCTCCACGCCGCTTGGCTGGGCGGTCCATTTCGGTCGCCACCGCATCGTTGGCATGATCCATGAGGCCGGCGGCACGTGAGATGAAGGAGAACGCCATGCGACCCGAGGGCAACTGGACCTGGCCCCGAATCCTGATCGCGGGAGGGGCGACCGCCTGGACCGCCTACAAGCTCATCGCCCGGCGCGGACGCTGGTCCCCCGGCGGGACGACTTCAGCGGCCGATGGTGGCGTCGAAGGCGTGATCAGGCCCGAGCCGTGGAATATCGGGACCGGCGTGGCCGGCTACGTCTGGCACGCGCCGGAAGCACGCGCCGCCGTCCTGCTGCAGCA
>DATGPC010000234.1:0-5345 GCA_035305265.1 Thermomicrobiales bacterium | reverse complement strand
TGACGATCTCCCGGGCTCGCTCGACCGTCATGCCCTTGTGGGCGCGGACACGGGCATATTCCTGCGCGAACGTTTCGTTCAGCTCCGGATCGTGCGGGCTCAGGATATGCGCTCCATCGAGGTCGATCCCGAGTCGTTCGGCGGCGGCCGAGATTTGACCGGCCTCCCCCAGGATGGTGATCTCCGCGGCTCCCCTCGCCAGCACTTCGGCGGCGGCCAGCAGGATCCGGTCATCCTCGCCCTCGGGCAGCACGATGTGCTTGCGATCCTGGCGCGCACGCTCCATCAGCTGGTGTTCGAACATCAATGGCGTCATGATGCTCGGTCGTGCCTCATCGATCAGCTGCACCAGCCGATCCCGGTCGACATTCTCCCGGAACGACCGGATGGCGAGGTCGCGCTTCCTTTCGGATGCGGTCGCCAGCCGACCTCTGGTCCTGCTGATGCGCCGTGTCGTCTCGAAGGTGCCATAGGGCACGCTGATGATCGGCAGGTCGGTCGTGAGGCCGCTGATGAGCCGCCGGATCGGCGGTGACATCTCGAAGCCGCCGTTCATGATGACGCCGGCGAGCTGCGGGAAGGTGTCCGAGTCGTGGGCGAGGTGGACCGCCAGCAGCACCTCCGATCGATCCCCTGGCACGACGATCGCCGCACCCTCGATCAGGTGCGTGAGCACGTTCTCCATCGACATGCCGGACACAACGTACGCAAGCACGTCGTTGTCCAGCTGCTCCTCGGTGCCGCGCTCGAGCTTGCCGTCGAGCGCCCGCATCAGGTCCCGCATCGTCGGCGCGACGAGGACCGGGTCCTCCGGGAGCGTCCACACGGGAATGTCTCCCGCGTCCTCAACCGCCTGCTCCAGCGCATCGTGGATCGCCGCGAAGTTCTCACGATCGACGCGGTTGGCGATGACGGCCAGCAGCTGAGCGTGCTCCGATTCCAGCTCGGCGATGGACATCTCGGCGAATTGGCGCATCTCGTCCGCGGTCCTCGGCCCCCCGGTCATCAACTGGGAGTTCGATGGCGAATCCTCATCCTGCGATCTCCCGCCGAGCACCAACAGCACCGGCGCGGCAAGGTTCGCCGCAATGCGGGCGTTGTAGGAGAGCTCGGTCGGCGAGGAGATATCGGTATAGTCCGACCCGAGGATGATGACGACGTCGTGCCGCTCCTGGATGACCCGATAGTCCGAGATAATCCTCGAGATCGACCCGTCCGGGTCGTCATGGACGTCCTCATAGGTCACGCCGATGCACTCTTCAGCCGGGTCGGCACGGTTGAGCCGGTGGAGCAGCATATCGAGCACGTCGTCAGGGTGGGTCCGGGAGCGCGAGACCGGCCGGAAGACGCCAACATCGCGCCCCTGCTCCTGCAGGATGTCCAGCAGGCCAAGGGCGATCATGGACTTGCCGGTGTGTCCCTCCGCGGAGGTGATGTAGATACTTCCGGGCATGTAGGCTCCTCCCGAGAAGCGGCTGCCAATCCGTGGCCACCGCTGCCGCATCGTTCTGATGCAAGTTTACCGGCGCACGAACCGCACCCCCACGCCCCTTTGGGTGGCTCGCGCCGCCAGGCTCGCGTTTTTCGCGATTTGTGAGACCGTCGCGGGTACAATTGGGTATTCATTGAGCACCCAGCAGGGAAGGGGAGACCCGATGGCGCAGACAGAGGTGAAGAAATCCGCCCGGCTCGCGGAGATTCGCCAGGCGATCAAGGAGCGCGACCAGGCTACCCGCGAGAAGCAGGCGAAGCGGGGCAAGCGCAGCGCCAGGGATCGGGTGCTGGCCCTGCTCGACGAAGGCTCCTTCATGGAGCTGGACGCCTTTGTCCAGCATCGCGCGACCCAATTCGGCATGGATCGCTCGCACCCATACGGTGACGGCGTCGTGACCGGCTTCGGCACCATCGAGGGCCGCAAGGTTGCCATCTTCTCCCAGGATTTCACCGTCTTCGGCGGATCTCTTGGCGAGGCTTACGCCGAGAAGATGGTCAAGATGATGGACCTTGCCGAGCGCTACGGCTGCCCGATCATTGGCATCAACGACGCCGCAGGCGCTCGCATCCAGGAGGGCGTTGAGGGCCTTGCCGGGTACGGCGAGGTTTTCTTTCGTAACGTCCGCGCGTCTGGCGTGGTGCCGCAGATCTCGATCATCGCCGGACCCTGCGCCGGTGGGGCCGTGTACTCTCCCGCGATGACGGACTTCATTTTCATGGTCGAGGACATCGGCCAGATGTTCATCACCGGACCGGACGTGATCCGCACCGTTACCGGCGAGGACGTGACGCTGGAGGAGCTGGGCGGAGCCGAGGCGCATACCTCCCGGAGCGGCGTTGCCCACTTCCGTGCCGAGGACGAGGACGAGATGAACGAGCAGGTCAAGCACCTGTTGAGCTTCATCCCCTCCAACAACCTCGAGGCGCCACCCTACGAGGAACCGGACGATGATCCCGAGCGAGAGTCGCCGGAGCTCGAGGCAATCGTCCCTGCCGAAAGCCACAAGCCCTACGACATGCTCCAGGTGATCGAGGAGGTGCTGGACAGCGGAGATTTCCTGGAGGTCCAGCCGGACTACGCGCGGAACATCATCGTCGGACTTGGCCGTCTCGACGGGCACAGCGTTGGCGTCGTCGCGAACCAGCCCGCCGTGCTCGCCGGAACGCTCGATATCGCCGCCAGCGTCAAGGCAGCGCGCTTCGTGCGCTTCTGTGACGCGTTCAATATCCCGTTGGTGACGTTTGTCGACGTCCCGGGTTTCCTGCCCGGCACGGACCAGGAATACAACGGCATCATCCGGCACGGCTCGAAGTTGCTCTACGCGTTTGCGGAGGCGAGCGTGCCGAAGGTAACGGTCATCACTCGCAAGGCCTACGGTGGGGCCTATGTCGTCATGAGCTCGAAGCACATCGGGACGGACTTCAACGTCGCCTGGCCGATGGCAGAGATCGCGGTCATGGGGCCGGAGGCGGCCGTCAATCTCGTGTTCCGGCGAGAGCTGCAGGCCCTGGACGACCCGACGGAGCGGCGCAAGGAGTTGATCGCGGAATACGAGGACCTGTTCGCCAGCCCGTACCAGGCGGCGCAGCGTGGGTATATCGATGAGGTCATCGATCCGCGAGCGACGCGCCCCTGGCTGATCCGGGCGCTCGATCTGGCACGGTCGAAACGCGTCGCGGTGCCGAAGCGCAAGCACGGGAATATCCCGCTATGACGGAGGCCACGGACCATCCAACGATCCGGATCAGGGTGACGCCCGAGCCGACGGAAGAGGAGATGGCGGCAATCGCCGGGATCGTGACGGCGCTGGCTGCGTCGTCGCGACGGGATCCCCCGTCACCGGAGCGGCACGAAACTCGCTGGCGCCGGATGGGGCGGCTCGAAGCGTTGCGCGAGACCACCTGGCCGCCGGATCCGATTCGAGACACCTAGCGCGGGACGCGGTGGAGGCGTCCCGTTGCAAGCATGATGAAAACCTGGGGAGGGAAGGCATGAGTATGACAGGAACGGGGTTGATCTCGTCGATCAACAGTCTCAGCGTCCCGGCCGGTGCGATGGGGTACTGGTGGCTGGGGCAGGGGAGCGCGGTCATCAAGCTGGGCGGGCAGATCGTCTGGCTCGATCCGTACCTCGATCCAGACCTCGACGCCCGAGGAACCTCGCGGCGGTTGATGGAACCCCCGGTCGCGCCCGAAGAGGTGACGAACGCAACGGTCGTGCTCCTGACGCACGATCATCGCGACCACATCGACCCGGTGTCGTTGCCGGGTATCGCCGCAGCGTCGCCCTCGGCGCAGATTATCGCGCCGAACCCGCACCTGAAGCGGGTCAACGACCTCATTGGCCAGTCGGATCGCAACATCTTCGTCAAGGCCGGGCAGCGGGTGAAGATCGGCGGCCTGGAGATCATCCCGGTTCCGGCGGCCCATGAACGGCTGGATGAGGACTCCGCGCTCGGGCACCCGTACCTCGGGTATGTGCTCAAGATCGATGGGTTGACCGTCTACTGCGCGGGCGACACAGTCATCTACGATGGGCTTGTGGAGACCTTGCAGGAGTTCGCGATCGACATCGCGATGCTTCCGATCAACGGTCGCGATTACTTCCGCAATCAGGCGAACATCGCCGGCAACATGGATTTCCGGGAGGCCGCCGAGCTGGCCAGCCATTGCCGGTTCGATACCGTCATTCCGGTGCATTGGGGAATGTTCGCGCTGAACACCGTTCCGCCCGGCAGCATCGTCTCCTACGCCGCCGCGCGGGAGTACGAGTTCCACATCCACGTCCCGGCGTTAGCGCGTCCGTGGCTCTACCGCGCGCCGCACTAGTTCTAGCCGGCCGGGGATCAACTCAGGGAGGGCTCTGACATCAACATCCTGATCGCGACGCGAAACTCTCGCAAGATTGGCGAGGCGTCGCTGGGCTGCCAACTATTCGGTATCACCGTCGAGCCGGTGGAGGTCCACTTCCAGGAGATCCAGTCGAAGGATCCCATCGAAATTGCTCTTGACAAGTCAGCGCAGGCTTGGGAGCAGGTACAGGCTCCTGTCGTCGTGGCGGATACGTTCTGGTCGATCCCTGCGCTGAATGGTTTCCCCGGCGCGTACATGAAGGAGGTCACTCGCTGGTTCCGCCCGGAAGACTTCATCAATCTCGTGTGGCCGTATTCGGACAAGCGCATCTGCTTCACCGAAACGGTCGTGTACCGGAATGCGGATCAGCATCGGGTGTTTTCAGGGGAGTACTGGGGTCTCGTCAGCCCGGAACCACGAGGCGATGGCATCGCCATCGAGAGGGTGGCTGAATTCGACGGTCATACGATTGCCGAGCGCCGAAATCAGGGGCGGTACAGCCACGATCCCGAACACTTCGTCTGGGCCAAATTCGGTGCGTGGTTTGCGGATCAGAAGACGGCGGTTGACTGACACCTAAGCGCGAACACGACAGACCTTGGAGGCCGTCATCCCGACCAATTGGCCCGCGTAGCGGGGCATGCGTGGAGGGATCTTTGATGTGGCGGAAGCGGGTGCAGGCTGATGTAAAGACCCCTCGACACGCTCGCCTGCCAACGCGGGTCTACGGCCCGGAATGACTGTCTCTGTCGCGCTATCTCTTCTCGGGGAAGAAGCCGTTCTCCAGCATCCGCAGCAGCGCATCCCGCGCGGGAAACATCTGGTCGACGAGCCATGGCGACGTCTCGCGCAGGCCTGTCGCCTCGATCTCGTCTTCGTCGAGCAGTGAATACGATCCGTCCGGCAGCATCACGACGTCCAGGACCAGATCCGGCCAGGCGAGGATCAGTGTCTCGCCGTCGCGATAGAGTCGCGCCGTCCTGGTCAGGTTCGCATAC
>DATGPC010000233.1:0-5455 GCA_035305265.1 Thermomicrobiales bacterium | reverse complement strand
AGGCGTGGACGCAGTAACACGCGGTGGACTTTGACCCCTAATTGACCCCAGAGCCGGCGGACTAAGGTAGACGACCATAGACAGTCGGTATGCTCAGAAGGCCGTCACAGCGCCATAATGGTCGTCAATGGACATTGGTGGACGACACGCTACGAGACTTTTAATCCGCAGGTTCCGGGTTCGAATCCCGGGGGGGTCACCGCCGTTCCACATCTGATTGAGGCTCATGTTGATCGCCGCGTCGCTCCTGACGCTGGCGTTTACTTTTGCTGTTCATATCCCTACGATGGAAAGTGTCAGGGATTCACCAACCCATTCCGCGCGAACGTCGCCCCAACTGTGCGTGTCTCGTCGCCGAAAGACCGCCAGGGACCTCATACGTGAAGCCTGGAGATTGGGATGCCGTCATCCACCGTGACCACCGCAACGCCGACCCTGGAGCACGGGCCCGACTATCGGGGCGTTGCGTTCAGGTGCGTATGGAAGGAAGGACGCATCCCCAGCCCGGCACAGGTGAAGAACGCGATCGATTCGGTGCTACCCGGGTGGGACGTCTTCGATGTGCCGGGATTGCCGGAGTGGTTCAGGGCGTTTCCCGCATCCGGGGAGTCCGATGCAGGTCCACCGGAGCCAATGAACGCCGCCGATGTCTGGAGCAGCATCCGGAAACTGGTGAAACTACCGTCTGTGCTGGCCGCTGAACCTCTTGTCACTGTCTCGACGCCGACCGGGAGCCGGACGATCGGTCTTCGACCGGATGAGTACGGCCTGTGGGGCTGGCCGTACGACAACGCTACCGTCGATGCGATCGCTGCGCATTCGGACGACCCAGCCTGGCACCTGGGTCAGACGCGGGTTGTTGCATTCGACGACAACGACGAAGCAGGACCGCTCTCTGGAGCCATTAAACTCTGGCGTGCGAAGCACGATGCGGTGGAACCGGGGACTGGCGTTCGCATCGCGTTGATCGATACCGGCATCCTCGCCGGAGCCCTGGCTACAGCGGACGGTTTCCTCGAAGGCGCCACGTTCATCGAGGATGAAGACCAGTCCACCGCGCTCGACATCACCCAGCCGGCACAGGACGCGAATGAATCTTCGGGGAGGGCTCCGGATATCGATCCGGGCCTGCTGCGGAGACCGGGACATGGAACGGCGACCGCGAGCATTATCGTCGGTGTCAGGGGGATGGACGGTGAGATCGGCGAAAGTCCAGGTATTGCGCCTGGTGTCGAGGTCTTGCCTCTCCGTGTTTCCCGTACCGTCACCGAATTCGATACTGAACGTGTCTCATCGGCCGTCCTGCGCGCGGTGGAGGACGGGGCGCACGTCATCTCGATCACCCCCGGGTCCCCGGTTCCGTCAGAATTCCTTCGTGCCTGTATCACTCGCGCGCGTGACAATGGCGCGATCGTAATCGCGGGCGCCGGGGATTTCCTGCCGACAACGACGTTCCCGGCCGCGTTTCCCGAAGTCGTTGCGGTAGCCGCGACCCACGCGGGTAGCGGGCCGTGGCGGAGGTCAGGACTGGGGCGAGCTGTCGATATCGCGGCTCCCGGGGAGGATGTGCCGACCATGAGGTCGCGCGTGCGGGCCGGAAAGGTCGAGGTCACTCCGGGGCGTTCGACAGGTACATCGTTGGCCGCGGCTCATGTGGCCGGCATCGCGGCGCTCTGGCTTTCGTTCCATGGCGGGTATCAGGCGATCAGGGACTACTACGACGGGGATGCCCGCCTTGTCCCGGCCGCATTCCAGTATCTCCTCGCGGAGACCGCCAATTCCGTGCCGGATTTCGCCTCCCGGGGCCTGCATGGCGTCGGCATCGTCGACGCACGGGCGATGCTGGAGCGAGGGCTGCCAGATATCGGGACTGTTCGGCGGTTCGAGAGCATTCTTGTCGCGCAATCGGGCAAGGTCGCGACGGCGGTGACCGGCGTCTTCACCGGATGGCGTGAGGCAAGCGACGACCGTGCCGCCGATCGTTCCGTCATCTCGCTGGCGATGGACTCCGCACGAACCGCGCAGTTCCCCGAGGACACGGAAGCGATCAGGGCGGTTCAACGGGAGCGCAAGCGCGAGCGCGTGCTGCTCCGCAAGTTCCTGGGCGAGGACCTTCGTCTGCTCGGTGACGAGTTTCGGATGCGCGTCAGCGCCGATGGACGGTTGCTCCACGCGTTTCGTCGCTGGCGGCCGGGTGAGTCGTTGCTGCCGCTCTTCGACCTCCTCATTCCGGCATCCGACAATGAGCCGGCGATTTCCGATGCGTTGCGAGTGCGCCTGAAGGCGGAGCGGGATGCGGAGGCGCGTCGGCAAAGACCCATCTATTCCGGGACGCTCCCGCCGAACGCCGCGGCGGCGGTGTTCGACCCGGAAACCGGGCCTGCACCGCCAGCAACGCGGATGTTACGGGCATATGCGTTCGATCCCAGCCAGGAGACGAACCTCGATACCTTGCGCATTAACCAGGTCAGGATCCCATGCCGATGGGAGCGACTCCATCCGGGACCGGTCGGCGAATACCTGGAAGTCGTCGACATCGATCCCCCGAGCGGCTGCGCCTATGCGCCGATCGACCTGAATCATCCGCATGTCCTGGCGCAGGACGGGCTCGCGCCCTCCGAGGGGAATCCGCAGTTCCATCAGCAGATGGTCTACGCGGTGGCGATGAACACGATCGGCCGGTTCGAGATGGCGTTGGGTCGGCCGATGTTCTGGTCGGCGATCCGGCCCTGGCAGGACATCGAGTCGGAAGAACGGCTGTATCACACGTCCGATTCGCTGCAAACGACGCGACACGACCACTATCGACTCCGGAAGCGCGACCGGTACGTGCAGCGATTGCGAATCTACCCGCATGCCCTGCGGGAGGCGAATGCCTATTACAGTCCCGCCAAGCGGGCGCTCCTTTTCGGGTACTTTCCCGGAAGCCATGATCCCTCCGGCAAGCACTTCCCGGGAGGGATGGTCTTCACCTGTCTCTCGCACGACATCATCGTCCACGAAGTCACGCATGCGCTGATGGATGGCATCCATCCCAACTACGCGTTACCGGACAGCGGTGGCGATACATGGGCGTTCCATGAGGCATTCGCCGACATCATCGCGCTGTTCCAGCACTTCACGTATCCGGAGGTGCTGCGACACCAGATCGCGAAGACACGGGGCGACCTTGAAACGAACAACCTCCTGGCGCAACTGGCCCAGCAGTTCGGCCAGACGACCGGGCATCGCGAGGCGTTGCGGAGCGCGCTCGGCGTGGTGGAGAACGGCGTCTGGCAGCGGCGGCAACCGGATCCTCGGGCGCTGGAGCGGATTCACGAGCCACACGAGCGCGGCAGCATCCTCGTCGCAGCGGCCTTCGACGCGTTCCTGAAGCTCTACAACGACCGGTCGGCCGACCTGATCCGGATATCGACCGGCGGCACCGGGGTGCTCCAGCCGGGACAGATACACCCGGATCTCGTCAACCGTCTGGCGCATACCGCAGCGCGGGTCGCCGAGGATGTCCTGATGGCCTGCATTCGCGCGCTCGATTACCTGCCGCCGGTCGATATCGTGTTCGGCGAGTTCCTGCGCGCGCTGGTCACCGCCGATTACGACCGCTCTCCGGTCGATCGGCGGGAAATTCGTGTCGCGTTCATCGATGCTTTCCGGTCCTGGGGAATCTACCCGCGTGACGTGATGACGCTGTCTGAGGAGAGCCTGAGGTGGCGCGGTCCGGAGAAGGGCGATGCCTTCACGAACCTCCTCTGGATAGAGGATTCCGAGGATCCACTGGGGATCCGGGTGCGGGAGCAGCGGCAGCCGGCACTGGCCGCCTTGCGAGCCGAGCTGGAGCGTTGGCAGCCCGGTGGGGAACGCGGGGAGCTGTTCAGCCGGATCCTCGACGCGCAGGCGGAGCTTCATCAACTGCTCCAGCAAATGCAGCGGGACCATCCTGACCAGAGCCTCCTGCCCGGATTGGACCTGCGAACCGGAGCGAAGTTCAACGTCTCCAATCTTCGGCTCGCGCGGCGGATCGGGGCGATGGGCGAGTTCCACAACGAGCTGATCGTCGAGGTCGTCCAGCAGCTTCGGGAGGAGAGCGGGGTCGTTCGCCGCGGCGGCGCCACGCTGGTCGTGGACCTAATGGATTGGGATATTCGCTACATCATCTACAAGCGCCTGTACCGGGCGTTGCCGGACCTGAAGACGAAGGCGCCGGGCGAGTTGGTCACGCGGTTCGCCCGCGATGCATCCCAGATGGGGCTGGCTGGCGGGAACGGGACCTGGATGGGGGAGGACGCTCCCAACCCGGCCGCGCGACTCGAACAGACCTACGCCGACAGGGCCACAGGAGGCAGTGCGTTACGCCGCGAACCGTTCTCGTTCCTGCACGGCCCGCAGGGTGACCTGCCGTTCGACTAGGAAGGCCCATAACCATGCCGCACTCGAGTGCCGACCTCCGTCCGCCGGCATCACCTGACTCCGGTCAGGAGGCCACTATCCGGATGTATGACCAGGGCGTCGGCGATTGCTTTCTGCTGTCGTTCCCGCGTGCCGACGACGAAGCGTCCCGCGTTCATGTCGTCATCGACTGTGGCGTCGTTGCCGGGACGCCGGACGATACGGAGCGCCTCAATGCCATCGTCACCGATATCGGGAAGACGACGGGAAACCACATCGACCTCCTCGTCATCACCCACGAACATTGGGACCACCTCTCGGGTTTCCTGCGGGCCGCTGACCTGTGGGCCGGCATACGGATCGACCAGTTATGGACGTCGTGGACGGAGTTGGACGAGGAGGGGCTGCCGGAGGTGCTGAAGCGCATCCTGGAGAAGCACCGCCGGGCACTGACGACCGTTGCCGACCGCGCCATGCGCCTGGGCATCATGGATCGCCAGCAGACTGCCCTCGGGCTGCTCTCGTTCATGATGGACTTCCCTCCGGAGGGGATGCCGTTCTCGGCGGCCCCGACCGTCTCATCCATTTTCACGGACCTCAAGAAGCGCTTCTCCGACGGTGCCCATGAGTTCCTCGAACCGGGCGAGATTCGGCTCGTTCCTGGTACCGGGACGCACTGCTACGTGCTCGGTCCGCCGCGAAGCGACACGCGGTTGCGCCAGACGCGCCCGACCAAAGCGAAGGAGACGTATGAGGCAAAAGAGGACGGGGCAAAATCGATTGCCGAGATGGATCGGGAGAACCCGCTCCGCGCGATGGAGAGCGACCGGTCGCGTTTCCAGGCTTTCGCGTTATCGCTACTCGGCCCGTCGATGATCTCGTTCGATGGCGGCCTGGCAGAGCCCGAGGTCCAGGGTGATGGGAATGATCGTGAGGAGATAACGCGGCGGGCGAAGCAGGCTGCGGTGATGGAATGGGACTCCTATGAGCAGACCTTCCCCTTCGATCGGTCTTTCCGCGTCTCCCTCTCCGACGCCGAGCTGGCAGGCCGCGCGCATCCGGACCAGTT
>DATGPC010000232.1:0-4227 GCA_035305265.1 Thermomicrobiales bacterium | reverse complement strand
CCACGCCGAGGAAACCGGATATCTCGTCACGACCGACGATCCGAAGGAATGGTCGTGCCAGATTATCCGGGTAGCACAGGACGAATCCTCTGCTCGAGTAGTCGGGCAGAATGCCAGGTCGTTCGTGAAGCGTCAGCTCGGATGGTCGAGAATCGCGGCTAAGACTGCCGAGCTATACAAATCCGTCTCGACGCGATGAGTAAGCCTCGCGTTTGCCTCTTTACTCACGCCGGAGGGTCGCCATACCATGGCCCCAACATGCGCGTCTACTACCTTGCAAGAAACCTGGTGGAGCGAGGTTGCAAAGTTTCTATCATTTCGTCGAGCTTTTTCCACAAGTACTTCTCTGCGCCTTCGGTCAGTGGGCTCCGCCGTCATGACGTTATCGACGGCATCGACTATGTATGGGTCCGTACGCCGAGCTATAGGGGACGTGGGCTCGGGCAAATCATTAACCAGTTGGCCTACACAATCGGAGCAACGCTGGCAGACAAAGACCTCGGCGCTCCAGATGTTGTGATTGCGTCGTCACCTCATCCCTTCGCTTCATTACCCGCCTACAGATTGGCGAAGAGGTCAGGGGCCGGATTCATCTACGAAGTCAGAGACTTGTGGCCCCTCATCCTGCAGCAATTGTCGGGATTGTCGCACCGAAATCCTTATATCCGGATGCTTAAGTGGGCAGAGGCGTTTAGTGTAGCACGAGCGGATCGAATCGTATCGGTAAAGCCGGGTGACTGGGAGTATTTCGCGGAGGAGTATGGCGTACACCCATCCCGAGTTCTGCATATCCCCAATGGGTTTGATATCGGACACATCGTTGAAGAGCCCTTCAGTCTAAGAAATGATCTGCAGATTGACGAGGGTGAGTTCGTTGTCGGGTATGCTGGAGCTGTGAGCGCCTATTACGGGATGAGAGATGTGGTTGACGCCGCAATACACTTGCGGGATCTGGATTCAACTGCACGCATCGTGATCGTTGGAGGAGGATCAGATCTGAGCAATTTGAAAAGCAAAGCCCATGAGCTACAGCTGGATAACGTTCATTTCGTGGGCCAGATGCCAAAGAAGTATATGTTGAGTATCGTTCGGGAATTTGATGTCGGTCTCGTCTCGCTCCGCAATGTGCCGGCGAATAGATACGGCGTGTCTACGAACAAGCTGTATGAGTATATGTATGCGGGACTGCCGGTCCTCGCGTATTACGAGACCGAATATGATCCCGTGCAGGAAGTAGAATGCGGCGTAACGGTAAAGCCGTCCGACCCACACGCACTCGCTGAGGCAATCGTACGCCTGGAACGTCTGTCGAAGGGCGAACTCTCGCGGATGGGCAGCAACGCGAGGAAAGCCGTCGAGCAGCGGTATTCCTATGACGTGATTTCGTCCGCCTACCTGGGCTGTATTCTCGAGCTTAGCGGAGTAGGGAACCAGGAAGCATTCGCAGTTCCCGCAACGGCATGAAGGCGGTAGTCATCGTAGGTGCAGCACGCTCGGGAACGAATATGCTCCGCGATGTACTGACGCAGCTACCCGGTTTTGCAACGTGGCCCTGCGATGAGATCAACTATATCTGGCGCTATGGGAATCGATCTCATCCAACTGACGAGCTGAAACCGGAGCATGCGAAACCCGTCGTCCGTAGCTACATCCGATCTCAGTTCGATAAGATCGCGAGGCGCACAAAAGCTTCAACAGTCGTTGAGAAAACCTGCGCGAACTCCCTTCGAGTCGGATTTGTGGACGCCGTGCTTCCCGAAGCAAAGTACATCTTCATCTATAGGGACGGGCGTGACGTTGTGGCCTCTGCCCTGAAACGCTGGCGGGCTCCGTTTGAACCTCGCTACATCCTTTCCAAGGCGCGCTTCGTACCCGTCACGGATCTACCCTATTACGCGTCTCGATACATCGGAAATCGAGTTTACCGCCTTGTCTCTCGGGAGAAGCGCCTCGCATTCTGGGGTCCTCAATTCGAAGGGATCGAACAAGCACTGAAGACGCGAACTCTTCCAGAAGTAGCTGCTATTCAATGGACGCGAAGTGTTGAAAAGGCACTCGACGCTTTTGCGGCGATCGATTCCCGTCGAGTCCATTGTGTGCGCTACGAAGACTTCGTGTCCGATCCAGGTAGCGAAATGCGGCGCCTCGGACTCTTTCTCGGTCAGGAGATCGCCTTAGACGCAACGCAGTCGCTGATTGAGGGCGTCTCGCCGCGAAGCGTCGGCAAGTGGAAGCAAGATTTAGACGATAGAACTCTCCGCCTTGTCTTGCCACACCTCGAAGGCACGCTTGAGCGAATCGGCTACAATTAGGCTGGCCCCCGAAGTCGCAGGGCTCTCCGTTTGGCAGCGAGCCCTCAAGCGAAGTTTCGACATCGTGGGAGCTACCATCGGACTGGTAGCAACATCTTGGATAATCCTGCCCGCGTACTGGATTGCGCGGATGGAAACCGGTCTAAGCGGATTTTTCGTGCAAGAGCGTGTCGGGCAGCACGGAAAAATCTTTCGCGTGATCAAAATTCGGACGATGCGACCCATGGATGGCATCGACACGTCCGTCACCACCGGGGCTGATCCGCGCATTACTTGCAGCGGCCGATTCTTCCGACGAACGAAGATTGATGAGCTGCCACAACTCATCAACGTGCTAATGGGGGAAATGAGCTTCGTGGGGCCGCGTCCAGACGTTCCGGGCTTTGCGGATAGCTTGCAGGGAGACGATCGGCTGATTCTTAGTGTTCGTCCTGGAATTACAGGTCCCGCAACGCTGCATTTTCGTGATGAGGAGGTTCTCCTGGCTCAGCAGTCGGATCCTGAACGCTTCAACCGTGAGGTCATCTATCCGGAGAAGGTTCGGCTGAACCGCCAATACGTCGAAAACTATCGCTTCATCGACGACCTCAAGTTTATATGGCAAACAATCTTCAAATGAGCGTGTCGCCGGTGGATTCTATAGTGGCCGAAAGGATCTTTCTCTCACCCCCACATCTGGATGACGCCGAATTCGACTTCGTCCGGGAGGCCTTCGACTCCAACTGGATTGCGCCGGTGGGCCCGCACGTGGATGCCTTCGAGCGTGAGTTTGCCGCCAAGGTGGGTGCGCCGCATGCCGTGGCCCTGTCGTCGGGCACGGCGGCGCTGCATTTGGCAGTCAGGCTGTGTGGCGTAGGGCCCGGCGATGACGTGCTGGTGTCCTCGCTCACGTTCTGTGCCAGCGTAAATCCGATCCTGTATGAGGGCGGGGTGCCGGTCTTCATCGATAGTGAGACGGCGTCCTGGAATCTCGACCCGAACCTCGTCGAGGATGTCCTGCGGAGAAAGGCGGCGCAGGGTAAGACGCCTAAGGCACTCGTGGCCGTGCACCTCTACGGGCAGGCCGCTGACCTCGACCCGCTCGTCGATCTCTGCGGGAAGTATGGCGTGACGCTCATCGAGGACGCGGCCGAAGCCCTCGGCGCCACCTACAAGGGCCGCTCCCCCGGCGTCTTCGGAAAGGCGGGCATCTTTTCGTTCAACGGCAACAAGATCATTACGACGTCCGGTGGCGGCATGCTCGTCACGGCCGACGCCGATCTGGCCCGCCACGCGCGAAAGCTGGCCACACAGGCCCGCGACGATGCACCACACTACGAGCATTCTGAGATAGGCTACAACTATCGCCTGAGCAACGTGCTCGCCGGCATTGGCCGCGGGCAGTTGCGCGTGCTCGATGATCGGGTCCAAGCACGCCGGCAAATTTTTCAGTGGTACCGGAAAGGCCTCGCCGATCTCCCGGGTCTCGCTTTCATGCCGGAGGCCCCCTGGGGTCGGTCGACCAGGTGGCTCACCTGCATTACCATCGACCCCAATGCGTTCGGCGCAGACCGTGAGCAAATCCGCCTCGCCCTCGAGAAGGCCAACATCGAGGCGCGGCCCGTCTGGAAGCCCATGCACCTGCAGCCGGCCTATCGTCACTTCAAAGTGGCCGGCGGCGACGTCTCCGAAGCCCTCTTTCGGAACGGCCTTTGCCTGCCCTCCGGCTCGTCCCTCACGGAGAGCGACGTCGAGCGTATTGTGGAGATCTTGAGAAACGCCGCGGAACGCTAAATCCGCACCCCATCCACCCGATACACCCGCTGCCGGCCCGGCGAGTGCCTCACGTCGCGTACGGCAGCAATGCGTCCTGCATCATACGGTACCGGATTGAGGATGAACCTGGTAACACCCCTGTCACAGCACCTTCTTGGTA
>DATGPC010000231.1:0-3542 GCA_035305265.1 Thermomicrobiales bacterium | reverse complement strand
CCCGAACGACTTCGAGATCGGGCAGCGGCATGACTTGCCGTCGATCAACGTGATGAACCAGGACGCGTCGATCAACGAGCACGGCGGTGAATTCGCCGGGCTCTCACGCGAGGATGCCCGGAAGGGCGTGGTGAAATGGTTCGAGGACCACAACCTGTTGGTGAAGATCGAGCCGCATACGCACAGCGTCGGGCATTGTGACCGCTGCGACACGATCATCGAGCCGATGGTCAGCGAGCAGTGGTTCGTGCGAATGAAGGAGCTCGCCCAGCCAGCGTACGACGCCGCGCAGGACGGCTCGCTGAAGTTCGTGCCGGAACGGTTCAAGGGCGTCTACGACAACTGGCTCGAGAATATCCACGACTGGACGATCTCTCGCCAGCTTTGGTGGGGCCATCGCATCCCGATCTGGTACTGCGAGAACGGGCACGTCAACGCCACGACCGAGGAATCGATGGATGCCTGCCCGGACTGCGGAGCGGCTGTCGAGCAGGATCCGGACGTGCTTGACACGTGGTTCAGCTCGGGGCTGTGGCCATTCTCGACGCTTGGCTGGCCGGAGCAGACCCAGGACCTGAAGCGGTTTTACCCGGGCTCGGTGATGGAGACCGGGTACGAGATCCTCTTTGTCTGGGTTGCCCGCATGGTCTTCATGGGCATCGAGCTGATGGGCGAGGTTCCGTTCCATACGGTTTATCTCCACGGAATTGTCCGCGACATCGAAGGCGCGAAGATGTCGAAGACCAAGGGGAACGTTATCGACCCGATCGAAGTGACCGACGAGTTCGGCGCGGATGCGCTGCGGTATACGCTCGTGACGCAAGCCTCTCCGGGCAACGACAGCCGCCTCAGCCTGCAGAAGGTGGAGGCGGGCCGGAACTTCGGCAACAAGCTGTGGAACGCGACCCGATTCGCGCTACGGACGATCTCCAACCACCAGGTTGAGATGGACCAGGATGGGCCCGCACGCCCGACAGACGACCTGCAACTTGCGGATCGCTGGATCCTGAGCCGGCTAGACGAGGTGACGAGATCCTCGACGCGCCTGATGGAGAGCTACCTCTTCGGCGAGGCCGGACGGCAGGTCCACGACTTTATCTGGAACGAGCTGTGTGACTGGTACATCGAGGCGTCGAAGGTCCGGAAGGAGGATGGCGAGGGGCAGGTCGTCGCGCAGGTGCTCGCCTACACGATCGAGCGCAGCCTCCGGCTGCTGCACCCGTACATGCCGTTCCTGACGGAAACGCTCTGGCAGCAGGTGCCGCACGCAGGCGAAAGCATCATGGTCGCGCCATGGCCAACTGCCGGCGAGCAGGATACAGAAGCTGACCGGGCGTTTGGATCGCTGATGGAGCTTGTCCGCGCGATCCGGAACGTGCGGTCGGATGCCGGTGTCGAGCCGGCTCGCTGGATCAGCGCTGACATCCACGCCGGGAACCTGACCGCTGCGTTCGAATCGGCCCGCCGAGAGATCGGGTTCCTGGCCCGAATTGCCGATGACCAGCTCAGGTTCGTCGATGGCCCGGCTTCGAACGAGGCAAACACCATGACTGCGATCGCTGGAGACGTTGTCGCGTCGCTGCCGTTGGCGGACATGGTCGATCTCGACGCAGAGCGCGCTCGCCTCGAGAAGGAACTCGAGGAGGCACTCGCCGAGAAGGAGCGCGCCGAAAAGCAGTTGTCCAACGAATCGTTCGTTTCGCGAGCGCCGGAGAAGGTCGTGCAGGTCCAGCGTGATCGCCTGGCGCGCGCCGAGGAGCAGGCCGGGATCATCCGGGCGCGACTCGAGGCATTGGGGAATGCGTGAGGAGCGGATGACGGACCGCTCATGGTTTGCGCGTCACCCCGTGCTGGTCGCGTATGACCTCATTGGCTGCGTGCTCCGTGTCGAGCGGGACGGCGTGGTGGTGAGCGGGCGAATCGTCGAAACGGAAGCGTATGCGGGGCCGGCTGATCCGGCCTCGCACGCTGGCCGGCGGCGGATTGCCCGGGAGACGATGAGCGGCCCGCCGGGCCACGTCTACACCTACATCTCCTACGGCATCCACAACATGATGAATATCGTCGCCCATGAACCCGACGAGGCCGGCGGGGTCCTTCTGCGGGCGATCGAGCCGCTGGAGGGCATCGACGTGATGCACGAGCGGCGCAACGGGGTCGCGTTCGCCCAGATCGGCAAGGGGCCAGGGAGCATGGGGCAGGCATTGGCAATCCGCCCGTCCGATCTCGGGATCGACGTCATGACCTCAGAGGTTTTCAGTTTGCATCCCGGATCGGTCGAGGCCGGTATCATGGCGGGGCCGCGCATTGGCATCAGCCGCGCTGTCAACGCGCCATGGCGGTTCTTCGAGCATCCGAGCAAATTCGTGTCGTCGCACCGCAAGGGCATGCTGGTGACGAAGGACACGGTGCCCACGCTGCTCCCTCCCGATGGCGTCCTGATCGACGAACTGTCCTATCCTTAAGGGCAGAACGTACTCGCCTTGCGTCCCCGGAAGATCGATGCCCATCCATTTGCTGACAGAAGAAACCATCGGAAAGATCGCCGCGGGTGAGGTCGTCGAGCGACCCGTCTCCGTTGTCAAGGAGTTGATCGAGAACGCGATCGACGCCCATGCGACCCGTATCTCGGTGGAAATCGAGGAAGGCGGCAACAAGCTGATCCGGGTATCGGACAATGGCGTCGGCATGACGCGCGACGAGTTGCCGATCGCGGTCCAGCGACATGCCACATCCAAGCTGACGTCCTTCGACGACCTCGAACGGCTGCACACGCTCGGGTTCCGGGGAGAAGCGCTTCCGAGCATCTCTTCGGTGGCGGATGTTTCGATCCGCTCCGCCAGCGAGGCGGGGGGAGGTTCGATATCGATCGACTACGGTCGGGTCGGGGAGGCGCGCATCGATGCAGCGCCGCGGGGCACCACCGTCACTGTGCGCGACCTGTTCGGGAACGTTCCTGCGAGACGCAAGTTCCTGCGGCAGCCGTCGACCGAAGGCACCTACATCTCTCGCTTGATCGGGGCGTATGCCTGCCATAGAAGCGATATCCAGTGGTCGTTGTCGTCGGACGGTCGGCGGACGATCCGGACGGATGGCACCGGGGATGACACGTCGGCAGCAATCGGCGTGTTCGGCACGGAGCTGGTGGACGAGGTCCTGACGCTCGAGGAACTGCCGTCGGAGATGCGCGTGCCCGGGGTCGAAGTGACGGGATGGATCAGCACGCCGCGCGTCAGCCGTTCGCACCGCCAGAGCCTGTACTTCTTCGTGAACGGGCGACTGGTTCAGCACCGGGCGTTGGTGTATGCGCTCGAGAACGCCTACCACAGCCTGCTCATGGTCGGGCGCCATCCGCTTGGGATGGTTCGCATCGAGCTTGACCCATCGCAGGTCGACGTCAACGTCCATCCCACCAAGGCCGAGGTGAAGTTCGCAGACGAGAGGGCGATTGCCCGTGCCGTCCAGCGCGCGGCCCATCATGCGCTGACGCGACAGGATGACAGCGTCTTGCCTGAGATCAGCTTCGAGCCCGCTCCCCGGGC
>DATGPC010000230.1:0-7930 GCA_035305265.1 Thermomicrobiales bacterium | reverse complement strand
CACGCGGCGATAGACGGCATACGGGACCGTCAGGAGATCGCCCGCGTCACCGAAGGCGATCAGGTCCGGCACGCGGACGCCGAGGGAACGCGCATGCGGGTTCATCGCCGCATCCGTGATCACCGCTTCGCTCGCGTCGGGCTGATCGAACGCGATCTTGACCACGGCGTCGCCGCAGGGATAGACATGGCTCATCGCCCCGGTCCACGGTTCCGGCAGGGCCTCGGGGATCGGCAGGCCGTGCTTGCGAGCGATTGCCGTCAGGTGCTCCAGCTCAGGGCTCGTCACCTGGTTATGCCGCGTCCTGCCCTCGCCACTGCATCGTGTAGAGGTTGAAGTACATGCCGCGCTTCGCCATCAGCTCGTCGTGCGTCCCCATCTCGACAATGCGGCCCTGGTCCATGACGACAACCTTGTCTGCCTCACGGATGGTGCTGAGGCGGTGCGCGATCACGAACGATGTCCGGCCAACGAAGAGGCGCCGCAACGCGTCCTGGATCAGCTTCTCCGTCTGCGTATCGATCGAGCTGGTCGCCTCGTCGAGGATCAGCACCTTCGGGTCCGCCAGCAGCGCTCGCGCGAACGAGATCAGCTGCCGCTGCCCCACGGAGAGGCTGACGCCGCGCTCGTGGACCGCGGTGTCGTACCCATCCGGCATGCGCATGATGAAGTCGTGGGCGCCGACGTCCTTCGCCGCCTGCTGGATCTCTGCCAGGCTGGCATCCAGCCGCGCGTAGGCGATATTCTCGCGGATCGTGCTGCCGAAGAGGAAGGTGTCCTGCAGCACGATACCGAGCTGCGACCGCAACGACTCCTGCGTCACGTCCCTGATATCGTGGCCGTCGATCGTGATGCTCCCATCCCAAACGTCGGCAAAACGCATCAGCAGGTTCACCATCGAGCTCTTGCCGGCGCCCGTCTCGCCGACAAAGGCAACCGTTTCGCCCGGCTCCACGTGCAGGTTGATGTCGTGCAGGATCTGGGTATTGCCGTACCCGAACGTGACGTTGTTGTAGTCGACCCGGCCCTCGATCGGCGGGAGTTCGTAGGCGTCCGGCTTGTCCTTCACCTCCGGCTCGACATCCAGCACCTCGAAGATGCGCTCGCCAGCCGCCATCGCCGACTGGAGCGTGCTGTATTGCTGCGAGAGGTCGCGGATCGGCGCGAAGAACCGGTCGATCATCGCCACGAACAGCACCAGCTCGCCGACGGTGAGGGTTTCGCTGAGCACCAGTCGCCCGCCGAAGTAGACGATCGCAGCGGTCGATGCCGACGACATGAAGCTGACCGTCGGGAAGAGGATGGAGGAATACTTCGCCGCCTCGACGGTGGCCGCGAGGTTGTTCCCGTTGATGACGCGGAAGTAATCGCGGTTGACCGGCTCGCGGACATAGGCCTGCACGACGCGCATGCCGGAGATACTCTCGGCGAGGTTCGCGTTCACGATACCGATCGTGCGGCGGGTCTTCCGGTAGGCGGCCTTCGCGTAGCCCTGCCAGACACGCATGATCACCACCATGATCGGCAGCACAAGGAAGCTCAGCAACGCCAGCTTCCAGTTCGTGAACAGCATGATCGCGATGATGCCGACGAGCACCAATGCGTTGCTGATGATGCCGATAACGGTGTCGGAAAACATCTCCTGGATGACGGCGACATCGTTCTGGATGCGCGTCATCACCGCGCCGACGCCGCGCCGGTCGATATACGAGATGCTGAGGTTCTGGAGGTGCCGGAACATGCGGTTTCGCATGTCGTACACGACCCGCTGCCCAAGCCACTGGGTGGTGAAGTACTGGCCCCAGTTCGACAGGAACCGCAGGATCACCAGCACGACGAACGCCGCGCCGATGAGGTGGATCATGTTCATCCGCTGGTCGTAGCGGACCTCGTCGATCGCCCGGCTGAAGAGCAGCGGCAGCCCAAGGTCCGCCCCCGTACCGAGCAGGACGAGGATGGTGGTGAAAATGAGCTGACGGCGGTACGGCGTCAGGAAGCCAACGAGTCGCCGGGCGATACGCGGGTCATACGCCTTGCCGAGGGTATCTTCATCGATCTGCGCGCGAACCTGTCCCATGCCTACCGAGCCCCCTCGACGTTCGTGGACGACGCGGTCGTCCCGTCCGGTATGTCTTCCATGTCCACATTCGCCTCGGCGATGGCCTGGCTGGCGACCTCCTGATCCTGCATCTGCAACCTGTAGAGCTCGTGGTAGAAGCCGTTTTCCTCCTTCAAAAGCTCCTCGTGGGTGCCGCGCTGGGTGATCCGGCCTTCCTCGAAGACGAGGATCTGGTCTGCGTCACGCACGGTCGTCAGGCGCTGGGCGATCACGAACGACGTCCGCCCGTGCATCAGCGTGCGCAGCGCCTCCTGGATCTCGTGCTCCGTCTCGGCGTCGACGCTGGCCGTCGCATCGTCCAGGATCAGGATGCGCGGATCGATCAGGAGGGCGCGGGCGATCGCCAGTCGCTGCTTCTGGCCACCGGAGAGGCTGACGCCGCGCTCGCCGATGACGCTGTTGTACCCCTCTTCCATCCGCATGATGAAGTCGTGCGCCCGCGCCGCCTTAGCTGCGGCAACAATGTCTTCCATCGAGGCGTCCGGCTTCCCGTAGGCGATGTTCTCCCGGACGGTCATCGAGAAGAGGAAGCTCTCCTGCATCACGAATCCGATTTGTGACCGCAACGACCGGAGGGTGATCTCGCGGACATCCCGACCGTCGATCGTCACGGTGCCGGACGCCGGGTCGTAGAACCGGGGTATGAGGCTTACGACGGAGCTCTTGCCGCCGCCGGTCGGCCCGACCAGCGCCGTGATCTGCCCCGGGTGCGCCTCGAACGTCACGTTGTGGATCGCGGGGGCTCCGCCCTTCTGGTAGCCGAAGGTCACATCGTGGAATTCGACAACGCCGCGCATATTCTCCAGCGGGGTCGCGCCCGGGTTATCGCGGATGGAAACCTTCGTATCGAGGATCTCGAAGATCCGCTCGCCGGAGGCGATCGCGCGGGCAACGCGGTTCACCACGAAGCCGAGCCAGCGAATCGGCTCCTGTAACATGGTCGTGTAGCGCTCGAAGACGACAAGCGTACCCACCGAGATCCGCCCGGTCAGCACCATCCAGCCGCCGACCCAGATAACGCCGGCGACGCTGAGGCCGTTGAGGGCAATGGTCATCGGGAAGCTGAAGGACCACCGCCTGGCCGTCCTCATATTTCGTTTGAACAGCTCGTCCAGCTCGCTCTGGAATCGGGTGGACTCGGCGCGTTCCTGCGCAAAGGCGCGCACCACCCGGCCACCGGCCACGTTCTCCTGCAATGTCGAGGTCATGGCGCCGAACTGCTGCTGCACCTTCAGGAACAGCGGGCGAATGGTCACCGAGAAGCGGATCGACCACCAAACGAGGAACGGCGCGGTGGAAAGGGAGATAAGCCCGAGGATCCAGTTCGTGCGAAGGACGATCACCGAGATGATGATCAACATGCCGAGCGCCTGCACGATCGCCCGCAGCGAGAACATCATCATGCCGCGAATGTTGTTGATATCGTCAGTCGCCCGGGCCATGAGCTGGCCGGATTGCGCCTGGTCATAGAAGCGCCACGGGAGCTCCTGGAACTTGTCGTAGAGCTCGTTCCGCAGGTCGTTCGCGACGTGCTCCGCGAGACGGTTCGTCCCGTACGATCGGGCAAATGTAAAGACGGCCTGGAACGCCGCCAGCACGATGATCGCCAATGCGGCGCGCCCGACGTACCCGATATCCCCGTCGACGATCCCGTGGTCGATCGCGCGGCCCAACACCTGCGGAATGGCGAGCTGGAGCCCCAGCGCGATCAGCAAGGCCGCATAGACGCCGATGAGCCACCACATGTAGGGCCGCAGGTAATTAATGATTCGGATGAGGATCTTCACGTGAGGTCGCCCCGGTGGTCAGTGCGGAATATTCGGGAGGCGGAAAAGCAGGCATGCCCGTTGTCGGTAGCATCCCGTCGCCGCGTGACCGGAAATTCCGGACATCCCTCCCGGCCATTGAGTCTATCGCACCTTTTGCGCCTGCACACTCCCCCCACCAACGGATCATGAAGCCGGGCCAAGAACCAATGTTCTGAATTTCGTCCGGACACCCTTGACAAGCGGTCACAATCATGAGAACATGTGTTCGTACACCGAACGGCAACCGCCCCGCAGGATGTCGAAGAGGATGGCACAACGGTAGCGGCCATACCCCGTTACCAGACTGAAATGACAACGATGTACGAGGAAATCGTAATCCTGGAACGACGCAGGACGACCTCGCAGGATTGACCGGAACCAGAACACCGGCGAAAGGAAGTCGAACATGACCGCATTGTTGATCAACGGCCTCTCCGTCCTGATGCTCCTCTTCTTCGGGGCGATGGCCCTCTACCCACTTTTCCTGACGGACGGCGCCTCACGGCGAACCGTCGAGCGCGTTGACGAAGACCGCGTGCTCCATATCTCGCCCGCTCCCATGGTCGAACGCCAGATGCCTGCTGCCGGGCACCAGCCAGTCGCCTTCGACAGCACGCGCCGGGACGATACGTCGCGCCGCGAAGCCGCATAGGCCCCGACCACCCTTCCCGCAGCCACCGCCAGTCCCGGATGAGCTTCCCCCGCTCTTCCAGGACTGGCGGTGGCGTGTTTAATGGGTGTAATGAGTTTCACGGTATCCATCAGGACCGGCGCTACACGAGCCGTCGTCATCCTGAACGGAGCAAGGGCCCGCTCCCGCTTCTCGCCCTGCGGGCTCGGACAAAGGACCCGACGTGAAGCGGTGGAAAGGGGATCCTCTCTCGCCGTATCGTGTGAACACGGCCGTCTGAGAAGGCACGATGAACCTGATGGTCGCCGGAAGGATGAACTACCATGTGCGGACGCTACGTCATCGAGGATTTCCAGGAGCTCAGTGAAACGCTGCGCCAGATCCCGTTCCAGACCGACTACGACCCGGAACCGACATGGAACGCCGCGCCGAGCCAGACCCTTCCGGTCATCGTCGAAGAGGATGGCACCTGGCACCTTCGCCCCATGCAGTGGGGGCTGATCCCGCGTTGGGTCAAGTCCGGAGAGAAGCCGAAGGTTGCGCCGATCAATGCGCGGTCGGAGACGCTGGCGGAGAAGCCGATGTTCCGCTCGCTGATCAAGCGAAACCGGTGCCTCGTTCCCGCGAACGGCTTCTATGAATGGAAGCGCACCGGTGGTCCCAAGCAGCCCTTCTACATCTTCCTGAAGGACCAGCCGCTGATGCTCATGGCCGGACTTTACGACACTGCGAAAGACGCGCAGGGAGAAGAGTTCCAGTCGTACACGATCGTCACGGGCGGTCCGAATGTCCTCATGCAGGAGATCCACGACCGGATGCCGATGATCATCCACCCGGACGACGCGCCGCTGTGGATGGACCGTGAGATCGACGAGATCGGTCCCCTGGAACACCTGCTCCAGCCCATCGCCGGCGAGGAGATGGATCTTTACCCGGTGAGCACCGTCGTCAACAACGTCCGGAACAACGGCCCCGAGCTGGTCGAGCCCGTCGCGGAGCAAGAGACGCTCTTCTAATCACCACGATCCGTTGCGTCCCGCCGGAGCGTGTCTCCGGCGGGACGCAACGCAGTAGGTATTACCCCATGGGTTCGTACGCGGCGACGATCATGCCGAAGTAGCCGCCGATCTCGTACGAGAGGAACTCGGCCCGGCAAGGCGTCACGTCCTGGATGCCCGCCAGGATCAACGTCTGCCACAAGCCGTCGATAGCCGCGGCAACGACATCCTCCTCCGGCAGCGATTGCAGCGAATGAAGCTCGTTCGCCTGCACCGCGGCGGTGACGATCCCGTCAACTTCCGCCGCCTTCGGGTGCGCTCCGTAAGGACCGTCCTCCGAGTGCGTGTGCGCCCAGTCGCATGATGCGACGAACCCGATCCGGCGGGAGTCCGCCGCGAATACATGGCCCAGCGTGCGGCCGAACGCGACCATCATCTCGCGATCCAGCGCGCGGGACGGCGTGATGAGCACGACGGGCGGCCCGGTGTCCGTATCCGGGGCCGGCGAGAGCACGTCGCCGCTTCCGGGCACATTTGCGTCGTGCCCGAGGAACCAGAGCGGAACGAGCGCTCCCCAATCCATCGGCGCAACGCTCTGGTCGGAGCGGTTCCCGCCAAATCCGGCAGCCGCCACGGGGATGCCATCCCGGTCGGCCGCATCGCGGATCGCCGCGATCAATGGCCGGTCGCACGGGACATTCGCCTCGACACTCGCACCCTTGTACGGCACCGTGCCGGCCGCCCTCCCGACATCCATCAGGCACATCGCGCCCTCGACACGCGTACCATGCGGCCCGACGAGCACGATCGCCTCAACCCCGGCATCGGCGAATCTCCGCCCGACCTTCTCCATCGCCTTCCGGGTAGCCATCACGCCTTCCGCGTCCGCGCTCAGCTCCGGGATCAGCATCCATCCATGCGGCATCATCGCCGCGGCAACCAACGGCATCAGGCCTGTCCTTTCCGTGAATGGCCGTTCGGGTGCTCTCCGCGCTCCGTCGCGGCGGCGGCCTCTGCCTCTTCCGCCGCGGCGACGTCCTCCGGTAGCGGCTCGTTCCAGACGCGCTCCAGCACCGGGATGGTCGCCGTTAGCGGCAGGGCGAGGATAATGCCGATCACGCCGAGCAGCTGGCCACCGATCAACACGCCCACGAGGATGCTCAGGGCGCTCACCTGCAGTGTATTCCCGAACACTCTCGGGACCATGACATAGTTCTCGAATTGCTGGTACACGACGTACAGCACCACGACGATCGCCGCCGTCTGCCACGACACCGTCAGCGCCAGCAGGATCGCCGGAATCGTCGCGACCGGCACGCCGACAATCGGGACCGCGTCGAACACCGCGGCCAGTACGCCCAGCAACAGTGCCTCCGGCACCCCGAGGATGAGCATCGTGATGAACGCGAAGAGACCGAACGCGAGCGAATTGATGCTCTGGCCGACGACATAGCCGGACACGACACGACTGATTTCCGGGTACGACCGGCGGATGCGATAGCGCAGCCGCGGCGTGAAGTACCGGGAGAGGAACTTCCACGCCCGGTCACCCTCGAGCATCAGGTAGAACGTCAGCACCAGCACGAAGAAGGTATTCGCCACGCGGGTCACGATATCCGCGCTGACCTGGAGGGCCTGCTCGACCGGCACATCGGCCATGCCCTGCTGGCCACCGCCCTCGCCCTCGTTCCTCATCCGCTGGTAGATCTCGTCGAGCGACGGATAGCGCCGGATGAAATCCTCGAACCGTTTCAGGTATTCGGGGGCATTGTCGATCAGGCTTTGGGCCTGGGAGATCAACGGCGGCAGGATGAGCCAGAAGAAGCCGACGATGATCAGGATCAGCGAGGCGAACACCCACAGCGAGGCGGCGCCATGGGACAGGCCGCGGTTCTGGAGACGCTTCACCAGCGGCCCCAACGCCGTCGCCAGCAGGAAGGCAAGCACGACCTGCAGCAGGATGCCCCAGATCTGGATCAGCACCCAGATCAGGAAGATCGCAACCACGACCGTGACGATCGTGCGAATCGGGATCTCGATCCGCGTGACCGTCTTCGCCGATTCCGGGGTGGGGTCGACCGTGCCGACAAAAGGCCGGATTGGCGCCAGGTCCTCGTCGCCTGATTCGCCGTCCGTGTCATCTTCATCGGCGCTCACCGCCGGGAAAATGTCCTCGCCGATGGTGTATTGCTCGGCGCTCTCCTCCAGGCTCTCGTCCCGCTCCCGTCGGGCTCGATCCTCCGGACGCTCGTCACGCTCCCCATCGCGCCTGGGATCCTTATCCCGCCCCATGCCCTGCCCCCTGCGAGTCACTCAAAAACTGATCTTCACACACCCTTGCAGAATTACACATCGAGGCCCCCGCTCGAACGGG
>DATGPC010000229.1:0-5870 GCA_035305265.1 Thermomicrobiales bacterium | reverse complement strand
GCGAGCCGCATGTCCGAGATTCCGGCGTTGCTCCAGGCGAAGATGAACGCGTAATCGGCTCCTGGTTCCGACTTCCACGGGCGCCCGTTCCGCGTATGCGGCTCGGGCGCCTGTTGCCGTTAAGGGATAAGCGCATGTACGCCAGTGAGGGCTTCTCCGACGGGGTCATTGAGGTCGTAATAGGCGATATCACGCGCCAGCGCGTCGATGCCATCGTGAACGCCGCGAACGAGTCGCTGTTGGGTGGGGGAGGCGTGGACGGCGCCATCCATCGCGCCGCCGGCCCGAAGCTGCTCGAGGCGTGTCGCAAGATCGGTGGCTGCCCCACAGGCGAGGCCCGGATCACGCCGGGCTTCGATCTTCCCGCCTCATACGTGATCCACACGGTCGGTCCTGTCTGGCGGGGCGGCGGCCGCAACGAGGATCAACTGCTGGCCAGTTGCTATCGCAATTCCATGCGACTGGCGCACGAGAACGGCATCCGGTCGATTGCGTTCCCCTCGATCAGCACAGGCGTCTACGGCTACCCGGTTGACCTGGCCGCGGACATCGCATGGTTTGAGCTGCACGAAGCCGCGCGGCGCTACCCGGACATCGGGCTGATCCGTGGCGTCGCCTTCAGCCAGCGGTCGCTCGAGGCATACCTGGAAGCCCGCGACGCGCAGGATTGAGCGCCAATCACCGACGGATACACCATCTCAACTGCGACCTGTTCCCGGAGAGTCAGCGGCACATGATCCGCTGCAGGAGCCGATCGCACCACGACTCGAACCCCATGCGGGCGCTGCCGCCACGGTGTTAACAATCAAGATGGCCAGGTTTCCCTATACATGCACAACTTGGCCGTCTTGAATCTTGCCCACCCCAACCCGGCCCAACATCCCCACGCTGCCCGCCCGAAGGTGACCAATCACCCCATACACAGGAAGCTGGCATGCACGACTCCGGTGTCCGTACAGTCACGGCACCGGGAGGCGCATTGAGCATGATCATGATCACCTTGCCGAAAGGTGGTGCCGTTGGAAATGTGAGTGCCTGAAGGGGGCGGGTTACTCGTCGACCGGGAGGCCCTCGGTCATGATCCGGCGCACGACCGGGCTCTCGAACTCGCTGCGCAGCAGGTCGTACCAGATGTCATCCCAATACCGGCCGTCGAACCACCGTGCCTCGCGCCGCCGGCCGATTTCGCGGAAACCCGCCTTCACGTATGCCTTCTGCCCGGCCACATTCCAGCCGAACGTGACCAGCGAGATGCTGTTCAGCTCCAGGACGTTGAAGCCGATGTCGCACACCAGCCGCACGGCCTCGGTCCCCAGCCCGCGTCCCCGGGCATTCGCCTCACCGATCATGATGCCCAGCTCCGCCGACCGGTTCGTCGCGTCGATCTTGTGCAGGTCGACGTTTCCGATCGGGCGGTAGTCCGGCAGCTCGTAGATCGTGAACATGGCGATATTCGACTGCTTGCTGACGCCATCGAACCACTCGATCTCGGCGTCGAGCGTCATCGATACCGACCGGGCCAGCAGGAACCGGTTCGTGGAGAGGTCGGTGATCCATCGGTGATACAGCGGAATCAGGTCGCGTCGGATCGGTCCGAGCGCGACCTTGTCGCCTTCGACGGTGATCACCGGAGCTGCAGGGGTCTCCGGACTACTCACCAGCCACCTCGCCGAGGTAGGCGATTCCGGACAGCACGAGTGCTTCGTTGTCGGCGATGAAGGCGTCCTCGGAGAACGTGTCCGCGCCCGTCATGACCATGCCGATCACCAGCACATTGCCGACCGGCACCGCGATCCAGTTCGCATGGATCTCAACCGCGTTGATCACCGCCTCGGTCGAAATCATGATGGCCGGCGTCTCGCCCAGCGTGATCTGCTGGACGTCGCCTTCCACGGCCTCGCTGCCCATCGCCTGCTGGACGGTTGCGCCGAACGCGTCCGGGTCGGACATATCGATCGGCTCGGTGAAAAGCAGGTAGGTGATCGTGGCAGATGTAAAGAGCGCCTGCGGCTCGCGGTTCTCCGGCGACCCCTGCGGCGTTCCGTTGGGCGATGCCGAAGCGTCCGGCGTCGCGGCCATGCTGGGTGCGTATTCGACCGTGTAGACCATCGAGCCTGAGAGGTTGTCGTACACGGAATTGAACGTCGATCGCTGCTGGGACAGCGCCTCCTTGTCCATCATGTCGGGTTCCGAGAACTGTCCCGGAAGCATGTCCGCCGGGATCGGCGTGTTGAGACCCATCAGGAGGCGCTCGGAATCGATAGCCGAGACCCGCTCCGCGACCGTGGGGATATCGACGCCTTCCTGCGCCGTAACCGCGGCTGTCGGAGCGGCCAGCAGCGCGGCCAGGGCAAAAATGATCAATCGCTTCACGGAAGGCCTCCTTCGGGTTCGCGAGCGGCGCATCGGTGAGAGTGTCAGGCGTGATGACGACGCGGCCGAAATCTGGTGTGCCTATCATATCGTACGTTCAAGACCGGCGGGAGGATGCACCGGTCCCGGAATGCAGAAAGGCGGGAGCCCGGATTCCCGGGCTCCCGCCTTTCTCTTGCCGCTCGTTTGCGAGCCTACTGTGCTCCCTCGGCGACGACTCCGAGGTGATCGACACCAGCAAGCGCGAGGTTCTCGGCGTCGGACAGCACCGCGCCACCCTCGAGCGAAAGATCGTCGGAGGCTGCGACGACCATGCTGAGCACCATCGTGTTGCCGACCGGCAGGGCGACCATCTGGACGATCGAGATGATGCCGTCTTCCTCAAGCTCATAGCTGATGACGGCGCCGGTCACGCCGTTGATCTCGAATTCGTCAACCGAGGCGTTCCCACCGGAGGTATCACCCGCGATGCCCTCGGACGCGCCGTCGATGAAGTCGGCCACGTCGTCCTCGGTGATCTCCTCGTCGACGAAGATGTAGTTCAGCGAGGCGAAGCCGATAACCATGCCCTGGGATTCCGGGGCGTAATCGACGGTGTAGGCAACGCTGCCGTCAGCGAATTCAAGATCCTCAGCCGGAAGGACCAAATCTTCCGACCCGGCGGTTGCCGGATCGACGAACGTTGCGTTCGAGAACACGGCCGGAAGGGCGTCATCCGCCATCGGCTCTTCCATGTCGGCAATCAGGGTGTCGAGATCGGCGTCGAGCGCGGTCTCGGCAACAGCCTGGACATCGACTTCACTGAAATCGGCGGAGGGCGACTGCGCCACGACCGACGTGCTGGCCATCATCACGCTGACCAGCAACGCGATCAATCCGAACAACTTCCGCATGACATGCACTCCTCAATGTGAAAAAAGTCCCTCGGCCCGATATGCGGGCCGGACGGCATCCACCATCGTCTGGCGAAACCCGACATGGATAAAGACGATCTCATGGTTCGATTGGTTCCCGTCCGGAACCGGATGAGGCGTCGGGACGTTCCTGCGAAGAGCGGAAGCGCAACGAAAAGCCATACAATATCGCCAAATCTCCCGCTCGATACGTCCGTCAACACGCCATGAAAGGCTTTCACGCATGTCCACGACCCAGCCCATCTTCTGTCCCGACTGCGGCGCCCAGAACGATGCCGACGCGAAGTTCTGCGACAACTGCGGCCGGGCGCTGCAGGATGTTCGGGAGACGTTCGAGGCGGTTGATCGCGTCACCGTCGGTGATGAGAAAGATGCCGGGGGCCGCGTTCTCGCCGACGACCGCCGCCCGGTTGGGGAAGACCCCTACGAGGAGCCCGGCGGCGAGCGGGTCCTGTGGGAAGGGCGCCCGAGCAAACTGTGGTCGCCGCGAATGGCCCTGACCCAGCGGTACCGACTCACCAGCCAGCGCCTGATCATGACCTTCGGCTTCATTGGCCGGCGGACGGAAGAGATCGATCTCTATCGCGTCAACGATGTCGGCGTGAAGCAGCATCCCCTGGAGCGGATCACGCGGATGGGTGACGTCTTCATCGCCTCCGCGGATACGAGCGCGCCGGTGAAATACTTGCACAATATCGCGACGCCAGATCGGGTGAAGGACCTCATCCGTGAGGCGGCGCGGGTTGAGCGGCATCGCCGCCGGGTCCTGCTGCGCGAGGAATTCTGACGTCAGCGGCGCCATGCCTTGCCTGACAATCCGCTATCTTATGCGCATGTGAATTGCGAAGATCAGCGGTGAAGGCATTCGTGTGCCCGCCGACGGGAACCAGAAAGGACCGAGGATGACCTCCGAACTGCATATCAACGAGACCCTGACGTCGCCGGACGTCGACCTGACCGGCAAGAAGGTGCTGATCACCGGGTCGTCGCGCGGTGTTGGCGCCGAAGCCGCCCGCATCGCCGCCGAGCGCGGCGCGGATGTCGCGATCAATTACCGGAGCAAGGCGAAGCGGGCAGAGCAGGTCGCCGACAAGGTGCGGGCGGCGGGTCGGAAGGCCATCCTCGTCGAGTCCGACATCACTGACCAGGCGTCCGTTGATGCGATGTTCGAGACGGTGAAGAACGAGCTGGGCGGGCTGGATGTCGTTGTCCTCAACGCCAGTGGTGGCCTCGAGAAGGACGCCGAGCCCGGCTACGGTATGAAGCTGAATCGCGATTCGCAGGTGTATGCCGCGCGCAAGGCGCTCGAGTATCTGCAGCCGGGCGGCGTGCTGGTCTTCGTCACGAGCCACCTCGCGCACTTCCATGGCGAGAAGCCGGTTCCGGACGTGTACGAGGTCGTTGCGGAGAGCAAGAAGGCCGGCGAAGTCGAGCTTCGCAAGATGATCCCGGAGTTCGAGAAGGCCGGCGTCCGCTTCGCTGTGGCCAGCGGTGACCTGATCGACGGCACCATCACGCCGAAGCTCCTCGACCGCATCCGTCCCGGCATCATCGAGGGGCGCCGCGCCGAGGCGGGGTGGCTCCCGACGACGGAGGATTTCGCCGCGTCGATCGTTCTCGCGGCGGGTCGCGACGATCTCGAGCAGGGCGCGACAGTCTACGTCGGCAGCACCGAATGGGAATCTTCCCTCTCCTAGCTGTCGCCAATAGTCAGACGAGCAGGAGGCGGCCCCCGGAAGACTCCGGGGGCCGTCGTGTACCTGGGGCGGTCTCCAGTTTTCTGGAGATCTGCTGGTAGCGATGGACGCGGTGAAGCAAAGATGCAACTGGACGATTTATATCGTGATACGATATAAATGGAGGCGGCGATGAGCGGAGGCAACTCCATCGAGCGATATCGTGCACTGGCAGAGTTTCGGTATCTCATCAGGCGATTCCAGCGGTTCAGTGAAGATGCCGCGCGGGAAGCGGGCCTGATCCCGCAACAGCATCAGTTGTTGCTGACGATCAAGACCGCTGATGAAGATGAGTGCACGATCGGTTATGTTGCTGAACGCCTGCTGATCCAGCATCACAGCGCGGTCGAGCTCGTGGCGCGCACCGAGAAGCGCGGATACGTGGTTCGGCGGCGCGGCGAGCAGGACAGGAGACAGGTCTTCGTCCGCCTTACGCCCGAAGGGGAGGAGGCGCTGGCCGCGCTTTCGTCCGCCCATCATCGCGAATTGCAGAATGCCGCTCCTGATCTCATCCATAGCCTTCAAGAAATTCTCGTCGAGGGATCGTCGCGGGAGTAACGCTGTGGACGGGGTTCCAGGGGCTTCACATCCCCTGGAGACCATTCCTTGATGCACACCGCTCCCGACGCCACGGCCTCGCAACAGCCTGAACCCCGCGACCTGGGCGATTTCACCGCGACGTCCCGCATGCTCATCCTGGCCGCCCTGGCCGCTGTCATAGGCGCGGTTGGCGCTGTGCTCGCATGGATCCTTCTCCGCCTGATCGATTTCTTCACGAACCTGTTCTACTATCAGCGACTGTCGTTCGAAGAGGCGTCGCCAGCGCACAATTCGCTCGGCTGGCTGG
>DATGPC010000228.1:0-8964 GCA_035305265.1 Thermomicrobiales bacterium | reverse complement strand
CCGGAGACGGAGACCACTTCTTCCCCGAGCAGCCATCGCAGCAGGTCGATCTGGTAGATCGAGTGATCGATCCACCCGCCACCCGGCGCGCGCTGTGGGTCTACCCACCAGCCGCCGGTCGGCTCTTCTCCCGGCCACGGCGTCGGCAACCCTCCGGAAACGATGAGATTGCCGGAGACCAGCGTTCCCAGCTTCCCGGACGTCACGAGATCATGCAGGTACTGGTTCAGGGCGGAGTCCCGCAATCGCGTCTCGGCCGGGATGAATGTCACGCCCGCCTCTCGCACCGCGTTCAGGATCCCGGTCGCTTCTTCCAGCGTCCGGGCGAGGGGTTTCACCGAGAGGATGTGCTTCCCGGCCTTCGCCGCGGCGATCACGATGTCCGGGTTCAGGTCCACGCTCACCATGCTCGCGATGGCGTCGATCTCCGGGTCGTTGATGAATTCCTGCAAGTCGGTCGTGACGCGCTCGACGCCGGTCTCCCCGGCGATCTGCCGCGCGTGCGCCTCGTCAAGATCCGCGATGCCGACGAGATCGATGCCGGGATGCGCGGCGCATTCCTTCGCCAGCTCGATCGCCGTGTACCAGTGATCGAGTCCGATGATCGCGAAACGGATAGGCGTGGACATGGTTCCTCCTGAAGTTGTCGCTGTGGCCGTCCGGCCGTCGCTACCGGCATCAAAGCACCCGACTCCGGCCGCGTCAACCGCAACGGAGGGTCCAGCAGAGGATTATCCATGCTTACGGTCAAATTGATTTTCCTTGTGAAGCAATTAGGTCTATGATGGTTGTTATCGTCACAACTCACGAACGGTCCGACACGTGTCAACGCCTCGCCGGAGTCTTTCCGCGCGCCTTGCTACCGGCGTTGAACCAGCGGAAAGGAGGGGCTCGAGCTTTCCACGATCCGGAATGACGTTGTTAGGCAAGAGCGATGTCTCGGTAGGACAGCACTGAAAGGACATGTCAATGAGTGGATCAATGTCTCGACGCCGGTTCCTCGGCACCAGTGGTGCCAGCCTCGCCATGGCCATGCTTGCGGGCGGCCCGTTGCCCGCCGGATTGGGCAGGGTCGTGTTCGCCCAGGATGGCAGCGCGGAATTCCATGCCGCGAGTCCGTATCTGGATCCCGGTGCTGGCGGGCACTTCAACAGCTTCGTGACGAACTCGATCCTGGCCGGTATGAGCCCGTCCCTCTACGGTGAGGTGCTCTACCAGCCGCTTGGCATGTACTTCTGGGGCACCGGGGAATGGTTGCCGCTCCTCGCCACCGAATGGTCCTTCATCTCCACTGGCGAGGGCGCATCGGCCAGCCCGTCTGCCTCCCCCGTGGCCGGTGATACGCCTGGCGCGACACCCGTCGCCAGCGGATCCGGCGACGTGGCGGATACGTTCGAGGTCAAGATCCGCGAAGGCGCCATGTGGTCTGACGGGACGCCGGTCACGGCCCAGGACCTCGTCGATACGCTCTGGATCCGCCGGCTCATGTCCCAGACCGAGTGGAAGTATCTCTCCGATGTCGTCGCGGTTGATGACCTGACCGTCCACTGTCACATGAGCCTGCCCTCGACCGAGATCGAGCGCTACGTCATCCGGGTAGCCTATCCTCGTCCGTCGTCGGTCTACGGCGAGTGGGCCCAGCAGGCGCGCGACCTGTTCTCGAGCGGGCAGACGATCGACGATCCGGAGGGCGCGCAGCTGCTCGAGGCGTTCACGCAGTTCCGTCCGGAGCAGCCGGGTCCGTTCTCGGGTCCGTTCATGATCGACGTGAACAGCATCACCAACGCCCAGATGACGATGGAGAAGAACGACCAGGCCTGGAACGCCGATCAGGTCCTCTTCGATCGCATCGTCAACTACAACGGCGAGACCGACACCATCTCCGCGGTCGTGCTCTCCGGTGACATCGACTACGCGACGCATGGTTTCGCCGTCGCCACCGAGAACCAGATGGCCGAGAACGGCATCCGCGTCGTCCGTCCGCCGGTCTACTCCGGCCCGGCGCTGTTCTTCAATTTCGGCAAGTGGCCGGAGCTGCAGGACAAGCGGGTTCGCCAGGCCATGGCGATGGCGATCGACCGCGCCCAGAACGGCACCATCTCGCTTGGTGAGTCGGGCATCGCCCAGGAATACATGACGGGCATGAGCGACAACCTTGTCCCGCAATGGCTCTTCGAGGACGCGATCGATGAGCTCAACCGGTATCCCTACGACCCCGATGCCGCTGCTGCGTTGCTCGAGGAAGCCGGCTGGAGCAAGGATGGCGATGTCTGGCTGAAGCCGGACGGCGAGCAGGCCGTCTATGAGCTGCTGTTCCCCGCCGAGTATGCCGACTGGTCAGCCTCCGGTCAGGACGCCGCCGAGCAACTCACCGCCTTTGGCATCCAGATCGAGCCGCGCGCGGTGACCTATACGCAGCAACCCATCGACGTTGACAAGGGGAACTTCGACATCGCGATTCGCGGCTGGGGCTCCTCGACCAACCCGCATCCGCATTACTCCTACGCTCAGGCGTTCTACACGCACAACACCCAGGCGATCAACAATGGCGGTGAAGGCATCGCCTTCCCGCTGGTGCAGGAGACGGATGTTGCCGGGGAGGTCGATCTCGACGCGATGACCGTCGCCTCGGCGGAAGGGCTGGATATCGAGGTCCAGAAGCAGAACCTGACCACGATCGCGCAGGTCTTCAACGAGCTGCTCCCGATCGTGCCGCTCTTCGAGCGCTACGGCAACAACGCCGCCCTCGAAGGCGTTCGCGTGGAAGCCTGGCCGCCGGATGATCACCACATCTGGCAGAACAGCCCGTACGCGGACAGTATCCCGGTCATGCTGATGTACACGGGGGAGATCGAACCTGTCGGCGGGGAATAGTCGGCGCAGGATCATCGTCACAGCCCCGGGGAAGCTCCTTCCCCGGGGCTGAGTCAATTCATGTTGGGCGACGTCCGGCTGACCATTCGGCCCGCCTTCCAGCAAGCGTTATGCGCCCCGCACAAGGCAAGCAGTTTTGTGCAAGATGCACCACAAGTGCCTGCCGAATATCACCACCTTGCACGATGCCGCCGAAAACGCTGGCGCATAAAACTGGACTTGTGCACGAACAAGGCACGCGGGAGGGCACCGGCCCGACCGAACGACCTTTTCATTCATAGGAGTTGGTGAACGTGGCCACGATGATGGAAGACACCCGCAAGGCGTTGCTGGGCGAAGGGCCTGATCCCGAAGAAATCTTTGCGCAGATCGAGCGCGAGGGGATCCAGTTCATTCACCTCCAGTTCACCGATGTCATGGGCGTCGTCAAGCAGGTGACCCTCCCGGCGAAGTGGTTCCCCGACATCGTCGAGCGCGGCCAGTGGATCGATGGTTCCTCCATCGCCGGTTTCGCTCGCATCGCCGAATCGGACATGTACCTCCAGCCGGACCTCTCCACGTTCCGCAGCGTGCCGTGGGAGAGCGGTGAATTCGCGACCGCCCGCGTCTTCTGCTGGGTTCACAATCCAAACGGCGATCCGTTCCCGGGCGACCCGCGCTACGTCCTGTACCGCCAGATCGAGAAGCTCGCCGAGCTTGGCTACACCTTCAACGCCGGACCGGAGCTGGAGTTCTTCCTCTTCGCGCGAAATGGTGAGGGCATCGCCCCGCTGCCGCACGACCGGGGCAGCTACTTCGACCTGACGAGCGACCTCGCCTCCCACGTCCGCAAGGACATGGTCCGCAACCTTGAGGAGATGGGCATCGAGGTCGAGGCCAGCCACCACGAGGTCGCCATCGGCCAGCACGAGATCGACTTCGAGTACGGCCCGGCCATCCCGACCGCCGACCGCGCCGTCACCTTCAAGTACATCCTGAAGGCGATCGCCCAGCGCCATGGCCTGCATGCCACCTTCATGCCCAAGCCGATCGAGGGCATCAACGGTTCCGGCATGCACGTCCACCAGAGCTTCGGATTCATCGACCAGAGCAAGGGCAAGAACGCCTTCGTCGATGAGAGCGATCCGTACGGCCTTTCCAAGGTTGCCCGGCACTTCATCGCTGGTCAGCTGAAGCACGCGCGCGGCCTCGCCGCCGTCATCGCGCCGCTGGTCAACAGCTACCGCCGCCTGGTTCCCGGCTACGAGGCTCCGGTCTACGTCGCCTGGGCCCGGACGAACCGCTCGGCGCTGATCCGCGTTCCGGCCATCCGCCAGGGTAACTACAACGCGACCCGCGTCGAGCTGCGCTGCCCGGATCCGTCCTGCAATCCGTACCTCGCCTTCGCGGCGATGCTGGCGGCCGGCATGGACGGCATCGTCAATGAGCTGCCGCTCGAGGACCCGGTGGAGGAGAATCTCTATCACTTCACCGACGAGGACCTCAAGCGCCGCAACATCCCGATGCTCCCCGCCACGCTCGGCGAGGCGGTCGAGGAGCTGAAGAAGGACGAGGTCGTCCGCGAGGCCCTCGGCGAGCACGTCTTCGAGCGCCTGATCGAGGCCCAGACGGCCGAGTGGGACGCCTTCCGCGTCCACGTCACCGACTGGGAGCGCGAGCGCTACCTCGAGACGTACTAGCGACAGATCCAAAGAAAACGCCATCGTGCAGGGGCAGGCTCTTATGTCTGCCCCTGCCGCGTTGTGGAGGGCGGACATCAGAGTCCGCCCCTACAGGAACCCGATCAGCTCCGCGTTCACCCGGTCCACATCTTCCAGATGCACCCAGTGCGTCGCATCCTCCAGCATCTCCAGCCGCCCGTCGTCGCACACGTCGAGCGCCGCCTCCGCGACTCCCGTTTCCAGCGCGACATCCTTCTCGCCCCACAGGATCAGCGTCGGCGTCCGGATCCGGCGCGGCTCGGACGGCAGCCGTCGTTTCCGCAACGCGCGGTAATAGTTCAACATCGCCGTCAGCGCCCCGGGATGCGACCACGCCTCGACGTACCGGTCCAGGTCGTCCGGCGTGAATGTCCCGTTCCGTGAGCTCCGCTCCAGCATGGCGCGCAAGACCCGGAAGCCCGACGCCGAGAGCACGGCTTCCGGCACGCGCGGAAGCTGGAAGAACGCGGCGTACGAGCTGCGGAACGCCTGCGTTGCACTGCGTTTCATCACCTGGAACCAGAGGTCCGGGTGCGGCCCGTTGATCACCGCGAGCCGCTCCAGCCGCCCAGGATGGCTTGCGGCGAGGTCCCACGCAACCACGCCGCCCCAGTCGTGCCCGACGAGGCGGAAGCGGTTCGCGCCGAAACTGTCCGCCAGCCCGAGCACATCAGCCGTCAGCGTCTCCAGCCGATACGCATCGATCCCCGCCGGTCTCTCGCTGCGGTTGTACCCGCGCATGTCTGGAGCAACCAAGTGGTAGCCCGCATCCGCCAGCGGCGAGATCTGGTGCCGCCAGCCCCACCAGAACTCGGGAAACCCGTGCAGCAGGATCACCAGCGGGCCATCTTGCGGTCCCGCCTCAACGATGTGCAGCGACACGCCGTTTACCGTTCGTTTGCCGCTCGTCCAGCCAGCTTCCATCGGTCACCCTTTCACGCCACGCCGCGATCTGTCACGATATCTCTCGCACGACCGGCACCGCCGGTCCCGCTCGCGGTATCGTCCATGCAACAGGAATCGCGCAGGGCTTCCGCCTGCGAAACGACTGCTCAAGAACGAGGTATCCCGCTCCATGTCTTCGCCACGAGAAACCGTGCTGACGTTCCATGATCATTTCAACGCCGGCCGCACCGATGAAGTGCTGGCGATGGCGACCGACGACGTCGCCGTCGGCGGCGCGCGAGGCCGGGGCGAGGGACCGGACCTGCTGGGGGAGTGGGTGCGCCGGAAAACGACCACCCTGACGCCGCAGCGGTGGTTCGCGAGGGAAGACCTTGTCGTGGTCGAGGAGCTCGTCGAGTGGCGAACCCGGCGCGACGAGACCGTCACCGACAGGGCCGTCTGGGGCATGGCGTTCACCGTCCGGAACGGCAAGATCGCCCGAATCGCTCGCTATGCCGACATCGGCGAGGCGGTCACCTCGTCCGGCCTGGATGAATCCCATGAAATGGACGCGGAAACGGACGTCTCCCGGAGCGATGCGTCATCCTGAGCTGGGCGAAGGATCCCCGTGCGCACATGGATCCGGCACGAAGCCATTCCGCTAATCGCCGCTCAGCACCACGCCGCCGTTCTTCGTCACCATCACGGCCCGTTCGAATTGCGCGACCCAGCTGCCGTCGATCGTCCGGGCTTCCCACTCGTTCGCCATGTAGTAATGATGATCGCCCTCGATCACGACCGGCTCGATGGTGAAGACCATTCCTTCCTTCAGCCTCGGCCCCGTTCCGGGCCGCCCGGCGAACGGCACGTTCGGCTCTTCCCACATCCGTGTCCCGAGGCCGTGGCCACAGAACCCGCGGGCCACGCTGCATCCGTGTTTCTCCGCGCGTGACTGCATCGCCCAGCTCACGTCACCAACGCGATTACCGGTTTTCGCGGCGCTGATCGCATCGATCATCGCCGCTTTCGCCACGTTCATGAGGTGCGTGTGACGCGGAGTCGCCTTGCCGACCGCGAACGTTGTGGCCGCGTCTCCCGCAACCCCACCGAGCAGCATCCCGGCGTCCAGCGTCAGGATGTCGCCTTCCTGTAAAACCTCGTCGCCCGGGACGCCGTGGACCACGACGTCATTGCGGTTCGTGTTGATCGCTCCGGGGAAACCGGCCTGCGTCTCGAAGACCGGCTCGCCGCCCAGGCGGGCGATGTACTCGCGCGCGTAGGCATCCAGCTCTCCGGTTGTCATGCCGGGCTGCGCGATCGCTTCCAGCTCCCGCAGGAGTTGGGTGGTGGCGCGGTTCGCCCGCTGCAGGGCCTGGAGCTGGTCAACGGTGGTGACGGTCATGCGTTCTCCGGATCGATAGGGATGACGGCCGACTGACCGCGGGAGGTCCCGTCGGCGATGCTCCTTACCATCCTGCCAGATTCACCTGATGGCGTGCGAGGTGAGCGCTATCCCTTGACCGCCTTTCGCGCCAGCACGTAGGCGACGAAGTCTTCCAGCAGGGCCAGCGGCAGGTCCGGCAGGCCGGTGGCCTTCGCCACCCTGGTCCGGTACGCCGTTCCGCCGTATGCCCCGGCAAGGGCGCCGCCGATCCCGGCCACCAGGCTGGTCGCTTTCGCCGCGCCGCCCGTCGCTTCGGATCCCATGGCCAAACCCGCAATGGCGCCTGCCGTCATGCGTCCCGCGAGCGGCCCCGGTTCGGTCCGTGGTGGGATCGACGGGAGCTTGTCGGTCACGATCTCCCCCGCCCATCCGATCTGCAGCGCGGCCCGCCCGATGGAGGAGCGAAGCAGCGGCCAGTCCTTCCACCCGGCCCGGAACGAGGCGTCGTTGCGCTCGGCAGCCATGACGCCGAGCGGCGTCGCGGAGCGAAGCCCGGCGGAGACGCCGGCGATCAGGGCCCGGCGAATGGTCTGGGAGGGTGAAGGTCGTCCGGTAAAGCGGTGCATGAGGCGCTCTCCTTGAGCTGTACGCATGAAAGATGATCCAGGGGCTTGCATCGGTACGTATGATAAGAACAGATCGTATACCCTATGGGGGTATTCTGCAGGGAGCCCGATGAGCCATCCACCGACCGATCAAGCAAGCCGTATGCCGAAGCATGATCCTGAACAACCTCACCAGCATGAGCACCATCTGACCCGGACAGATTCCGTAGCGCACCACCACGTGGACTCCGATGCGATGCATACCGGGCACGACCACGCCAGGCACGACGTACACGAGGAGCATCACTCGGGGCACGCGCATCATCATGACGAGCATGACGCCCATGCCGGTCACGGAGGGCATGCCGGCCATGAGGCGCTCTTCCGCCGGAAATTCTGGGTCTCGCTGATCCTCTCGATCCCGGTCGTCCTCTTCAGCGAGATGATCCAGGACTGGTTCAACTTCTCCCTGCCGGAGTTCGCCGGCAGCGATTGGGTCGCGCCGGTTCTCGGCACCGTTGTCTTCATCTACGGCGGCTGGGTCTTCCTGCAGGGAGGGTGGGATGAGCTGAAGCAGCGCCAGCCCGGCATGATGCTGCTCATCAGCCTCGCGATCACCGTCGCGTTCGTCGCCAGCGCCGCGACGACGTTCGGCTGGCTCGACCTGGACTACTGGTGGGAGCTCGCGCTCCTTGTCACGATCATGCTTCTCGGCCATTGGCTCGAGATGCGTGCCCTCGGCGAGACGCAAAGCGCGCTCGAGGCCCTTGCCGAGCTCGTGCCCGACGAAGCCGAGCGAATCGTCGATGGTCGCACCGAGATCGTCCCGGCAAGCGAGCTCCGCACCGGTGACCTCATCCTGGTCCGGCCCGGCAGCAGCGTCCCGGCCGACGGCGTCATCGAGTCCGGCCGCGCCGAGTTCGACGAGTCGATGATCACCGGCGAATCCCGCCCGGTGGCGCGTGGCGAGGGTGACCACATCGTTGCCGGGACGGTGGCCGTCGGCTCGTCCGTCCGGTTCCGCGTTGATGCCACCGGCGACGACACCGCGCTGGCCGGCATCCAGCGATTGGTCGCGGAAGCGCAGACCTCCCGGTCCCGGGCGCAGGCGCTCGCGGATCGCTTCGCCGCCTGGCTGTTCTACATTGCGACGGGCGCCGGCATCGTCACATTCTTCGTTTGGTGGCTCATCGTCGGCGAGCTGAATTCCGCGATCACGCGGACCGTGGCCGTGCTCGTCATCTCGTGCCCCCATGCGCTTGGCCTCGCGATCCCGCTGGTCATCGCGATCACGACCGAGGTAGGGGCCAGGAACGGCGTCCTGATCAAGGACCGGCTGGCCCTCGAACGCATGCGGACCATCACCAGCGTCCTCTTCGACAAGACCGGGACCCTGACGCGAGGCGAGCACGTCCTGCGTGATCTCGCTTCGGCAAATGGGAGCGAGGACCATGTGCTCTCCCTTGCCGCCTCGGTGGAGCAGGACAGCGAGCACCCGCTGGCGCGGGCGATCGTC
>DATGPC010000227.1:0-24753 GCA_035305265.1 Thermomicrobiales bacterium | reverse complement strand
CCATGATGTCACCATCGAGCGCCGACAGGTCCTCGATAAGCTCAGCCGAAGGCGTGGTGAGCAGGTCGTCCAGCTCTTGGACGGAGCCGATGGCCGTTCGCGAATCCTTTGCCAGAACCATGATGCATTCCATTTCCTCTTTTAAGGGCCGCAATGACGGGCCGGAGCCCAAACGCGAATACGAGCGCATGACCCGCCGACTGAACGCATATGCCGGTCGGGTTCGAACATGCGGAGACCCTTTCGTTCGAAATCTGAACTATGTCCGAATGTACCGCGTCACTCCGGAGGTGTCAACGATCCGGTGATGTCGACCCGTTTTCGGGCATGAAAACAACGCCGCAGCCATCATCCCTGCGTTAGTATTGATAGATCTTTCAGGTTCTTGTGGCGCCCGGAATATCCCCGAGAGGCTGTCGCAGGATCGCGTCACGACAGATCACACCCGGCGTTTCGTTCGACGTATGGACGAAGAGGAGCATATGGCAGTCTCAGGCCCCGGCCAACCAAGCTACGGCAAGCTCTTTGACCTGCTGCGGGAGCGTCCGGAGACGACCCGTACGGAGTTGGTCGAACGATCAGGCCTGAGCAAGGCCACCGTGTCTGAAGCCGTGTCCTCCATGATGGAGCGTGGCCTCCTGACCGAGATCGGCAAGCGCCAGCCGGGTCGAGGTCGCAGCCAGGTGGTCCTCGCATTCCAGCCGGCTGTTCGCCTCGTGCTTGGGGCGCAATTCACCGAGCATGGGTGCCACGTGGTGCTTGCCGACCTTCGCGCCGGCCCGATCGCGTGGGCGGAACGGGCGAACAGTGCGACCGACCCGGAGGGATTCGTCAACGCGGTCGCCGACTGCGCGAACGAGCTGCGGGCGAAGGCCGACGCGCCGATTCTCGGTCTCGGTGTCGGCGTGCCCGGCCTTGTCGATCCGAGCGGCCGCCGGGTCGTGCTCTCCGTGCCCTACGGCTGGGAACAGGTCCCGATCGCAGAGATGCTGGAGCAGCGTCTCGGGATGCCGGTCGTGGTGACCAACCGCGCCAAGGCCGCCGCGCTGGGCGAGTTCTGGCAGGGCGAGCATGATGCCACACATGAGCATCTGCTCTACGTTCATATGGGAGCAGGAATCGTCGCCGGCCTCGTGAACCGCGGCCAGCTCTATGTTGGCCACGGCGGTGCAGCCGGCGAGCTGGGACATACGACGGTGCTCCCGGATGGTCCGGCCTGCGCCTGTGGCAACCGAGGCTGCCTGCATATGCTGGCGTCAGAATCCGCCCTGGTCCGCGAAGTCCGCTCGCGCGTCCGTCGCCAGCCGGAAACGCCGGAGACCTCCGTGCTCTCCCTGCGGGATCTCGGCACGCTCTCGATCGGCCGCCTGCAGGAAGCGGCCGGCGCGGGCGATCAGCGCGTGCTGGAGGTGGTGCGGGAGGCGGGAAGCTGGGCAGGTATCGCGCTCGCCAACACGATCAACCTGCTGAACCCGTCGCTGGTCGTCATCGGCGGCTCGCTGGCGGAATTCGGGGATCCGTTCCTCCAAAGCGTTCGCAACGAGGTGCGGCAACGCGCCTTGTGGGACGCGATCCACGATGTGGAGATCGCGCTCTCGCGGCTGGGCGACTCCGCAGGCACGATCGGAGGAGCGGCTGTCTTCCTCGACACCGTCGATGTCGGGACGGTGCTGGCCTAAGGGGCGCACATCGCCCGCAGTGGCGAGATGTGGAGTCCAACGCCGGAGACAAAGGCCCGCTGCCCCTGCTCGCGCTGCGCGCCCGGCCGGGCTCCGGCGGTACAGATCCTTATCGCTGGTCCTGCAGCAGGTACGCCCAGTCGCGCAGGGCACGAACGAGCGCATGCATCAGGTCACGCGAGGTCTGGTCGGACAGCTCGCCGAGCTGGTTGAACTTGTCCTCGGCGAAGGTGACGTAGACCTCAGGCTCGGGGAGCACCACGGCGCCCATCGAGACGAAGATCTTGCGCAGCTCGAGCTGCGCGCGGATGGTGCCTACCCGGTCGATCGAGGCGCCGGCGAGCGCGATCGGCTTGCCCCGCAGGGGCGAGCGCCCACGCGGCACCGTGGCCCAGTCCAGCGCGTTCTTCAACACGCCGGGCACCGAGTACCCGTATTCCGGGGTGCACACCAGCACCGCATCCGCTCGTCGAAGCGCGGTGCGGAAATCCTGCACCGTCGGAAGATGCGAGGCGTCAGCGAGATCAGGGTTGAAGAACGGAAGCGTGTTGATCGGCGCCTCGATGATCCGGACATCCTCTGGCGCGAGCAGCATCGCTGTCCGCAGCAATCCACGGTTGTATGACTGCTGGCGAACGCTCCCGACCAGCGCAACGATCTCGATCCGGTCCTGCACGACGATCCTCCCCCTTCCGGTTCATTCGCTCGGAGCGAATTTCTGCCGTTGGGAACGGATTCTAGCGTATTGGCGGGGTTTGAGGACGGGAAATCCATAGAGTCCGGAAAGTCGACGAGGCGGCCCGGAATCGGGCCGCCTCGTCCCTCAATTGCCGCGAACGAGTGCTACGCCTGCATCAGACGGCGCAGCACGGTCGGCAAGATGCCGCCGTTGCGGAGGTAATTGATATCCACCTTGCTGTCGACGCGCATGATGGTGTCGAAGGTGAACGTCGAGCCGTCCGGCCGGGTGGCGGTGACGGTGATTGTACCCTTCGGCGCGAGCTGCGCGTCGATGTTCTCGATGGAGAACGTTTCCTCACCCGTCAGGCCGAGGGACTCGGCGCTTTCGCCAGGCTTGAACTGGAGCGGCAGGACGCCCATGCCGACGAGGTTCGACCGGTGGATACGCTCGAAGCTCTCCGCGATGACAGCCTTGACGCCCATCATCAGCGTGCCCTTCGCCGCCCAGTCACGCGAGGAGCCGGTGCCGTACTCCTTGCCGGCGATGACGATCAGGTCGCGGCCCTCCTCCTGGTACTTCTGGGAGGCCTCGTAGATCGACATTTCCTCGCCGTCCGGGAAGTGCTTCGTCCAGTTACCCTCCTTGTCCGGCGTGAGCTTGTTCCGCAGGCGGATGTTCGCGAACGTGCCGCGGACCATCACCTCGTGGTTGCCGCGCCGGGAACCGTAGGAGTTGAACTCGAACGGCTTGACGCCGCGCTCCTGCAGGTACTGCGCCGCCGGGCTGTTCCGGGCAATGGAGCCAGCCGGGGAGATGTGGTCAGTGGTCACGGAGTCGCCGACATAGACCAGGACGCGAGCGTCGCGGACATCATCGACCGGCTGGACTTCCGGCGACAGATCCTCGAAGAACGTTGGCTCGCGGACGTACGTCGATTCCGGATCCCACTCGAAGAGATCACCTTCCGGCACCGGCAGGTTCTGCCAGCGCTCGTCGCCCTCGAAGACCGTAGCGTATTCCTCGCGGAACATCTCCGGCGTGACGGCAGTCGCCATCGCCTGCTCGATCTCTTCGGCCGACGGCCAGATGTCCTGCAGGTAGACCGGGTCGCCGTTCGGGTCCTCGCCGACCGGCTCCTTCGTGAGGTCGATATCCACCGTGCCGGCCAGCGCGTAGGCAACAACCAGCGGCGGCGAAGCGAGGAACGACGCCCGCACCTGCGGATGGATGCGTCCCTCGAAGTTGCGGTTGCCCGAGAGCACCGACGCCACGACCAGCTCGTTCTCGTCGATCGCTTCCGCGACCGGCGGCGGCAGCGGACCGGAGTTACCGATGCAGGTCGTGCAGCCGTACCCGACGACCTGGAAGCCAAGGGCGCTCAGGTAAGGAAGCACACCGGACTGCTCGAGATAGCGCGTCACAACCTGCGAGCCTGGTGCGAGGCTCGTCTTCACGTACGGCGCGACATCCAGGCCGCGCTCGACCGCCTTCTTCGCGAGGAGGCCAGCGCCGATCATCACCGACGGGTTCGACGTGTTGGTGCACGACGTAATCGCGGCGATCGCAACCGAGCCGTGGTGCATCGGCACTTCGCCGCCGTCGAGCTTGACGTCGACTTCGCCGAACCGGCGGGTCTTCTCCGGCGAGAGCGTCGCAACGTGGTTGTGCTGGCTGGAGGCATGCACGCCCTCGATCGGCGCCGACTCCGTGTGCCCTGCCATCGCGGCCGGCGGGTCGCTGGCCGGGAAGGACTCGGCCAACTGCTCGTCGTAGCCATCCTCGTTGCCCGTCACGTGCGACTTGAGCAAGTGGTCACCGTAGGCATCGCGGAAGATCGACTGGACCTTGCTGAGCTGCACGCGGTCCTGCGGGCGGCGGGGACCGGCCACGGACGGCTCCACCGTGCCCAGATCCAGCTCCAGCGTCTCGTTGAACTCCGGATCCGGCGTCTCGTCGGTCCGGAAGAGACCCTGCTCCTTGCTGTACCGCTCGACCAGATCGACGAGGTCTTCATCGCGGCCGGTGAGGCGGAGGTAGCGAAGGGTCTCGTCGTCGACCGGGAAGAGGCCGGCGGTGGCGCCGTATTCCGGAGCCATGTTGGCGATCGTCGCGCGATCGGCCAGCGGCAGGTTCGTGAGACCGGTGCCGTAGAACTCGACGAAGCGACCGACGACGCCGTGCTTGCGCAGCATCTCGGTGACGGTCAGCACAAGGTCGGTGGCCGTTGTGCCGGGCTGCAGCGCGCCGGTGAACTTGAAGCCGACAACCTCCGGCGAGAGCTGATAGAGCGGCTGGCCGAGAAGGACGGCCTCCGCCTCGATTCCGCCAACGCCCCAGCCGAGGACGCCGAGACCGTTGATCATCGTCGTGTGGCTGTCCGTGCCGACAAGCGTATCCGGGAAGGCAAGGCGCTCGCCGTCCACCTCACGCGTCTCGACGACGGAGGCGAGGTACTCCAGGTTCACCTGGTGGACGATACCCGTCCCTGGCGGGACGACGCGGAAGTTCTGGAAGGCATTCTGGCCCCAGCGCAGCAGCGCGTAGCGCTCGTGGTTGCGCTGGTACTCCATATCCACGTTGCGCGCAAACGCGAGCGTGGTACCGAAGGCGTCGACCTGCACCGAGTGGTCGATGACGAGGTCCGCCGGCACCAGAGGGTTGATCTTGCGGACGTCACCGCCAAGCCGGTCCATCGCGTTGCGCATCGCGGCGAGGTCAACGACGCACGGCACGCCGGTGAAGTCCTGCAAGACAACCCGTGCCGGAAGGAACGGCAGCTCGAAATCGTCGCCGAGCGCGCCGGCCTCCGGCTGCCACTTCGCGAGCTGCTCGACGTGCGAGGCGTCCGTGAATTCGCCGCCGGCGTTCCGCAGGACGTTCTCCAGCAGGATCCGCACGGTGAATGGCAATCGATCGATCGAATCCAGCACGCCGTCGTTGACCAGCTTCGACAGCGAATACCAGGAAACCGTCGTGCCGCCCGTTGTGCTCATTGATGAGCGGGCGCCGAACGGATCCCGGGGATTATTCGTAGAAGTACCCATACAGGAAACCCTTTCTGACCGGGGATAGGAGGGCGCGACCTGATTACGGCCACCCTCTCCGACAGGTGATCTCCGTTGCGCCAGCCGGGCCATGAAGCTCCAATGGCGCTGTGCGGTGATCATCCCGATGCATACGTATCTATTCTACGGCACGTTCCTCCGCAGGAACGCGGCCCGGGCTCGGGACGAAAGGAGGAAGAGCGGATCCTGCTCCAGCAGGGGCAGGATGGTGTCACGCAGGCCGCTCGCGGAGAGGAGCGTCGCGCCAGACGCGCCGACTTGCCCGTGGCGCTCCACGCCGGCATCACGCAGGAGCGGACCAACCTTCGGGAAGTCGCGCTCCCAGCCCCAGAGATGCAACCGGTTCCGCACCACGACCTCCCCGCCATCAGGGAGCCTGACGATTCCGTCAGTCTCGCGTTCCTGGAGGTGATACGGGACCCCGGACACCTCCTCCAACGCATGCAGCGTCGTGTTGCTGTCGTGCGTCACGCCACCCAGCAGGAGGATCATCCCACCTGTGTCAATCAACCGGGCGTAGGGGCTGCGACCGTCACAGGGCGTGCGACTCTCTTCGTGGCCGGACGCGAACTCCGCCGCGCGGGCGCCAATCGCCGTGACCGAATGCGTCGGGTGGATGCTGCGAACCGCCCCGGGATGCCGCCGGGACGCGTCGGGGATCGCGCCGGTCCAGCAGGGGGTTACCGCCAGGTTGATGACCGGCGGGTGATCCGGGCCGTCCCGCTCCGAGCCGGTCAGTGTCGGGAACAGGACCGTTCCCAGCGATCCGACCGCATCCAGCAACGCCTCAACGACCGCGTCCGCCCCGCCGTCAACCCATCCCAGACCACTCAGGGACGAATGCACGAGTACAACATCGCCTTCCTGAAGCCCCAGATTGCGAAGCTCCCGCGACAGGTGATTGCGACCGGTCATGTGGCCCTTCATGCTTCGTTCTCTCCTGCTTCCATCCGGATCAACGATTGACACGGTCACGCGGTGCGCCCATTATCTGCCGAGACGTCAGGAGTTCCAAGAATGGAGGCAGGGATGAAATCCCTCGGGCTCGTAGGTGTGAACACGTATCACGCCGAAGCATTCACGAGAATCTTCAACGGGAGTCCCGACGCGGGGCCACCTATCGAGGACGCCCGGATCACCCACGTTTGGGCGGGAGAGTATACCGAGCGCCTCGCCGAGCTGGAAGGGATGCTCGGCGCCTACGACACCACGGTGACCGATCACACGCAGATGATCGGCGCTGTCGATGGCGTCCTGGTGGTCGACGACACAGGCCTGGGCGAGCGTCACGCCGAGCTAGCGCGGCCATTCGTCGAAGCAGGAATGCCGGTCTTCATCGACAAACCGATGACCATCGAACTGGGAGATGCGGTCGAGCTCTTCGACCTCGCGGAAACGCACAACGCCCCCCTGATGAGCTGCTCCGCGCTCCGCTTCACCGTCGAGCAGGCGGCGATCCAGGACCAGATCGATGCGCTCGGCGCCATCAGCTCGATCAACAGCGTCGGCCCGGGCGTCTGGTTCAACTACGGCGTCCACGCGGTCGAGCTTGTCGGTGCGCTCGCGGATGCCAGGCCGGCGTCGGTGCACCGGTTCGCGTTGGACGAGAAGGACGTCGCGGTCGTCACCTACGAGTCCGGGATGGTCGCGACGATCCAGACGCTGCGGGACGCGGCGTATGTGTTCAATGCGGCGGTCTTCGGAGAAAAGGGGCACCTCGCCTTCGACGTCAACGACGGTATGGGGTTCTATACGAACACCATGAAGGCATTCGTCGAGATGATCGAGACCCGGACGTCACCGGTGAGCCGGGAGCAGACGCTGGATGTCCTCGCGATCCTGCACGCGGGCGATCGATCGGCAGAAACGGGCACCACCGTGAATATCAGCGACATGATGAGCACCATCCTGGAGAACGCACGATGACATCAGGGGAACCGCGAGTAGGGATAATCGGTCTCGGCGCTATCGGCCGGACGCATATCGCGACCTGGAAGGCGATCGGTGTGACGCCGGTCGCGTTCGCCGACGCCGTTCCGGCGGCGCTCGAGGCGACCGTCGCCGAGCACGGTGGCGAGGGGTTCAACGACGGCATCGAGATGATCCGGAGCGGCAAGATCGATATTGTCAGCATCTGCACGCCTCCCCTCTTCCACAAGGACCTGGCGATTGCGGCGGCCGAGGCCGGCGTTGCCGTGCTGTGCGAGAAGCCGCTGGCTCGCTCCCTGGAAGACGCCGAGGCGATCGCCGAGGCCGTCGAGAAGGCCGGCATCCTCTTCACCGTCGGTTTCTGCCACCGCTTCGAGCCGGCGATCGAGAAGCTGAAGGAAATGATCGACACCGGGGAGCTGGGTTCGATCATGCACCTCCGGAACCGCTTCGCGGGCCTCAAGGCTGACGCGCATACGACGTGGTTCGGCAACCCGGCGCTGGCCGGCGGCGGTGTGATGGCCGACACCAACGTTCACTCCATCGACATCTTCCGGTACCTCGTCGGCGATGCCGCAGATGTCCATGCCTTCACGAGCACACGCGAGACGGAGCATGGCCCCGAGCTGCAGGTCGATGACACGGCCGTCCTGACGCTGCGGACCGCGAACGGCGAGCTGGGCATCATCGAGGGCAGCTGGCGCACGCCGCCGGGAGAATGGACCGTCACCGCCTACGGCACGAAGGGGACGGCGTTCGTCGACTACAAGGGATCGGGCATCGACGTTGAGCGCGCCGACGGCTCCAGCGAAAAGATCGAGATCGAGCCGGGCAGCCGGTTCGAGCGCGAATTCGCCCATTTCCTTGCCTGCTGGCGGGGGGAGGCGCAGCCGCGCGTCACCGTTCGTGACGGCGTCGAGGCGAACCGCATCCTGGATTTGGCATACAAGAGCGCTGCGAAATAATCCGCCTGGGTTCACACGACACTCATCCAGGCACGGGGAGCAACATCGATCTCCCCGCACCAAAGCGGCTGCAACGAAAACCCCGGCCATATGTGACTGGCCGGGGTTTCTCATACATGCGCTACGGCTGCCGCTTCGCCCAGATCGAGTCGGGAAACCGCTCCGCGATCTGGTCCCAGACGCGCTTCGAGGCGGCAGGATTGTTCTTCTCGAGGAAGTACTCCGCCATCCCTCGCCAGTACATGGCCTCCGCCGTCAGCGGCCCGTCCGGATGTCGCTCCTCGACGTCCTTCAGGAGCTGGATTGCTTTCTCCAACTCGCGCCAGCGCATTGCCACGCGCGCTTCTCCGATATCGAGGATGTCGATGAACTGCTCCGGCGGCAGGAAATTGACCGATTCGTAGCGGATCTTCCCGCTGCGATCGGCGAACAGCACGGTCGGGGTCCAGAGCAAACCCCATTCGCGAACCACTGCGCGATCGTTGTGCAGGTGCAGCTTCACGGGGACGAACCGCTCGCTGATCTCGGCCGCGATGGCCGGATCACCGAACGTGTCAATATCGAGCCGCTCGCAGCCGCCGCAGTTGTCCTGGTAGACGTCGATCAGGATCGGCTTCTTCGTCGCACGCGACTGCCGCTGCGCCTCGTCCCATTCGGTGAGCCAGGTGATGGTGGTCAGGGTGTCTGTCATGCAATCGCTCCTGTGTCATGACCACGGATACATATGCATCCAGTATGCCAGTGACGCGGATATCCTTTGGACGGAACGGTGCCGCGATCCCGGGCGTTATGGAGACAAGAGTTCCCGGCCACGGGACCGTGGTACCCTGTGCGTGCATGAACGTACAGCGTGCCCGTTTACGGTTCGGTTACCCCTCAGAGGAGCCCAGATCCATGCCTTCATTCTCCGAGAAGCGGCTCAACCGCCGCGAGACCGTCCTTGCCGCGCTCGCCAGCGCGATCGCCGGCGGCATCGCCATCAACCCGGCGTCCGCCCAGCACGAGGACCAGCAGCCGGTCCTCTCCGATCTCACACCGAAGGACGTCTACACCTTCGCCGTCGCCGGACTCGATACGCGGACCGTCGAGGAGGACGAGAATACCGACGTACTGATGGTGTCGCGCGTCGACGTGGCCAACGGTGTCGTCCGCACGATGTCCTTCCCGCGTGACCTCTTCCTCGAGATCCCGGGCGTGGGTCTGGACAAGATCAACCGCGCCTACGACTACGGCTCGAAGGCGAACAACCACGACTGGAACGCCGGCATCGCGCTGATGGCCGAGACGCTCCGCCACAACTTCTCCATCGAGATCGACGGCGTCGCGACGACCAACTTCAAGGGGTTCGCCCAGGTTGTCGATGCGCTCGGTGGCGTGGATGTGAACAACCCGTATGACCTCTACGATGGCCAGTTCCCGACGGCAAACTACGGGTACAAGGAGATCTTCTACCCGGCGGGCGAGCAGACGCTTGAAGGCGAGCAGGCGATGGAGTTCTCCCGCACCCGACACCAGGACGGCGACGATGGGCGCGTGATGCGCCAGCAGCTCGTGCTCACCGGAATGCTCGAGGCGGTGCAGGAGCCAGAGAATGCGGAAAAGCTGCCGGAGCTGGTCGAGGAGCAGGCGCAGACGTCGGTCCTGACGAACATCCCGGAAGAGGTGCAGGTGCAGCTGATCGAGGCGGCGCTCACCATCGATCCCGCCAACGTCGTCTGGGGCACGATGACGCATCTCCTGTGGGGCGACACCACCGCCTCCGGCATGTGGGTTTACCAGGGCGACTGGTCGACGCTGCCGGGCTACGTCCAGGCGTTCCTGAACGGCGAGGTGTAGGCGGCCCGCCTACTTTCCGTACCGCCGCACCTTGTGTGCGGCGCCTGGCAAACGCCGGAGACAAGCTCCGGCGGTACGGAGACCGTATCGCTTTCCATTCCGTACAATGGGTGTCGTCACATCGCGTGACGGCACCCGTTCTCGTTGTATGAAAGAAGAGGAACATGACCGAGGTCGCAGACGCCGAACACACCATTCCCCGAACGCCATCCGGACGCCTCAGCGCGCCCGATCTCGCGATCGCGCAGGGAGTGAACCCAATCGACTATCTGCGGTCGCGGGGATTCGTCCATGACATCGTCGACGAGGACGGTCTCAAGGCGGAGCTCGAGAAGGGTCCGATCACCTACTACATCGGCTTCGACCCGACCGGGCCGTCGCTCCACGCCGGGCATATGGCGACCATCATGCTGCTCGCGTCGTTGCAGCGCTTCGGACATCGCCCGATCGCGCTCGCCGGCGGCGGAACCGCCATGGTCGGCGACCCGACGGGCCGCACTTCGGCGCGCGAGATGATCCAGATGGACGAGCTGGACCGCAACGTCGCCGGGATCTCGAAGCAGCTCGCGAAGTACCTCGACTTCGAGGGCGGCCAGTTCGGCGACAACGCGCCGGCGAAGCTCCTCAACAATGCCGACTGGCTCCTGAAGCTGGAGTACATCCCCTTCCTGCGGGATATCGGGCAGCACTTCTCGGTAAACGAGATGCTCGCGTCGGAGACCTACCGCGTCCGCTACGAATCCGGCGGTCTGAACTTCGTCGAGTTCAACTACCGGCTGGTCCAGTCCTACGACTTCCTGCATCTCTACCGGACGGAGAACTGCATCCTGCAGATGGGTGGCTCCGACCAGTGGTCGAACATCCTCGGCGGCGTCGACCTGATCCGTCGCGCCGATGGCGGCAAGGCCTACGCGCTGGTCCAGCCGCTGATTACGACGACGACCGGCGAGAAGATGGGCAAGACCGGCACCGGTCTGCGCGTCTGGCTCGACCCGGAGATGTTCTCGCCCTACGACTACTACCAGTACTGGGTGAATACCGAGGACGAGTTGGTCGAGACGTACCTGAAGCGGTTCACCTACATCTCGAACGACGAGATCGCCGAGTTGACGTCGGTGCAGGGTGAGGCGCTGCGCGAGGCGAAGCGCGTGCTGGCATTCGAGGCGACCGCCATGGCACACGGCATCGAGGAAGCGGAGAAGGCCGAGCGAGCGACGAAGGCATTGTTCTCGGGCGCACGCGGTCAGGTCTCGGCGGATGACGACACGCTGCCGACCACGGAGATCCCGCGCGCCGATGTCGAGGGAGAGATGACGCTGGCCGACGCCTTTGTCCGCGCCGAGCTGGCGAAGGGGCGCGGCGAGGCCCGGCGCCTCGCCCAGCAGGGCGGCCTGTCGGTCAACGACGAGAAGGTCGCGGACGTCGACGTTCCGTTCGCGGGCATCATGGGCGACCAGGCGGCGATCCTGCTGCGTGCCGGGAAGAAGCGGTTCAAGCGGGTCGTGGTCGTCTAGAGCCACGACGAGATCGGATTTCGTAGACCCGCCCCTTTTGGGGGCGGGTTTTCCTTGCCATTCCGCACCGGCCACAAGGGGCGGCTGGCCTCGCAGCCCCGCTCGACTACGGCAGCGCCGGGTCCTTCGGCTCCACGCCGAGCACGTCGCGAACGTAGCCTGGCAGCGTGGCCCAATCGGCCTCCCATATCCATTCGCCGGCCTCGGTATGGGCACCCCACAGCTCGAGCGCGAGTCGCTCCCACGTCAGTGTCTCCACGGACATGTCCGGGATCGCGGCGATCAGCTGGCCCTGCACCTCGAGCGGGATATTGGTCGTCACCCACTTCCGGCCAGCCTCGACCAGCTCTGGCAGCTTCGTGACGATCTCCGGCTTCTGCGCCTCTTCAAGCAGCCCGGTCAGCACAAGATGCTGGCGCATGATGCGGCCGTCGTCGCCGTCCTGTTTGCGGGTGCGGCAGAATTCGAGCGCCTGTTGGCCATCGAGCCGCTGCTCGCCTTCGGGGAACTCGACCGTCTTGGTGCCGTACTCGATCGTCGGGAACTCCTCGTCGCGGACGTGGTAAGGGTTGTCCACCGTCACGCCACCAAACGCGTCGACGACGCGCGGCATGTTGCGCAGGTCGGTCGTCGTCACGGCGTCGATGACGAGGTTGAAGTTCAGCTCGATCACTTCCTTGAACCGTGCCGCGGCGACATTCCAGTCCATGTCGCTTTCACGATTCCCGAGGTTGTACGCGCCGTTGATCTTTCGCCACTCACCGTCCCAATACACCGCGTAGAGGTCGCGCGGAACCGAGACCGTGCTGACGGTGCCATTCGCAACATCGACCCGCGAGATCATGATGGTGTCGGTGTTCTGGTCCTCGGCGAGGGTGCGCGTGTCGAGCCCGCCGACGAGGAAGGTATAGGCGTCCTTCTGCTCCAGGGCGGCGGGAGTCGCCTGCCTGGCGAAGAGCGAAGTGTTCGGCGCAACGGCGCCAACCAGGCCAACGAGCGCGCCGGCGGCGGCGAAGGTACGGCGAGTCAGGGTTCGCTTCAGGGTGTCAGGTGTTGGGGACAATTGCGTTTTCTCCAGGTCGTTCATGAACGCGACAAGAGCCTTGACCCGGACCATCCTACAAGATGCCACGCACGAGGACGACCGTCCCCATCCCGGCGACCAGTGCAAGCAGCAGGTTGGGCTTCTTCCACATCACGATGGCGATCGCACCGACGCCGACGATACCCGGGAACCCGGCTTCAAGCGCTGACGGCACGACGAGCGCCGTGATGACGGCCCCGGGGAGGTAGGCCAACGCGCCCTCCATGCGCGGCGAGATCGTCACCCGGCCCATGAGCCAGTACCCGCCGGCGCGGAGCGCGTACGTCACGATACCCATCAGCAGGATGGCGACAAGCGCCTCCGGGCTCAACGTCACGGCATGCTCCCGTCAACATCCGGCTCGTTCGCCGGCAATGGCGCCTCCGTGCGCAGGTAGGCGACGGCGAACCCGGCAAGACCGCCAGCGAGCACGTACCAGGATCCCGGCACCAGCCACCATACCAACCAGGCGACGAGACCGGACGCGCCCCACGGCGCGAGGTCGTAGCGACTCTTGTACCCGCCAAAGAGCATCGCCGCGAAGACGGCGGTAAAGGCGAAGTCGAGCCCGAGCGTCGCCGGGTCGCCGATCTGGCTGCCAACGACGTGACCGACCGCGGCGGACGGGAACCAGGCGAAGACGATGGCGAGGTTGCAGCCCAGAACGACCCCGGCGTCCCGCTCGCCGTCCCGATAGCGGGTCAGGGCGACGGCCCACGACTCATCGCTGAGGAAATGCAATGTCGGATAGACGATGCGGTTCGGGACATGCCGCAGCCACGGCCGCATCGCGGCGCTGAGCATGATGAGCCGCAGGTTCACCAACAGCACCGTGATCACGATCGTCGCGAGGGGCAGAGGATAGGCCCAAAAATCCATCGTCGCCATCTGGGCCGCGCCCGCGAAGACGACGAGGTTCATGAGCGAGGTCTCGATAATGCTGAGACCGGCCTGGCGGGCCAGCACACCGAAGACCATGCCGTAGACCGCGACGGAAACCGCCAGCGGGGCCGTTGCGCCCAATCCACGCCGAACGCCGCTCCATGTGAACGATACGGGCGTGTCCGTCACCTTCTGTATCCGCCAGTCGTCAACACGCCGGAATCGGGAACCGGAGCGAAACCGCTCCACGTATTGGCTCGTTCCATGAGTGAGGGGTCCTGAAACACATCATTTGGCCTTCGCGGCGATGCCTCCAGCCGGGCATTGCCACCGAACCCGTTCCGGCGTACCTTCCGGTGCGCGGCACCAACGGGTCAACTCGAAGGCAATCGTAACGGAGAGGTGTGAACGTGAACACACAATCCCTCTATTCCCGTCGGTCCTTCCTTCAGCGTAGCGCCGGTGCAGCGATCGTGATCGCCGCTGCCGGCATCACCCTTCCCTCCTTGCGGAACGCCGCCGCACAGAACGGCGACTACGAGCTCGTCTGCAACTCGGACGGCGTTCGTGTACGTCAGGATCCGGGCCTTTCGGGCGCGATCCTCGGAAGCATCAATTCGGGCACCGTCGTCTGGGTGACGGGCCAAACGGTCTACGCCGATGGCTACGGATGGATTCCGGTCACGGTGCAGGGCGCAAACCTCGCCGGGTATGTTGCCGATGCGTTCTTCGAGCGGCCGGACGGCGGCACCGGATGGTTCCGCGGCACGCCGGTCCATGTCACCTCGGACGGCGTCAACCTTCGTTCCGGGCCCGGTCTCGGCAACGCGGTCGTCGGCAACTTCAGCACCGGCACCAACGGCATCATCCAGGACGGTCCCCGCTCCGCGGATGGCTACAGCTGGTACAACCTGACCATCGACGGCATCAACGGATGGATGGCGGCGGACTTCCTCGCCGAAGGCTTCGTCGGCCGGCCAGATCCCGGGAGCGAGTTCCAGATCGGCGCCTATGTCCGTCCTACCGAGGCAGTCAACCTCCGGTCCGGCGCGGGTACCGGCAACAGCGTGATCCGGGTCCTCGGTACCGATGATATCGCCACCGTCATCGATGGCCCCTCGTCCGGCGGCGGATATGCATGGTACCGGGTCGAGCTCTGGGACCAGGCAGGGACCGTCGGCTGGGTGGCGGGCGAGTTCCTCCAGTTGGCGCGCTTCGAACCGACCGGCTCGCGGCACCGCGTCATCGACGGACCGCTGAACCTGCGCAGCGGCAGCGGCCTCGGCGCTTCGGTGATCCGGGCGCTCCCGACCGGGACGATCTTCGTGATCGCGGACGCGTCGTTCGCCTCGGCGGACGGCTACACCTGGGCTCAGGTCTACCTCGAGGACGAGCCTTCCGTGAGCGGATGGGTCGCGCTCGGCTTCAGCGAAGAGATCGGTTAACCGCTCGATCGGGATACGGGAACGGGCCCGCCTCCCTGACATGGGAGGCGGGCCCGTTCCCGTGAAAAGGCGGTGAAGGCTACAATCGTGCGTGGTCACTCCCGGTGACCACCGAACCGCCGACCAACCCACAGGGACGCCATGACTCGCGAATACGCACCCGACGAGCTCGAAGCCCTTTTGAAGGACAACATCCGGAACGTGCCGAACTTCCCGGAAGACGGCATCATGTTTCGCGACATCACGACGCTGCTCGCGAACGCCGAGCTGTTCAGGCTGACGATCGAGGAGATGGCGCGGCCGTTCCGTGATGAGCGCATCGACAAGGTGATCGTCATCGAGAGCCGGGGCTTTATCTTCGGCACGCCGATCGCCTATGCACTCGGCGCCGGCGTCGTCCCCGTGCGTAAGCCGGGCAAACTTCCAGCAGCCACGTATGCCGAGGAGTACACACTCGAGTACGGGACGAACACGCTGGAGATCCACCAGGACGCGATCCATGACCACGAGCGGGTATTGATCGTCGACGACCTGCTCGCGACCGGCGGCACCGTCGAGGCCACGATCCGTCTCGCGAAGCGATTCGGCGGCGAGATCGCCGGCGTCTCCGTCCTCGCCGAGCTGGTCGACCTCGATGCGCGCAAGCTGATCGGCGACCAGAACATCCACAGCCTCGTTCGGTACTAGCGACCGCCTGAACGCTTGCCCGATTGTCGCCAGTCGCGTCTGCCATCTTGACGGCGGCCACGTTCGCGTCTCCAATCACCTGTGTATCAATCGATTCTTTCAGGCAGAGGAGCGCGGATGTCAGGAAACAGTGTGATCGTCGTCGGCGGTGGCGTGGTAGGGAGCTCGATCGCGTGGCATCTTGCCCGGAAGGGCGCCAGCGTCACCCTGGTCGAGGAACGGTCGATTGCCGCCGCGGCGTCGGGCGCGAGCGCCGGTGGCGTGCGCCAGCAGGGCCGGGACCCGCGCGAGATGCCGCTCGCGATCGCGGCGATTGCCCGGTGGGAGCACCTCGAGGACGAGCTCGAGGCTGACATCCATTACTACCGGGAAGGGCATCTCAAGCTCTACGAGCGGGAGGAAGACCTGCCCGTTGCCCGCGAGAGCGTTCGCTCCCAGCGCGCGCTCGGGCTGGATATCACGCTCGTCGAGGGGAAGGACCTGCACGACCTCGCACCCGGCATCGCGCCGCACATCGTGGCGGGCACCTACACGGCAAACGATGGCCATGCCAACCCGACGCTGACCACCCAGGCGTATGCCGCAGCCGCGAAGCGAGCTGGCGCAGAGATCCGCACCGGGGTGCGGGTCACCGGGGTCTTGCAGGATGGCGAACGAATCACCGGAATAACGACTGCTGACGGAACGATCGAAGGAGACCACGTCGTCCTCGCCACCGGGGCGTGGACGCGCGATCTTGTCGCACCCCTCGGCGTCGACCTCCCGATCTACCCTGCCGGCCTGCAGATGATCCTGACGAAGCCGATGCCGAAGCTGCTGCGGCAGGTCGTCGGCGCGCATGGCCGGCCGCTGAGCCTGAAGCAGCTGCGGGACGGGAACTACCTGATCGGTGGCGGCTGGCCGGGCGATGTGGACATGGTCTCCGGTGTCGGCAAGACGCGCGAGGAGAGCATCGCGGGGAGCATGGAGACCGCGTCGTCGATCTTCCCGGTCCTGAGGGAGACAGCGATCGAGCGCAGCTGGGTCGGCGTCGAGGGCATCTGCGCCGACGAGGTGCCGATCATTGGCCCTGTTCCGGGGTACGAGGGCCTGACCGTCGCCGCCGGATTCTCCGGTCATGGCTTCGCACTCAGCCCGATCACCGGCCAGCTCGTGGCCGAGCTGATCGTCGATGGCCAACCGTCCATTTCGCTGGACGAGTTCCGGGCCGAGCGATTCGCAGGCGATACCAACCTGAAGATGCCGCTCCCCTCCGCCGGGTAGTGAAAACAGAACGAGGGAGGGCATGGTGCCCTCCCTCCTCTCTTGCTGGTGGAAGCCGCTTGCAGTCGCGACTACATGCCCCACGTCTCGCGAAGCACCCGCACCCAGTTCTGGTAACCGATCTTCCGCAGCGCCTCGTCGTCATAGCCGCGTTCCCGCAGCACGGCGATGAGGTTCTGCAGCTTGCTGGCATCCGACAGGTCGTTTGGCATCATCGCGCCGTCGAAATCCGAACCGAGCGCGACGCCGTCGATGCCCAGCTTGTCGACGAGATAGTCGACGTGGTCGGCCATGACCGTCAGCGGCATGTCGGCATCCCGCGCGCCGTCCGGATGCAGGAACGGCACGTTGTAGTTCAGCCCGACAACCCCGCCCGATTCAGCGATCGCGTCAAGCTGCTTGTCCGTCAGGTTCCGCGTCGACGGGCAGAGCGCATGGGCGTTGGAGTGCGTCGCGACGATCGGCGCCGCGGTGATCTCCGCCAGGTCCCAGAAGCCCTTCTCGTTCAGGTGCGACACGTCGAGCATGATGCCGAGCCGGTTGCAGGCGTGAACGAGCTCCCTGCCGGCGTCAGTCAGGCCCGGGCCGGTGTCGGGGCTGGCCGGGAACTGGAACGGCACGCCGTGGGCGAACTGGTTCGAGCGCGACCACACCGGGCCGAGCGAACGAAGACCGGCCGCGTGGTACATCTCCAACGCGTAGAAGTTCTCGTCGATCATCTCCGCGCCCTCGAAGTGCAGGATCGCCGAGAACCGTCCCTGCTCTACGTTCTCTTCGAGGTCGTCAGCAAAGATGACGATGTTCAGCGGGTCCGGAGAGGTCGACGGCGGGTTATCGTCCGTCCGGTCACGCAGCATCGCGCCGCCACCCGCCTCGAGGTTGAGCAGCGTCGCGACCATCGCGTTCGTGAACTGCTGGGCGTAGGCAAGCGACGGACCGCCCCACTCGTTCACGGTCTCGACGCCACGGATACCGGAACCAAGGAGCGCCTCCTGCTGCTCGGGCGTGAGCGCATGATCGCCGGTCGGGTTCGGCACGAAGCAGGCGAAGAATCCGCCGACCAACCCGCCCTCGTGAGCGCGGACATGGTCGATGTGCCCGGTATCGGAGCGCTTGTAGTAATCACGTCCCGTATCCAGCAGGCTCAGCAAGGTGTCGTTGTGGCCGTCAAAGACCGGGATCGTCGTCGTGGTGGCTGTGTCCGCCATAGGTGTTCAGGCTCCTTTTGCACATCGTCGGGGTGCGTATCAACGCGATTGCACCCCGCTATCTTGCACCACTTTCCGGGTTTTGTGATGCCTGTCGGGGTCCGGCTTCTATGACGCAGCCGTTTTCCGCGCGTCAGCGATCGTCTTCTCGGTGTACACCGGCCAGACGAACACCAGCAGCACCAGCGCGATGATCGTGCTGAACCAGAACGGCGCAGTCAGGCCGAGCCAGGCGGCAAGCAATCCGCCCAGCAAGGCGCCGGGCGCCGCAGTTCCGTTCTCGATCACGCCATTGACGCTCTGCACGCGACCTCGCAGATGATCCGGCGTCAACTCCTGTCGCAGTGAGATGAGAACCGCGCCCCATGTCGTTGCATGTACCCCGAACACGAACAGCGATGCTCCGACGATCCACGCGCTTGTCGTCAAGGCGATCACGGCCGGGAGCACAGCCTCGATGATCACGGCGAGGCGGAGGTATCGCGCATCACCGGTGATGGCGAGGAACCGTGGGGCCACGACACTCCCGATGATTCCTCCGAGACCCGTCATGGTCAGCAGCACGCCGTACCCGGACGGTCCAAGTCCGAGGCGCTCCTCCGCGACCAGCACCATGATCGACACCTGCGCGACGAGAACCAGGTTGAGCACGCCCAGCGTGATCGCCGATGTGCGGAGCAGCCGGTGTCCCCACAGCCATCGCACACCTTCGACGATCTCCGCCCGCATCGATGGCGTGGCTTGAACGTCCCGCTCGGCGCGAAACGATCCCCTGAGGGTGGTCAGGATGGCGGCCGCCCCCGCGAGGCCCGCCGCTCCCAGGGTGAAAGGCGCAGCGGCCATCCGGGCAAAGAGGTAACCGCCCAAAGGAAGGCCGATGAACTGGTTGGTGACGCTCACCGTGCCGGCCAGCCGGGCATTCGCGGTCTTCAGCTGGTCACGCGGGACGATCGAGGGGATGAGTGCGGCCGACGACGTGTCGAACAACGTCTCTCCCGCCGTGAGCAGGAAGAACACCGCGTAGAGGAACGGGAGGGTGACCCACCCGGTCATGACCGTGATGCCGAGGGAGCCGATGAGCGCGGCCCGCAGCAACGTGACTGCAACCATGGCCTTTCGGCGGTCAACCCGATCTGCCAGGACGCCACTAAACGGCGGAAAGATCAGCCAGGGGAGCCGCTGGGCGAACGAGAGGCCCGCGATGAGGACCGGATCGCGCGTCAGCGTGGCGGCGAGCAGCGGCGCGGCCACCAGCCAGACGCCATCCCCGAGATTGGAGACGCCGGACGCGGCCCACAGCTTGTGGAACTCGCGCCCGAGTCGTGAAGCTGGCGGCGCGACCTCGATATGCGTTGACATGGGAATCACTCCGGATTCGCGTACCGGCTACGTTCCACGGCACGCGACGGATGGACACGCAAAACACCACGGACCGATGTGGTCCGTGGTGTTGGCTGGCAACAGCACATGAGCGGGGCCGCTCCACTTTGGGGCGCACCGGATCAGGCCCCCTGGGAGGCGCTCATGATCTCGCTCTGCTGTCGCCGCGCTTTTAGGCCATCATACCGAAGAGACTCCTAGTGTAGGGTCCCCAGTGTACTGATCGCGCAGAGAATTGGAAGACCGGCGACTAGGTGATGTTCAGCTCATCGAGCCAGATCGGGCTGGTCCAGGCGCGCGTACCGGTCTCGGTGAGGACCGTGATGCGGCAGAACGCGTTGAGGAAAGGCGCGATCGGCAGCTCGACTTTCGTCAGCCCGTCGCCGCGCTTGTAGGCGCGTACGGAGCCGCGCCCTCCCGCGTAGATCGCGATCGCCGGGTCGCATTCGACGATGATGTGCTCGTCGCGAAACTCGACGTTATGGATCTGCGGGCCGGTGCTGGAGTAGTAGCTGCCGGCCTTGAGCGCGGCAAGGATCGAGTCGGGATCCAGCGACGTGGACTTGACGTGCACCCATCCGCCGAGCGTATCCGGCCGGCTCTTCTTGAAGTGCGCGTCATCGGCGGCGGTCGTCGAAAATCGCATGCCCCGGGTCGCGAGGACGTCTGCGAGCATCCAGCCGTTGCCACGGTCGCAGTCGTTCATATGCCCGTGGTTGTAGATCTCGACCGCGTCGAAGTCCTCCAGCGTGTCGATGTCCTTCACCGTTACGCCGTTCCAGCCGGGGTGGCCGACCGTGATGAACGCGCCCTGATGGAGCGCCCGGGCGGCGATCTCGGCGCCGTCCTCGTTCGGGTGCTGGGGCTCGAATTCGGCCGGCAACCCGTTGGCGACGATGTGCCACAGCTCGCCGTTCTCCATGCCACCGCCGTGCAGCTCCGCGCCGAGCAGCGTGGTGAACGAGTCGTCGCGGTACTTCGTCGTGTCCGTGACGGGCCAGTCGAAGCGGTTCATGTAGTGATCGGTGATGGAGATGAAGTCGTAACCGGCATCGCGGTAGTAGCGCACCGCCTCCTCGGGCGAAAGGAGCCCGTCGGAGTTGGTGGAATGCATGTGCAGGTTGCCCTTGAAGAAGGTTCCGGGCTGGTCAAAAGGAAGGTTGCGCACGGGAAATGGCCTTGCTCTGTGTGGATACGTCGTAGAGGACAACCTGTCGGATGTCCGGGATTCACCTTACCGCAAAGCGAAGCATCGGCCAACGTCCGGGCATCAGGACGGCGAAGCGTCGACGTGTACGCGACACGTCGACGCTTCCCGATGAACGAGCCTGATGTCGTTACCCGCGGGCCTCGCCTCGCCAAAGAAGGACGACCGCCGCGACACCGGGCAGCAACGGCAACACCTGGAGCCATCCCATCAGGGGGGCGAGGCCGAGTTCACCGGATGTATCGCGAGCCGTCAGCGCGTAGCTCACGATGAGGACCGCAACGGCGAGGAGCCCGGTGGCCACCCAGCGGGTCCATCCCGTGCCAGACCGCATCGCCCTGATCGTCAGGTACCACCCGCCGATGCCCAGAACGCCGACGATCGACAGGATGACGAGATAGGCCGTGACCGCATTGCCGACCTCTGCCGGGTCGTATCCCGGGTATGTCTGTTGGATGTGATCGGCCAGGAAGGTTGTCGTCGCCCGATCGATCAGCGGAAACAGGAGCGTGGCGAACACCGTGAGCGCCATGCCGGTATACAGCAGCGCCCGGATGATCCGATTCTGTGAGTGCGTGTTTCGATGCATGTCGGTTTGTGCCTTCCGATGGGTGTCGGCCCCTGCTCGACCGGTCAACAGGAACGGGGCGAGACCGACGCGCGTTGACGAACTTTGCCTGGAACAGAACTGACAGTGACTATCAGTTCCTGCTACACAGGTTAGCGTTGGCAGATCTGAAAGTCAATGTCTTTTGACAGTCCCTTTCAGTTTCCGGAGAAACCTGATATTGTTCACGCATGAGTGGTCTTCGTGAGCGCCGACGGCGCAACGCCATGCGGATGATCCAGGAACGTGCCCTCGACCTCTTCGATGAGCGAGGGTTCGACGCGGTGACGATCGAGGAGATCGCGGTTGCGGCAGAGGTCTCGCCGTCATCGGTCTATCGATACTTCGGGACCAAGGAAGGCATCCTCGTCGCGGACGAGTTCGACCTCATGAACCAGGAGGAGCTTGTCGACCTCCTGGACCCGGCGGATCCGGTCGAAGGCTTGCTGAAGGCGGTCCGGGCCTATGAGTCCCAACCACCCGCCGACGTCCCGCAAGGGGAGGCCGAAGCCGTACGGAGCCCATGGCGGCGCGTCCACTATTTCTTCTCCGAGCCTTCGGTACGGATGGCCGTCCTCGCGAACATCGACCGGGCGAGCCAGAGATACGCCCCTCTCCTGGCGTCACATGGCGATCTGAGCGAAACCCAGGCGCGCGTGGTCTCGAATGCGCTCGCGTTCGGTTACTTCGCCGCGCTCGAACGGTGGTATCTCGACGGCGGGGTTCGACCGATCGCAGACTACGTCGAGGAGGGCCTGGCCCCGCTGCGCCGGATGTGGCCGTCGACGGACGGCTGATCCGACAAGCAACTGGCGAACCAGGCGCCACTGGGTCCAAGACGAAACGGGCCGACCCGAGAGCCGGCCCCTACGAAAATCCATTGCCTAGCAGAAGATCTTCCGCTCCTCGGTTTCGCCAGGCATGATCTCCTCCGGCGCGGAATCCATCGGCGCGTAACCCAGCATCTCCCGGGCGTGATCGATATCCCAGATCTTCCGCGGGTTGTCGGAGATCCCGTAAGCGAGCACCCAGTCGTGCTCCGTCTCCAGCGAGCACTCGATCAGGTGGACGCAATCCCGCTCGCTAAGCCACACCGCGCGCATCCGGCGACGCAGCTCCCGGATGCCGTCCTCGTTATCCCGCTCGCGCTTCCATGCCTGTGACGGATGAGTCGGGTTCTCCGGATCGCGCACTCCACCGATCCGGAGGCAGACGGCTCGCATGTCGTGGTGATCGACGTAGTACCGCGCCATCGCCTCGCCATAGACCTTGGAGACGCCGTAATACGAGTCCGGCCGCAGCTCGGCCGTATGATCCCACTGCCGGGGATCGTGCAGGTCCCACAGCTCCGGGACGTTCTCGAGCTCGTACGTGCCGACCGCGTGGTTCGACGAGGCGTAGACGACCTGTTTCACGCCGGCCAGCCGTGCCGCCTCGAAGGCGTTTCGCGTGCCGATCAGGTTGCTGTTCAGCACCGCATCCCAGTCGGAATCGACCGCCGATGTCGCGGCGAGATGAACGACGGCATCGGCGCCCTGGAACGCGTCGACGAGCGACTGCAGGTCGGTGACGTCGGCGACAACATCCGTGTATGGTCCCTCGCTCCGTCCAACGCCGACCGGCTCGTATTTGCCGGATTCTCGCCAGGCGTCCATCAGCAGACGCCCGATGAGACCGGTCGAGCCGGTGATGGCGACGCGCCTTCTCTGTCGTGCTGGTGTTCCTTCGGACATATGCTTCTCCATTTCGTCAGCCTTCGCAGCTGCGGGCGTTGTGCGGCGGTACGGGAGCGACGCCTCCCTCCCGGGATCCGCTTTCATCGTTACAATGATCCGGACTTGCCTGCCGGGGCAAGACTCGCCTTCACCACCGGGGTCCCTGTTCCGTGACGTCGTTCCTGAACCAGTTCAATATCGCAGATCCCGACGCGCGTATCCGCGTCGTGTTACCGGGTGTGTTGTACGCCGGCGCGATCACCGTCGTCGCGTTCATCATCGCCGCGATCCAGGAGCGTGTCTTCGGACATGCGGTTCTCGAGCCGCTCGTTCTCGCGCTTGTGCTCGGTCTCGCGGCCCGCGCAATCGCGACTCCACCCGCAGCTTTCGAACCCGGCATCGCCTTCTCCGGCAAACAGCTGCTGGAGTTCGCGATCGTCGTCCTCGGCCTGACGCTGGACCTCGCCAACATCGTTGATGCCGGTTGGAAGATCGTGGCGTCCGTGCTGATGCTGGTCTCGATGACGCTCTTGCTCGGCACCGTGATCGGACGGGCGATGGGCCTGAACACCCGGCTCGCCGTGCTGGTCGCGGTCGGCAATGCCATCTGCGGAAACTCGGCCATCGCGGCGGTCGCCCCGGCGATCCGCGCGAAAAAGGCGGATGTCGCCGCCGCGATCTCCCTCACCGCCGTCTTCGGTGTCGGGGTCGTGCTGGCGCTCCCGTTGCTGGTGCCCCTCCTCGACCTGACCCACGAGCGATACGGCGTCGTCGCCGGTCTCTCCGTCTACGCGGTGCCACAGGTGCTGGCAGCCACGTTTACCGTCAGCGCCCAGGCAGGACAGGTCGCCAGCCTCGTGAAGCTCTCCCGAGTCGTGATGCTCGGCCCGGTCGTCGCCCTCTTCGCCTTCCTCTTCCGGGAGCAGGATGAGGCCGAAACGACCGGCCAGCGATCCTTCTCGCTCAGCAAGTTCCTGCCGTGGTTCGTGATTGGCTTCGCGGTCGCCTCGCTCCTGCGCACGTCCGGTTTGGTGCCGGACAGTCTTTCGGAGATCGCGACGGATGCCAGCCGCATCCTCACGGCTGTCGCGATGGCCGGACTCGGGCTCGGCGTGGATATTCGTTCGCTGCGCGAGTCCGGCTCCCAGGTCGTCACCGTGGTCCTGATCCTGACGGCCCTGCTCGTCGCCTCGGCGCTAACGGTGACGGCCGTGCTGGGGATCGGATAGACCGCTCCCCTTTCCGTAGCCCTGCACCAGGTGTGCATGGCATCGACAGCAAGTCGATATCTCGTCCAGCGGCGTTCCCCGGACATATGGTCCGGGGCTACGGTGAGTTTCGAGAGGCAACGAGACGTGATCGCTCCTGCCTCGGCATCCTGCTCGCGGTATCCTGATTCGCATGACTCCGTTTGCCCGTACTGAGGCCACGCCGTGCCATTGAGACGCCGTCACGCAACGACAACCGATGCCCCGGCACGCCGCACTCCGTCGGGCTACACGCTCGCCCTGCTCGCGATCCTTCTCCTCGCCGCCGGTCTCCGCTTCCTCGGGCTGGACTGGGACAACGGCTACTACCTGCACCCGGACGAGCGGTTCATGGTGA
>DATGPC010000226.1:0-3687 GCA_035305265.1 Thermomicrobiales bacterium | reverse complement strand
ATGAACGACACGCTTGCCGCCACGAGCGGGGCTATCTCTTCGCCCAACGCCGCGATCCCGGCGAAGGACCAGTCGACAAGCACCGTCCGCGCGGAGCCGTTCGTCCCGGCATGGTAGAAAATGTTCCTGCGGAACACATCGAGGTGGCAGAACGTCTGGGGAAGCTGCTCGAGGCTGGCGTATATGGCATGGCGAACTGTCCACAGCCGCAGGAGGGCGTCGATGACGTGAGGCGGGAAGATCGTCCACACGACCGGGTTGCCGGCGTGATCGGCGAGCATCTCCATCATCGGTCCCGCTAGCTCCACCCATTGCCGGAGCCATGAGCGGCTGAGGTAGGGGAGATCCGGCACCGGGCGGCCGTTGAGGTAGGCGCCGTTGAATTGCCCGAGCTGGCGAGCGATGGTGCCATAGCGCTCGAGCGGCCACGGGTCCTCCGGGATTCCGGTCACATCCTCCAGCCAGATCCACGTGGAGCCGTCGGGCCTCACGAGATCACCGACATACCGGGGAGAGGTCGCGCCTCCCGGAAGATCGTGCAGGATGCCGGAGCGATACAGCTCCAGCTCCCGGAGCGGCCAGTCCCATGCGGTTGGCGGCATTCGCGGTCCTTCGGCGGGCCATCCCTTCAGGACGATCGACCACGGGACCGGTCCACCTCCATCGTCGGCGGACCCCTGGAGTCGCCAGACACCGAGACTCTCCCCGGCACCGCGTAGCCGCTCGCCCGACCACGTTGTGATCACCAGCGTGTCGCGGCCCGTCTGCCGGCGGACAGCCGGAACGATATCATCCGTCAAGACCCAATCCGGAACGCCGGTTGTGGTCATGGCTCTGTGGTTCCGCCTTGCTTCCGGCGCTGGTGGGTTGGCATGGAGCCCGTCGTCAGGTTGGGTTTTGGGCGCCGCAGACCATGCGAGTGCGCCATTGCTCGAGCGCGACGTCCATGTCCAGCAGAGGATAGACGTCGATAAGGCTGAACTGGCTGAAAGGCCACTCCAGCATGATCCTGTTCAGCTCGACCTCGTCAGCGACCTTACGAATGCCGCCGCCACCGCTTCCCCCGGCAAGGAACCCGGCTGATTCAAAACGATCGTGATAGCGGTCGCACCAGTCCACAAAGCCCTTGACCAGATCCGGGAAGACCTCCGGCGCGATCGGGAATTGGGGCTGGCTGACAAGCATAGAGCGCATGGTTCCGCTCCTTGCGATACTGGCGCCCCGGGACCCGAAACCATCATACGCTCGTCGCGGTGCGGATCAATTCTCCAGGTGTACGATGCTTCGAGACGCTGGCCGGATTCGGCCGGGCTCCCGGCCCCGGGATCGCCTGATGAAGGGGGGAGTGTGGATGCCTGTACTCATCCCCTGTGTCCGGTCGTAGATGTTGTCGAAGGGACATTTCGGAGTATGTGTCGCGGCGAACGCCCTAGGTGTTCGGTTGCCCGGACCATGGGACGTCCGGATATGGCGAGTCTTGCGGGACCGGCGTCGGCACCAGGCGCTGATCATCAGGATGCACCGGCGCAACCTCCGGGATGGAGAACGGGAAACCGGCATTTCCGGGGCTCATCCGGAATCCGTGGAGCGCGTTCCTGGATGGCCCCTGGATGCTCCTGACGATCGCGTGGCTGGCGTCTCGAACCGTCGAGAGGTCGAATTCACTGTTGACCGCGTAGGATTGCCCATCGTCGCTGACGACCGGGTATCCATCGAAGGTGTAGGTTCCCTGATACACACCCTCCATATCCGACAGGACCTGAACGGTCGTGAAGTGCGCGGAATGGCCATCGATCGGCGCCCAGGTCCCGATCGCGGCGCCCTTGACGTGGACGCTGGTCTCGTTGGCTTCCGTACACGGGTAGATCATGACCGCGGAGCCGTCCGCGCCGAAGATGGTTGGCACCGCGACGACGAGGTCCGGATTGGACGGCAACGCCACCAGCGACAGCCAGAGGCCAGTGAGCGGGTGATCGGCCGGGCTCCTCGCCGGGATGACCGGGGCGCTTCCCGTCTCCTTATTTGGCAGGGCGGCGGCATGGGCGCCGAAGAACAGTCCGAGCGAGCTGGCACTGAGTCCGGCAAGGGCGGTTCGACGCGACAGGGATCGTGACTCCTGCATAGATGTCTCCTCTCGACACGCGATGGATGCGAACATGGTCATCTGTCCCACCTGCAGGATGTCCGTGGACGGGCGGCTCGCGCATCGGGAGAAACACTGTTTTCATTGGGAGCCGGAGACCAGTACATCTACCTATGGAAGGGTGGATCTAGACAAGTTTCTCGCGCACCGCGTGTATCGCAGCCGCCGTGCGCGACTCGACGCCGAGACGGTCGAGGATGTGCATGATATGGTGCTCGACCGTGCGTTCGCTGAGGGAGAGTCTCTCCGCGATCGCCCGGTTCGAGAGGCCATCGACGAGGAGCCGGAGGATCTCCATCTGGCGAGGGGTGAGATTGTGGCCCGGTTCCGGGGTGATGTCCTTCACTGGTGCCGCCGCCAACGCCTCGGCAACCGCCGCATCCAGCGACAACGTTCTTCCCTCGGCCCAGGCTCGTTCCAGCGCATCGGCCGTGATCGATGCCGGTAACAACGGGACAGTGCGTGGCCGGAGTGCGTCTCGGAGCGCCTCGGCGGTTCCGCATGGCTCGCTTTCCCGTGCCCAGGGTTCGGGAAGCCCGGCGGCTCGCTGCATATGAAAGGATTCCACGAAGTTGAATCCATACAATTCATGGAGTGCTTCCGACGCGCCAAAGAGCCGCGCAGCCGGGATGTACTGCCCGAGTGCGGAGAGCGCACCGGCGATATCGCATATGGCATGGACGAAATAACTGATGTTGGGGTAACCGGTGTTCAGGCCGAGATGCTGTTTCGAATACTGGAGGGCACGCGGTGCGTCTCCCTTTGCTCTGGCGACCCACATCAGGCCGGCGAGGACGTTGCTCCCCAGGATATAACTCGTGCCCGGTTCATACCCGCGGGCGAGGTCATAGCTATGGGCATCATTGAACCACGCTTCAGCTGCCTCGAGGCTCCCGCGCGTAAGCTCGGCATATCCGAGGCAGACCATTGTGTTCTGGATGAAGTTCTGCATCCAGCCGGGCATTCCGGGAGCGCTCATGAGCGCGATCGCTGCCTCGAGTCGCTGTCTCGCCAGGTCATGTTGACCCAGATCCACGGCTGCGACACCGGACAACGTGTGCCCCCGGATGGCATCCAGCGGGATATTGATCTTTCGGGACAAGGCAATAACTTCTTCCGCCAGCTCGAAGGCCCTGTCCGCGTGGTTTTGCTCGTTTGAGATCCAGCTCAGTGTGGCGAGCCCATTCGCCCGGACCGCATCGTTGGCGATGCGTTGGTCAGCGAGCAGCCGCTCAAGCCACATCCGCCCTTCATCGAGATTTCCGCAGACGGTCCAGAGAGTCGCCAGGGCTCCGGCCATCCGGAGGCAGGTCGTGATGTCTCCGCGTTCATACAACCACTGGAGCGCTGTCCGCATGTTTCCGTGGTCGGCGACCAGCCGTTTCAGCCAGAAAAGTCCTTCAGGCAGGAACATGCACCAGGCGAACTCGCCCTGGATGGCTTCCTCCAGGTAGAAATTGGCATGGCGATCCCGGGTTGGCGACATCTCCCCGGCTTCGTCGAGTTGTTGGAGACCATACTCACGCAGTGTTTCCAGCATCGTG
>DATGPC010000225.1:0-2520 GCA_035305265.1 Thermomicrobiales bacterium | reverse complement strand
GGCGAAGCAAATAGGGATCGATCTTGGAACGGCCAACGTGCTGGTGTTTGTGCGTGGCCGTGGTGTTGTGATCAACGAGCCGTCTGTCGTGGCGATCTCCGCCAAGGACGGCAAGGTGAAGGCAGTCGGCATCGAGGCGCGGGACATGCTCGGTCGAGAGCCTCGAGAGACCATCGAAGTGGTCCGTCCAATGCGGGACGGAGTGATCGCCGACTATGTCGTTACCCAGAAAATGCTCGAATACTTCATCAACAAGGCCGTTGGACGGTTCTCGTTCATCCGGCCGGACGTGATGATCTGCGTTCCGGCCGGCGTGACCGGCGTGGAGCGGCGGGCGGTTCGTGAGTCAGCCCTGAACGCCGGCGCCCGCCGCGCGTACCTGATCAGCGAGCCGCTGGCCGCCGCGATCGGCGCCCGGGTACCGGTCGCCGACCCTTCTGGCAACATGATTATCGACATCGGTGGCGGGACAACCGAGGTTGCCGTGATCTCGTTGAACGGGATCGTGGTGGCCCGTTCATTGCGCGTCGGTGGTAGCAAGTTTGACGATGCGATCAGCAACCATATCAAGCGCCGGTACAACCTTCGTATCGGTGAGCGGACAGCTGAGGAGGTCAAGATTGCGATCGGCAGCGCCATGCCGATGGAAGAGGATCAGGTGATGGAGGTCCGGGGCCGTGACGAGGTTGCGGGGCTTCCGAGAACGGTCCAGATTCGCGCGAGCGAGATCACGGACGCGATCACGGAGCCTCTGGAGGCGATCATCGGCGCGGTGCGAGCGGTTCTGGAGGAAACGCCGCCGGAGCTGTCGTCGGACATTATCGACAAGGGAATGATCCTGACCGGGGGCGGGGCGATGCTGCGCCAGCTCCCGGAACTGCTGACCGAAGTGACCGGCGTGCCGTGCTATGTGGCGGACGACCCGCTTTCGTGCGTCGCGATTGGCACGGGTCTGGCGCTGGAACATATGGAGATCCTGCGGGATAGCCTGGAAGAACGATAGTCGACGAGCGAGCCGTTCCACGGCCATCGTCGATCGAGACCAGTCCTGATGGAGGAATCGAGGATGGATATGGAACGGGTCGTTCGGGTACTTCGCGTCATGACGCTCGTTATCGCGAGCGTGCTCCTCGCCGCTTGTGGTGCAGAGGACAACGGCGAGGAGGAAACCCCGGAGACGTCGGACGCGCAGCCGACCGTCGAGGTGACTCAGGAAGCTGAAGAGGCGACGGGGACTCCACCGGTCATTGCTGCCGAGTCACCGACCGCATCCGACGTGGATGAAACCGTGCCAGAGTCTGCGACGCCAACCGTTCCGGCAGCGACGGATGTCGGTACGCCGCCCTCCGCTACTCCCGAGACCGATGCGGTTCTCACGCCGCCTGAGATGGACGATGTTGCGACTCCCGACGGGGCAGGGGGCGCGACGCCTGAGATGGATCTCGGGACGGACGCAACCGGCTCTGATGAGATCGAGGGCGACGGTACCACCGGCGCCACCACCGATCTTGCTTCAACCCCGGTAGCCACCGATGTAGCCACGCCGGCTTCCGGATCTACACCAGCCGCCACACCGGAGTCTTCTGCCGCGGAGCCGCTTTCCGTTAGCAGCTGTGACGTCGAGAATGTGCCCCCGTTCACCGGAGAGCCGTCGACGTACGTCGTCGCCGTCGACGTGAACTTCCGGGTGGGACCGGGCACCGACTGCGAGCTTGCGTTCGGCGAACCGATCGGAGAGTTCCAGGTGGTCGAGGTGATCGGCGGACCGGTCATCCGTGAAGATGACGGGTCGGAATGGGTGCAGATCGAGGTACTCGACACGCAGGGCTGGGTTGCCTTCGAATTTCTCGAGCCTGCGGGCGAATAAAAGGAATCAATGGCACGCATCCCGCATGGTGACGGCGTACGATAGATCGTGCGCCGCGCGCGGACGTCGTCGACGTGCCGCATACGGTGCTGGAACAGATAAGGACCACCCAGATGAACTTTCCCCGCGAGAGCGGAATCCTCATGCACCCGTCATCGCTCCCGTCGCCCTTTGGAATTGGCGATTTCGGGGAGCAAGCATTCCGGTTCGTTGACTGGCTGAAGCAAGCAGGGCAGCGCCTGTGGCAGGTCATGCCGCTTGCGCCGACGGGTTTTGGCGATTCGCCATACTCGGCGACATCGGCCTTTGCGGGCAATCCGATGTTCGTCTCCCTTGCCTGGTTGCAGGGCGACGGGCTGCTCGAGCAATCCGAGCTCGAGCCCGCCCTGGGTTTCGCCCGGGATTTTGTGGATTTCGAGCGCGTGACGCCCTTCCGGATGGAGATGCTTCGGAAGGCCTTCGAGCGCTTCGATCAGGGGGCATCGGAGAAACTGGCATCCGACTTCCAAGATTACCTCGAGAACGAGCCGGCGTGGCTGGACGACTACGCCATGTACGTTTCCATCAAGGCCGAGCTCGGTGGTGGCTGGTGGCTCGACTGGCCACTGGAGATCAGGACACGGCAGGCCGACGCGATGGACGCCTACCGAGGC
>DATGPC010000224.1:0-2433 GCA_035305265.1 Thermomicrobiales bacterium | reverse complement strand
GGATCTGGCCGTCCTCCGTCGCCACGTCGATGATCACGACTGCGTCGGCGTCATCTTCCAGGACCAGGTACTCCCGAGAGACCGTCCCACCGGTGGCCCATACCTGGGCGCTGGTGCCATAGAAACCGCTGTCGTCGGGCGTGATGACCGAAACGTCGACCCAGCCCTCGTTGACGACAAAATCGACCACGCCGCTCTCGACCGGGAGGCACGTATCGATCGCGTCGGTATAGTCCGTCGCATCCTGCTGCACGCAGGCCACCGTCCCGGCCGGGACCGGCGCGGCCGTGTCCGTCGAGATGAAGAGACGCAGCGTGCCCGGCTGTCGCGGTTCCAGCGTCAGGGTGACGTCCACTGTCTCGCCCGTCAGTACCGAGACCGGCATGAGCGTATCGGTGTAGTAGCTGTCCTCCCACATGTCGAAGGAGACGATGTAATCACCCGCGGGCACCGTGAACGTCAGCGGCTCGCCGTACCACGTGTCGCACATCCACACATCGGACACGCAGACGAATGCCCCGGGCGGGACCGGGTGATCGGGGTTGCTCCCTACCACCGTGACCACCAGCGTTCCGACGGCCAGCTGCTGCGCCTCGACCTCCAGCGAGTGCTGCCGCGTCTGTGTCGTTTCTTCAGCCGCCGGAGATCCCATGGGCGAGGCATCTTCCGTCGCCATGTCGTCGCTCCCCGGTGCGTCACGTTCATGATCGACCGGGCTTTGAGCCTCATCAGCGGTCACTTCCGTCACCACCGGCTCCGCCTGCGGCGTCGATTCGGCGCCGGCCACGGGGTTCACGGCGACCATCATCGCCATGAGCAGGAACATGATCCGAAAGAGTCTTCTCATGAGACACGCTTCTCCTTCATTCCTCAGGCACAGCCAACGGAAGCCCCCACGACGTCCGCGCCGTGACGAGAGGGTCCCTGCCGGCGAAGGCCGACTGGCTATTCATCGGAAAAATTCGAAGCTATTGTAGGAACGAATATTCAATATGTCTACATGGAGAAGGAAAACGGCCTTGACCGAAGTGGCATGCGTTCACAACCTGCCCTCGCCCATCTGAAGGGAACGAACGCAGTTCCGGGCATGCCCTGACGCGGATCGTGCCGCCTTCGTCCGGGACGACGTGCGGCCGCTTCAAACCGGTGAACGGGCCCAATTGGACCGCAATAGTCCTCCTCGCGTGAAGCGAACGAGCCCTCACCGCTGGCCCGCAAAATCTGCCCGCCTTCCAACAGCGACCACTACGCCTCGTCATTCTGAGCGAAGCGAAGAACCCTACGCGAAGCGCGGTCTCCCGATCAGAGAGTGCGCCGTCTGTCCACAGAGCCCAGTAATTCGATTGACAAAACAGCATCGGCACAGGCACTATCCGGCTACCGGGCCACGCATTTTTCCATACGCGCAGGGACCACATCCTCGATCACGGGCGATGCATGATTCCCCGCCGTGCGTCGTGCCAGGCATCTGATCTCGCGCTGCGGGAGAGCATGAGGGCTCGCCATGAACGACGTACCTGCCGCCGGGTCTACCCCTTCATCACGCGCCATCAAGGTCGGGATCCATATTCTCCAGACCGACGGACCCCCAGCGCTCGGGTGGCGCGAGGCTTCCGCGATCGCCCTTCGCGCCGAGGAGCTTGGGTTCGATTCGGTATCGATGGGCGACCATCTGGTGATGCAAGTGGGGGAGGACAGGAAGATCGGCGTGTGGGATTGTTAGTCCTTCCTCGCCGCGCTGGCGGCGATCACCTCACGCATCCAGATCGAGACGTTGGTCGGCAGCACCGCCTATCGCAATCCCGCCTTGCTCGCCAAGATCGCCGACTCCATCGACGAGATCAGTGGCGGCCGGTTCGTGCTCGGGATTGGGTCCGGGTGGCACGAGCCCGAGTACCGCGCCTTCGGGTTCCCTTTCGATCATCGGGTCAGCCGCTTCGAGGAAGCCATCCAGGTCATCAGCACCCTCCTGAGAGACCGGTACGTGGATTTCGAGGGGGAGTACTACTCGGTCCGCGAGTGTTCGCTTCTGCCGCTCGGTCCGCGCCCGCAAGGACCGCCGATCATGGTCGGCGGCGGTGGTCCGCGCATCCTTCGTATGGCGGGTCGTTACGCCGATGCCTGGAACGCCGATCTCGGTACCACCCCGGACACCATCGCGGCGACGAATGCCGGTGTCGATGAAGCCTGCCGGGACGTCGGCCGTGACCCCGCCACCCTCGAGCGTTCGACCTTCCTGCTCGCTGATCTCTCCGGACCGTCCCTGCCCGGGGACGCCTGGTTGGATGGGATGATGAGTGGCAACGAGTTCACCGGCACGCCGGAAGAGATTGCGGCCAGCCTCCGTACCTACGCCGACGCCGGCATCCATCGCGTCCAGATGTGGGTCAATCCGTGCACCGTCGCCGGCGTCGAAGCCTTCGCACCCGTCCT
>DATGPC010000223.1:0-7567 GCA_035305265.1 Thermomicrobiales bacterium | reverse complement strand
CCTTGCTGGGCGGTGATCGGAACGCCGGTCTTTTCCCAGACTTCCAGCGCCCGGATGACCCGACGCGTATTCCCGGCGTTGCGATCTGCGGCGACGGGGTCGACCTTCCGTAACCTGGCGAGGAGATGATCGGCGCCATGTTCGTCCGCCTCCCGCTGAAGTCGCGATCTCAGTTCCGGGTCGGGCTCGACACGCGGAATCTGCCAGTTCTCGACGACGGCGTTGATGTACTGCGGCGTCCCCCCGACGAGGAACGGGATCTTTCCACGAGCCAGGACGTCGTCGATCGCGGCGAAGGCGAGATCCTGGAAGGTCGCCAGGGACACCGGATCATTGGGGTGGAGGAAATCGACCAGATGATGAGGCACGCCCCGGCGTTCCTCGAGCGTCGGCTTTGCCGTCCCGATATCCATTCCCCGATAGAACAGGCGAGAGTCGGCGTTCACGATCTCGCCATTCATCTCCTCCGCAAGGTCGATCGAGAGGCGCGTCTTGCCGACCGCCGTCGGGCCGACGATGACGATGAGTGGCGGATGTTCTTCGGATGGCGAAACGGATTGGTGGGTCGGCATCGTTCTGACAACGTAGAATACCCGCAGCATCGCGGACGCGGTGCTCCCAGGTCGGGCGGAAGCTGATCTCCGGCGCCCATGATACCCTCCCGGCCACCATGTATGTCTTCGAACAGCTACTGGAGTCGTTATCCCTTGATTCGCCTGCTTGTCCAGACCGTGAAGATCCTCAGCATCGTGGTGCTTACCGTCGCGATTGCTGGAGGAAGCGTCTGGTTCTTCGATTACTGGACGTCCGAGTCGCAGTCCGAGATGGTGGGGCGGCCCGTGACGGTCGAGATCACCGAGGAAGACGATGGGAGCTCCGTCGCAGAGAAGCTGACGGATGCGGAGGTGATCCGCTATGGCTTCTACTTCGAGCAGCGATTGCGGTTCGGTGGAGGTGAGCTCAAGCCCGGTGTGTACAACCTTCGGGTTGGCATGAGCGTGCCCGAGATCATCGACCGGGTGACGGTTCCCTCGGAGGACGCCCCCGACGACGAGGAGGCGGCGCAGGGTAACACCAGTCAGCCATCGTTCAGCGTGACGTTCATCGAAGGTCAGCGAATCGAGCAGAACGCCGCTGTTGTCGAGGAGGCTGGCCTCCAGAACGGCGCGGCAGAATACCTTGCCGCCGCACAGGACGTGGACCGGTTCCGAGGGAGCTACAGCTTCCTCGAGAGCGTTCCGGAAGGTGCCACGCTCGAGGGCTTCCTCTTCCCGAGCACCTACAACATCGGTGAGGGCGCCGGCGCGGCGGATGTGATCCACCTCCAGCTCACGACGTTCGAGAGCACTTTCACGCCCGAGATGCGGGAGCAAGCCGATGCGCTCGGTCTGTCGATCTACGAGGTGGTCATCCTCGCGTCAATTGTCGAGCGGGAGGCGCAGATTCCCGAGGAGCGTCCGATCATCGCGCAGGTCTACCTGAATCGGCTCGAGGAGGGGATGGTGCTCAATGCAGACCCCACGCTGCAGTACGTCGTGGGAACCCCGGAAGAGTGGTGGCCGGTGCTGAACACGGAGCTGCTGGAGCAGGCATCCGGAAGCCCGTACAACACCTACGAGACAGAAGGATTGCCGCCGACACCCGTGTCCAACCCGGGCTTCGCGTCCATCCAGGCGGTGCTGCAGCCGTCCGGCGATTCCTTCCTCTATTTCGTCACGACCGGTGACGAGTCCGGCGCGCATGTCTTCGCCAACACGCTCGAGGAGCACAACGCAAACACCTGTGAGCAGCATCCGGATTGGGAGCAGTGCCAGGGCGGAGGCTTCCTGCCCGGCAACCTCGTCGCGGACCGCAATCGCGTCACCGCCGACGCTGCCTGACGAAAGGGGAGACGTATGCGCCATGCTGGTGTAATCGGCGACCCGGTTGCCCATTCGCTCTCGCCGCACATGCATAACACCGCGTTCGAGGCACTCGGTATCGACGCGACCTACGAGTTGTGGGAGACCTCGGCTGCCGACCTTCCCTCGCGCGTGGAATCCTTGCGCGGCGAGTCGATGCTCGGCGCGAATGTCACCGTTCCGCACAAGCAGTCCGTCATGCCGCTCGTGGACGAGGTGAGCGACACGGCGCAACAGATCGGTGCGGTGAACACCATCATCCGGGACGGGAGCCGCCTGATCGGCGACAACACGGACGCGTTTGGCTTCCGGCAGTCAATCGATGCGACGTTCCCGGACATCATACGGGGGACTGCGGTCGTACTCGGTGCCGGTGGTGCGTCACGCGCCGTCATCGTCGCGCTCCGGGAGATGGGCTTCGATCGCATCGTCCTCGCGAACCGGACGCTTGCCCGCGCCGAGGCGCTGGGAGCCGGGTTCGGCGTGGACGTTGTGCCCTGGGAGCGAGTGGTCGAAGCGACGTTCCCTGACGCAAGCCTGCTCGTGAATGCGACATCGCTCGGCTGGCACGATGAGATGCCGGTCGATGCGGAGGCGCTCGATCACCTGTCGCCCGCGACGCTGGTCATGGACCTCACGTATCGCGAGACGCCGCTGCTTCGGGCCGCCGGAGATCGGGGCCTCGGGACGCTGGATGGGCTGGGCATGCTGATTTACCAGGGAGCACGAGCCTTCGAGCTGTGGATCGGGCAGCCTGCGCCAGTCGATGTCATGCGTGGTGCCGTGGTGGCGGAGCAATCTCGCAGGGCCTGACACTGGTCGGCCATGGACTAAAGGGAAAAGCGCCCCGGGAATGAACTCCCGGGGCACTTTTCCTTTTGGTGTTTACTCTCGAGTCCTACGGTGCGCTCTCGATGAAGTCGACCGTTACCCAGCCGCTGATCGACGGATCATCCACCAGCGTCACGGGATACCAGGTGAACCCGTCCGCATCGACCGCCTCACCTGTGATCTGGAACTGGGTCCCGGCGTCGAAGGTGTTGATGATGTCGCCACCAAGATTGCCCTCGGCGCGGATGCGGACGGTGTCCTCGGTCAGTTGCACCACGTCGCCCTCGGCGAACTCGCCGGTAGCTTCGTCAGCATCGGTATCGTCTGCTTCAGGCGTGGACTCGGCGGCGTCCTCCGGCTCCTCAACCACGATTCCATCGACGAAATCGGCCGACATCCACCCGCGTGCTCCGCCTTCGACATTCACCTGGATCTCGTACCAGGTGATCTCCTCGGCGTCTACCGGGCCACCAACGATCTCGACCTCGACGCCCGTCGAAACCTGGTCGACGACGTCGCTGGTCGTGCTCGGCTCGGAGCGGACGTTGACGAATTCGGCGTTGATCGTGCCGACCTGACCAATCACGCCGTTTGCCTGCTCCTCATCGGCTTCGTCTGCCTCAGGATCCGGGCCGCCCGTTGCGTCACCGGTGGCGCTAGCGCCAGAGGTGAAGGTCAGCTGCGCCGCGTTTTCCTCCATCGGCTCGCCGAACGTCATCTCGAGCACCAGGAGATTCAGTTCCTCCGTCTGGTCCGCGCGCGATGTCGCACCAACGCCGGCCGGGAAGAATGCCGCGTCACCCGGCTCCAGCACGAATTCCTCGCCGATGACCGCGTTTGGCTGCAGAGATTCCAGTTCGCTGCGGCTCACCTGCACCATTCCGTCTTCAACGATGAACGAGAAATTGCCTTCGACCTGCGAGTACATCGCCACGCCATTAGATGCAGGGAGATCGGTGCCCGGCGGCAGGGTGACATCGCTGATCGCGACATTGACAGGCGGTGAAGGCATCGACTGCACGAGGCCGTCGCCGAGGACGGTGAACGACACGCCGTCGAAGTCCGCCGATGTCGGCTGGCCTTCGGTGTAGGTGATGCTTTGCGGGTAGGCTGTGCCAACCGGCAGCATGACCGCGGAGAGCATGACAACCGGTTCGTCACCGTTGTTGATGTAGTACATGCCGACTTCCGGCGGGAACAGAACCCAGTCGCCCGCCGAGAGGACCATCTCCTCGCCGGTGGAAACCTCTTCGGTTCCGTCGGCCCGGGTGACCGGGGCTTCGCCGTCGCTGCGGATGGTCAGCTGGCCCGACTCGATAAAATCGAACTCGGGGCCGGGATGCGTGTGCATCGGCGTTGCGGCGCCGGGTTCGAGCGTGATCCGAAGCATGCGTACCGTCATCGGCGCGGGAGGGAATTCCTCAAAGGAGGATTCCATCAGCGTCGTGATTTCCGGATCCTGGACAGCGGCAGGTGTGGCCTCCGGCGATGCGACAGGCGTTGATTCCTGCGCCATTGTGGCCGGAGCGATCGTGCCGCCGATGCCGATCATCGCCGCCAGTGCCAGCGCGCGACCCCGGGTGAAGAACGATCGACTCTCGTGACGGCTGTCATGGTGACGTGATGCGATTGGCGGCATAATGCTCCTCGTCCCTGCTGCAAAGGTACGCGAATGACGTGACCGGATCGCTGTGACGGCGTGCGTCCACGCGATTATCGGGTATGACCGACCGGCAGGCGCAAGACGCATGTCACAACCAGAAGCGCGCGGCGATCGGGCCCGGGGCGTTCGTCCGGACACTCGATTTCTACTGATCTTACCCTATGGGACTGACTCGCGATGGGCTATCCGAGCACCAGCGCCAGGAGGCATGCGACGATCGCGCCGCTCGCGCCACAGCTCAGGTTCACAATGTCGTTGTTGACATGGCGGAGCCCACGGATGGGGCGAGTGAGCGTGCCGCAACGGTGAATGCGAGCCTCAGTGTGCTTGCCGCAGGTGTCACACCACCGTTGCTCCTGGATCGTTGCACCGAGGAGCGAATCGACGAGCGAGCCGGCGAAACCGCCCGCGATCACCGCGACTGCGCTGAGCGTGGCGGAGTCTGTATCCGGGAGCCAGCCAGTGCACCAGCCGATCCATGACACGACGCCGATCAGGGCTGCTCCGCTGAGGGCGGCGAACAGGCCGCGACGACTGACGGCTCCAGATGTCCCTGCCGGGACTGTCTTGCCGGTCGTGATCAGGCGAGGAAGGGAGCGGCTGGTTCGCCCGATTTCCGTGCTCCAGGTATCGGCGTTGACCGCCGCGATCGAGCCTGCGAGGAGTGTCATCCACATGCCGTTGCTGGTTGCTGCATAGAGCACCGCTGCCAGGAGAGCGATGCCCCCGTTGGCGAGGACCTGCACCGCATCGCGTTCCGAGCCGCGTACCTGGTCGATGCTTTCGGTCTTGTTGGTGTGGGACAGCACGCTCGACGACGCGAAGAACACCACAATCAGGGTTCCTGCCCACCACCCGGAAAGCCCGACGAGGAGGGTGCCGAGAGCTATTGCGGCAACGGTGCCGTCAACACTGAGCGATCGCCGCTTGCGCGCCGTTCCGGCCACGGCGAGTGCCGCGAGGAACCCCAGCGGCCAATGCAACAGTTCGGGGGACATGGAGCCTGACTCGTTCCTTCCGACGAGGACGGCGAGGTCGTTCATCGGATGGTACGCCAGCGCGGAGAATTCGTCCTGTCACGCTGTGGCAGGGAAGTCGCCCGGCGCGGTACGATTGACCCCGCACCGCATGTGCACGACCCTCTAGCTCAACGGCAGAGCAACGGACTTTTAATCCGCAGGTTCCGGGTTCGAATCCCGGGGGGGTCACCACGAAATACCCTGTCATCATGGGAATAATAAAGGGAGGTAGCGTTGTACTACCTCCCTTCTTGCAATTTTGACCCCTGATTTGACCCCAAAAGCGTCACGTACCTGAAAGGGCTTCACCCATCCGCTGGGCAGTATCCCGCCTCAATTTCTCCGAGAGGTGGGTATAGGTGTTCGCCGTGAGGCTGATTTGGGAATGGCCTAGGAACTCTTGAATCGTGCGAAGTTCGGCACCTTGGGACAGGAGAAGTGAAGCCGCACAATGGCGGAGATCGTGAAATCGCTGGCGTGGTAATCCGGCCTCGCGGAGCAACCGTTGAAACTGTCGCGTCACGTTGCTCTGATCGAGGGGTGTACCAATGGTGCTGGTAAAGACAAGGTTCCAGTCCTGCCATTTCTCGCCAGCCACCATGCGGGCCTCAAGTTGTCTGATCCTCTGCCGCTTGAGTGCCGCCAGGGTTGTTGGGTCCAGCGCGATCGTTCGTCGGCTTTTCTCGGTCTTGGGAGGAACGAACGTCGGCACCCTGTTAATGCGCTGAAGTGCGAACCGGACGGTGATGGTGGCGTTCTCGAGATCGACATCGTCCCACCGGAGACCGAATAGTTCTCCTTGACGAAGACCGGTTCCGATCGCCGTGTGAATCAAAGGGCCTAGCCAGTGATCGCGGGTATGACGGAGTAGTATTTGGACCTGCTCGGGCGTCAAGGGTTCTATTGGGGCAGTCGATTGGCGAGCGGGTCGCGCCTTCTCTGCTGCATTGGACGAGAGGAGGTCGGCATCGATTGCGTCATTGAGCGCCTTTCGCAGGATGCTACGCGCATAGTTTCGCGTTCGCGGAGCAAGACCCTTCTCGGCCATCTCTCGGAGCATGGTGTTGACGTGCGGAGCCTTCAGCTCGCTAAGGCGAATTGATCCCAGGGACGGGATCAGATGATTCCGACAATACGACGAATAACTCGTGTGGGTAGAGGGGCGGACATTGGGCTCGATGTCCTTGAGCCAATGTTCCAGGTATTGACGGACAGTGATTCTGTCTTTAGACAGGTCAATGCCAGACTCGACCTTTCTCTGAGCCTCTCGGAGTTGGTCCTGGACCGCTTTGCGTGTTTTGCCGTAAAAGCTCTTGCGGCGTCCATCTGGCAGGCTCATCCTGGCCTCCCAGCGACCATCGGTCCGCTGGCGTATAGTTCCTTCCCCATGTGCTCGGCGAGTTACCATGAAGTTTCTCCTGGTTAGCATGCCACCCGTTACCACGAAGAAGGGATCGCAGGAGCTCGAAGGACAACATGCAGTCCCTCGTGAGGCTGCAAGAGGGCGTCTCTGCTAATCGTGCGGGGTGGTGTTTCCATAGATGCATTGACGAACCACAGGGACCGTCTTCCTCATCGGTGGCCGATGAAGCGACGGCCTTGGGGCGATACGCCTTGATAGATGACTGGAGACGTCGGGCTAAGATTAATTATACACAAGGCTAGGGTTATAGCAAGGAATCTCGTGTCTGATACACTGAACCTTGTCAGTGAAGCTGTCTGGTTTCACCCCACTATGGCCGCCGCTCCAAGACTCTCCACTAGAGTCGCCTCACTTGCTGAGTCACCCCTACCCCTGGGTCCTAACAGATCTGCGCTACGGCATTGATCCAACTCACTGGATCAGATATGTCAGCGTGGTTTGAGTTGATGTCCTGAGACATCACGAGCAAAGGTGGTTCAGTCATGGCCGTTATGGCGACGACGCAGGAAGCAGCGAAGATACTCGGGGTGACCGAGGAAACGATTCGCAGGCGGATCAGTCGGGGACACTTGAAAGCGACGAAGGTGACATTCGGCAATCGGCATCGATGGCTCATAGCTATCCCGATCGAGGTGCTTCTCGGTGACCGGCTGTCTACTGGGGAGTCCGTCGAAAATGCCGCCTCGGAACCCGTTGTTTCATCTCCGGCTGGTGACGTTGATGCCCTCAT
>DATGPC010000222.1:0-3000 GCA_035305265.1 Thermomicrobiales bacterium | reverse complement strand
CGGGTCCCTGGAAGCGGGGAAGCGCGCCGACTTCGCGATTTGGGATATCGACGAGCCTGCCGAGCTTGTCTATCGAATCGGGTTCAATCCGTTGCACGCGCGTATCTGGAGGGGGAAGCCATGAGCGCACGGAAGGGAGTGACCAGCGGTCTCCCGGTCGGAACATCAGTCGCAGGGTCGACGGCTGTGAATCGTCAGGATGTGCGGAACTCCGGTCCCTGGAGCATTCCGTCCTCCCCGTCGGGAGGCCCCGCATGAGGACGATCGATACCCGCAGGCTCACTCCCGGCGCCGTTACCCTGGCGGACTGTCGGCGGATCTATCGCGGTTCGGGAGTTGCCCTGGACGAACGTGCCGTTCCCGCTATCGAGGAAAGTGCCGAAGCTATCGCCCGCATTGTCGACGCCGGCCTGCCCGTCTACGGCGTCAACACCGGGTTCGGCAAACTGGCGTCCGTGCGGATTCCCTCGGCCGATCTCGAACGTCTCCAGCGGAACATCGTCCTCTCCCACGCCTCCGGTACCGGCGACTCCGTCGAGCGCGACATCGTCCGCCTGATGATGGCCCTCAAGCTCGCCAATCTCGCGCAAGGCGCATCGGGTGTCCGTCTCGATACCGTTCGCATGATCGAGGCGATGCTCGAGCGCGATATCCTGCCCGTTATCCCGGCGCAAGGCTCGGTTGGCGCCTCCGGTGATCTCGCCCCGCTCGCCCACATGGGGGCCGCGATGATCGGGGAAGGGGAGGTGGACACGCCGTCCGGCCGCATGCCCGCCGGCAAGGCCCTCGTCGACGCTGGACTCGAGCCGCTTGCCCTTGGCCCGAAGGAGGGGCTCGCCCTCCTGAACGGCACCCAGTTCTCGACCGCGCACGCGCTCGCCGCCCTGTTCGAGGCCGAGCGTCTCTTCCAGTGCGCCCTGGTCACCGGCGCCCTCTCGACAGAGGCCGCGAAAGGCTCCGACACGCCGTTCGACCCGCGCATCCATGAGCTTCGTCGCCACCAGGGTCAGATCGAATCGGCTGCCGCGCTCCGCGCCCTCATGGCCGGAAGCGCGATCCGCGAATCCCATCGCGAGAACGATGAGCGCATCCAGGATCCGTACTGCCTGCGTTGCCAGCCGCAGGTCATGGGAGCCGTGCTCGACCTTCTTCGCCAGGCGGCGCGTACGCTCGAAACCGAAGCGAACGGCGTCACCGACAATCCCCTGATCTTCCCGGAGGATGCCGAGGCCCTCTCCGGCGGCAACTTCCACGCCGAGCCGGTCGCGTTCGCCGCAGACATGATCGCGCTCGCCCTCTGCGAGATCGGTTCGCTCGCCGAGCGGCGCATCGCCATGCTGATCGACCCCGCGCTCTCCGGCCTCCCGGCGTTCCTGACGCCGAAGCCGGGCCTGAACTCCGGGTTCATGCTCCCGCAGGTCACCGCCGCAGCCCTCGTCTCCGAGAACAAGCAGCGGGCGACCCCGGCCAGCGTCGATTCCATCCCCACCTCCGCCAACCAGGAGGATCATGTCTCGATGGCCGCCCACGGATCCCGCCGCCTCATGCCAATGCTCCGCAACCTGCGCGCGATCATCGCGATCGAGCTGCTCTGTGCGGCGCAGGGCTGCGATTTCCACATGCCGTTGCCGTCCAGCGAGGCGCTGGAAGAGGTGCGCTTCCTTGTCCGGCGCGAGATTCCCTATATGGAGGATGATCGCTACATCGCCCCGGATATGGACCGCGCGATCGCGCTGGTGCGCACTGGCGCCATCCTCGCCCCCGCCCAGGGCATGCTGCCCGAGGTGGTGGCGTAGCGACGTCACCTCGGGGCAGTTCGCAAAAATGTCATGAAATCGGCGGCCGCGCGGACAACACTGCGGGTTGGGCCGGGAAGTTGCCGGCCGCTCGCAGGAATCGAAACAGGAGAACGTCTCCATGTCGAGATCGTTGTTGACGTCGTTGTTCCTTGCTCTCGCCGTCGTATGGTCGTCCGGGCCCATGGCCCATGCCGCCCAGCCCACCCCGGAGGCGACCACAACCGAAGCGACCTTCACGGAGTCGGAATGCGCCTATGAGCTTCCGGAGGGCTTCACCGCTGGCGAGAACGCGGAGTGCGGCACGGTCACCGTGCCCTTGTACTACGATCGCGACACGGACGAGACCGTGTCGTTGCCGCTGATTCGCCTGAAGAGCACGGCGGATTCACCCGCCAACCCGCCGCTGGTCATGCTGCAGGGCGGCCCCGGCCAGACCTTGCAGAGCATCCTCGTGGGGTTCGGTGGTGACGACCCGATGTTCCTGCCCCTGCTCGAAACGCAGGATGTCATCCTCTTTGACCAGCGGGGGATGGGCCTGTCCACGCCCAGCATGATCTGCCCGGCCGACCGCCAGATCGCGACCGTGTCGACCGCGACACCCGCGGACGTAGTCGATACCGAAGATGCGGAGGCGGAATCCACGCCATCCGACCCGCTGGAGGCCTTCTTTCAGGAGATCCAGGGGTGTAAGGATGATCTCCTCGCGGAAGGATTGCAGTTCGACGCCTTTACCATCCGCAACAGTGCCGCCGATATCGAGTCGATTCGACTGGCGTTTGGGCTGGACCAGATCGATCTCTACGGCGTGTCGTATGGATCACGTCTCGCCATGGAGTACCTGCGGGATTACTCCCCGGCCGTCCGCGCGTCGATTCTCGCGTCGCCGTCCCCGGCCGATCGCATGGTCGTGATGGAGGACCAGTATCTCGGTATCAGCGAGTCGTTGCGCCTGATCTTCGAGGGATGCGAGAGCGATCCGGCATGCGCCGAGGCGAATCCCGACCTGGAGGCGAAGCTCCAGCTGGTGTTCGATTCGATGAATGCCTCGCCGCTCAGCGTCTCCATGCCGGGGCCGGTGACCGGCGAGACTTTGGAAATGCCGATGGACGGGTACGGCTTTGCCTCCCTGCTCCAGAACACGCTCTGGGTTGGGCCGACCATCCCCCTGATCCCTTCGATGATCACGACCGCCGCGAACGGT
>DATGPC010000221.1:0-4407 GCA_035305265.1 Thermomicrobiales bacterium | reverse complement strand
TTCGTGATGACGCCTCGCAATGAATCCCACCACGACGACACAATCACTGTTGCCATCGATGGCAATTTCCTTGCCTTGCCCGCGTCCGGCATCGGGACTTACCTGCGCGGGCTGTTGGATGCCCTGAATGCGGATGCCGATTCATTGGGCGTCCGGATGCACCTCGTCGAGCCGGCGCCCGGGCGATTCCTGCATCCAGGCTCGAAGCAGCACCGGTTCCTGTGGGATGCGTTCGGGGTGGCGGGCGGCGTGCTGGCGGCCGGGAATCCGAAGCCGGACCTGCTGCACCTGCCGCAGATGTCGGCGCCGCTGTCGTCGCCGATCCCGGTCGTGGCGACGATCCACGATGTGATCCCGTTCGTGATGGACGACTACCGGGCGAGTCGCGCGATGCGGCTCTACCTCGCGACGATGGCGCGTTCGGTGAAAAAAGCAAGAAGGGTGATCGCGCCGTCCCGGTCTGCGAAGGCGGATATCGCACGCGTGCTCGGCATCCCGGCAGACCGGATCCGGGTGATCGAGGAGGCGGCTGACCCGTCCTTCGTGCCGGGGACGGGTGGGTCGGCGATAGCGCTGGTTGCGGAGAAATGGGGACTGACCGGGCGGTACCTGTTCAACATTGGCGGGTTCGACCGCCGGAAGAACCTGCCGCTGCTGATCGAGGCGTTCGCTGCCGCGCTGCCGTCGCTCGATGACGATGTCCGGCTCGTGATCGCCGGCGCGCCGCACACGGGCAACGAGCGGGTCTTCCCGCCGCTGGAGCCGGTGATCCGGGAGCATGGAGTGGAGGGGCGCGTGGTCCTCACCGGGCGTGTGACAGACGAGGAGCGATTGGCGCTCTACCAGGCGGCGCACGTCTACATCACGCCGTCGGAGTACGAGGGTTTCGGGCTCACACCGCTGGAGGCGATGGCCTGCGGAGTCCCGGCGATCGTTGCGAACCGGACGAGCCTGCCGGAGGTCGTCGGGGATGCCGGGCTCTGTGTCGAACCGACGGTCGAGGAGCTTTTACGCGCGATCGTCTTCCTGATGACGGACGATGCTCGGCACGAGGCGCTCTCACGGGCCAGTCTTCAGCGCGCATCGCAGTTCAGCTGGCCGAGGGCGGCGAAGGAGACGGTCGAGGTGTACCGGGAAGCGCTGGACAAGTAAGCCTTCGCCGGACCTTGTGTTCGGCGCCCAACGCCACACACAAGGTGTGGCGGTACGAATATGGCCCATGTGCTGGTCTCGTTACCCCTCGACCTGGCAGCCAGAGCTCATGAAGAGCAGCAGCTGGACCTCGCCGGTTGGCGTCGTGCCGGGGAGGGCGATCGATTCGCTCGCCAGGGCGGGGTCGCCGCCGTCCGCGGCGTCCGGCAGGATCGCGGTGTAGTCCTCCTCGATCATCGTCGCTATGCGATCGGACAACTGGATACCCTGGCCGATATCCGGTGAGCGGGACGAGATCAGCACGAACCCGAGACGGCAGGATTCCGCTTCGAGGAACGGGTCGAGCACGACGCCCAGCTCCTCGCGGGCATCTTCCAGTGCTTCGTCATCACCCGAGATGACGCCCTCCAGGTCGACCTGGATAGTGACAGGAATCGCGTTCGGGTTCAGCGAGTTGAGCTGAACCTGCTCCTGGGCCTGCAGCAGCTCGTTCTGTGCTGCATCCGACGTCGCCTGTGCTTCCTCGACCTGCGCCTGGCTCGTCGCGACCTGGTTCTCGAGCGCGGCGGATGTACCCTGCGCGTTGACGCCGGATTCCGCGTTCTCTGTCGCCTGCGCCTGCAACGCAGCCTGCTCGGTCGCCTGGGCTTCGACCTGCGCCGCGACGTTGGTGGCTTCGGCGACGGTTGTCGCCAGTTCGTTATCCAGCTCTTCGCGGCTCGACTGGCTCTCCGCCTGCTCGGTAGAGAGCGCCTCGATCGTGGCTTGCGCCACAACGGCCTGCTCGGTTGCCTCCGCGTCCATCGTCGCTCGTTCGCTCGCGGACATCGCCTCTCGGGTGGCGCGGGCATCCTCTGTCGCCTGGGCGGCTGCCTCGGCGTCCTCCAGCTGCGCCTGGATGGCTTCGACGGTCTGCTGCGCCTCCACGTCTGCCTGGGCGATCTGCGCTTCGGCGGTGGCCTCGTAGTTCGGGAGCGGGGTTGGGGTCGGCTCCGGTGGCGGAGCGCCGACGGTGTTCGCGACGAGGAAGAGCATGGAGAGACCCAGCAGGAGGTCGGCGAAGAGCCAGCCTCCGAGCGTGATCATGTCCCTGCGAGTTCGTCGTCGCCTCTTGTATGGCTGCATGCGCTACAAAGCTCCGTCAGGACCGCGACCGCGCCCACCGGCCCGGTGTTCGCTGGGGATCGTCGGTGGAGCCTTCCGCCCGATTCAGCTCGGCGCGGAGGGCGGCGGCGAAGGCGGCCTGCAGGTTCTCGACATTGGGCGTCTGCTGCACCTGGCGGTTGAGCGTGTTGGCGAGGCTGTCGAGCCGCTGGACGAGGTGCTGCATCGTCTGGTTGACCTCGCGCTGGCGCTGGGTGGTCGTGATCCCGGCGGTGCCGAGCTCCCTCGCGACCTGCGAGATCTCGCGGGCGGTCTCCGCCTGCTGGCCAAGGAGGTTGTTCAGCGAAGCGATCTGCTGCGCCTGGGCGGCGGCGATGCGGTCGAATTCCTCCTGCAGGTGCGTCAGGCCGCCGCCGATCTCGGTCAGCTGCTGTGCTGTCTGGGAGGCACCCGCCGTATTCGCGCGGAGTGACTCCGCGAGGGCGGTGCTGGCGTCTTGCTGCGCCGTCAGCGCTCGATCGACGCGCGACTGGCTGGCGGCGATGTCCTGCGCCACGGAGCTGATGCCCCGGACGGCGTCCAGCGCCACGCGCCCTGCCTGGGTTGCGCTTTCGGCGCCGGAAATCGCCTTGTCGGCGGTTTCGGCGAGGCGTGCGGCGGCCTGGGCGATCTGACGCGTGGCTGCCTGGTCGTTCTGGATCGCGGAGGAGGTGAGCCGCTCGAGGTTCGAGACGGCGGTCAACAGGCTGCGCTGCTGGTCGCCGGTGCGGCTGACGTCGCTGCCGAGGTCCTCGAGCGCCCGTTCGAGGCCGGAGGAAACCTGGCGCAGGTCGACGAGCAGCCGGTGCATCTCCTCTGCGCCGGCACGCATGCCGGAGGCGAAGACGCCGAAGTCGGCGAATTCCTTCTCGCGCCGGGCGGCGAGGTGATCGAGACGGTCGTGCTCGGCCTGGAGCTGGTTGAGCAGGTTCTGGCTGCTGACCTCGAAGCCGTCGACCAGTCGCTCGACGCTGTCCGCGAGCTGGACCGGGCGGGAGGAGCGATCGGTCGCGAGGAGCACGGTCGCCTCTGCGAGCGCATTGTCGAAATCGGCCTGGAACTGCGAGGCCGAATCGGCGATCTGGTCCTCCTGCTTCTCTCGCCGTCCGTGCGCGTAGAGCGTCAGGATGATGATGATCGCGATGATCAGGGCATCGACGAGCGCGACGGCGGAGAAGGTCGGTGAGAACCAGCTGGTGTCGCCGTCGAAGCCCCGCTGCCAGAGGACGAGGAAGGGCGTGTCCCGCTCGTCTGGATTTTGTTCGACGAACCGGGCGTAGGAGTTCGCCGCTTCGCCCAGCGCCGCCCACGTGAGCAGGATCGGGACGAGGACGAGGACGTTCCGGATCTTGTCGGCGATCTCGATTGCAGCCGGGGCGTAGCCACCTTCGTGGTGGACGGCCCAGGCGTGCGATAGTCGGTCCGTATTGAAGGCACGGCGCAGGTCGACGTCCGACCAGCGGAAGCGGCCGCTTTCGGTCGTCAGCGCGGTCGCGAGGTCACGGAGACGGCGTGACGATCGCTCATCGACGTCATGAAGGAGCCCGGCGATGTCGTCGAGCTGGTCGGCGATCTCCGGCGCGGGCGCGGAGAGCCGTTGCGTGGCCTGATGCGGTGGCGCATGATGCTCGCCGAACGATCGGGAGCGTGTACCCCCTGCCGGCGGAGTTGAGAAGTTTGGTCGCATCGCCAATGAAGGAACCCTTTCCAGCGGGAAACGCCGGTCGACGACTGATCGGCCGGAAACGACCATTCAAACTGTACATACACTCTATCACCCGCCGTAAAGCGGTCGGTGCGCACGAAAAGGACGCCGCGTCGCGCGGCCTCTCGTGCCTATGCAACGCGCGTAGCGTGCCTCCGGTTCCCCTCCCGTCGAATCGCAGCAGTTATGTCCGTACACGGGCGGTGTACTCTATGGGCATGAGGCCGGCATCCACACCGGTAGCGACGTGCAGAAAGGATGGACGTGGATAGCCAGTTACACCTGACCAATGCGCTCATTGGCCAACGCGTTCCAGAGCTGATTCGGATGCGGCTTCGCTTCGCGCCCGCCGCGAGCGATGGCGCGGCCGTGATCTCCGGCGATCACGCGCTGGTGACCCGTTTGCA
>DATGPC010000220.1:0-3422 GCA_035305265.1 Thermomicrobiales bacterium | reverse complement strand
GTCATCGACGATGACGTCGCCCTGACAATGGGGCGGCGGGTCGGCAGACTTGTCGCCGCGCTGCCAGGCGCAAACGAGCTGGGTGGCACGTAGCCGGTTGCCATGTTTCCACGCATACAAAAGCCCGGACGACATCGCCGTCCGGGCTCTCTGTTGCATTCTGGTGCCGGAAGAGGGATTCGAACCCTCACGGTGTTGCCACCGGCGGATTTTGAGTCCGCTGCGTCTGCCATTTCGCCACTCCGGCGAGCGCTGAATAAGTGTACAGCAGCGCGCCACCTTTTTGCTGCGACCTGATACGGTAGGATATGGCACGTATGGATAGGGTCGACGTTCCGCGGGCCGGAACGCCGGCGAAGCCGTGAGGGCAGCAGGGCCGGTGTATATTCTCGAACCGATGACGCAAGAGGACGTCGAAGAGGTCAGTGCTGTGGAGCGCCTCTGCTTCACGAATCCCTGGCCGCTCGCCGCATATCGCCGCGAGCTGAAGAACCCCTCCCAGAACTACTACGTCGTGCTCCGCGACGATCCAGATGCCGACAACGAGGACGCCCCGGTCCTGATCGAGCGGCAGCAACCCTCGGTCCGCCGGCCGGGTCGGTTCGCCTTCTGGCCGCTCGGCCATCGTTCATCGAGGCGAACGCCGCCTCCCATCATCGGTTTTGCCGGGATGTGGCACGTCCTCGACGAGGCGCATGTCACCACGATTGGCGTCCACCCCGACTATCAGGGGCGCGGGCTGGGGGAGCTCTTGTTCCTCGAACTGGTCGACGAGACCCGGCGTCGAAATGCGACCTGGCTGACGCTCGAGGTGCGCGTCTCCAACTATGGCGCCCAGGCGCTCTACCGGAAATACGGGTTCACGATCCAGGGAACGCGCCCACGGTACTACAGCGACAACAACGAAGACGCGTACATCATGTGGTCGGAATCGTTCCGCAATCCCGAATACCTCAAGCGGATCGAGACGAACCGCCGCAGGCTGCACCACCGGCTGAGCTTCCCGCACGACGAGCTCGCATCCTCCTGATCCGGAAAGACCTCCACTCCATGAACATCCTCGGTATCGAAACGTCCTGCGACGAAACCGCCGCTGCTGTCGTGGTGGATGGCCGCACCGTGCTGTCGAATGTCATCTCGTCCCAGATCGAGCTGCACCGGGCGCACGGTGGCGTCGTGCCGGAGCTGGCGGCACGTGGTCAGGTCACAGCGATCATCCCGGTCGTTGACGCCGCGTTGGAGGAAGCGGGTGTCGACGCCGGCGACATCGACGCAATCGCCTATACGGAAGGGCCAGGGCTGGCCGGGTCGCTGCTGGTCGGCGTGAATGCCGCGAAGGCCTACGCCTGGTCGCTGGGCAAGCCGACGATCCCGGTGAACCATCTCGAGGCGCATGTCCACGCGAACTGGCTGGAGCGGCCGGATGCGCCCGTCGAGATGCCAGAATTCCCTGCCGTCTGTCTCCTCGTCTCGGGCGGACATACCGAGATCCTGCTGTTGCGGAGCCAGCAAGAGGTCGAGGTTCTCGGTCAGACGATCGACGATGCCGCCGGCGAGGCCTTCGACAAGGGCGCGCGGCTCCTCGGGTTGGGGTATCCCGGAGGTCCGGCGATCCAGCGGGCCAGTGAGGGCGGTAACCCTTCAGCGTTTGCCTTCCCCCGGGCCCAGCTTGGCGGATCCTATGATTTCAGCTTTTCCGGCCTGAAGACATCGCTCCTGCGGCAAGTCGATCCGTATCGCCTGCCGGACACGCGCCCGAAGCCGACCGGCCAGATCTTCCCGGAGCATCGCCCGCCTCGCTACCGCGAGGACCTGCCGCTGGCAGACCTTGCCGCGTCGTACGAAGAGGCGATCGTCGACGTCTTGGCAACCAAGCTGGCCCGCGCGGCAGAAGAGTATTCGGCGCGCTCTGTCCTGATCGCCGGAGGTGTCGCCGCGAACCGGCGGCTGAGGGAACGGATACTCGCGCTTGCTGGCGATCGCGCCCTTGTTCGCTGGCCAGCCATGGAGTTTTGCACCGACAATGCGGCGATGGTTGCCGGACGAGCGTTCGTCGTTGCGCAGCAAGGCGAACACGGATCACTCGCGTCCGATGCGTATCCGCAATTGGCGATTCAGTAGCGAACGGGAGGGTCTGTGACGGAGCCGAATCCGGATATTTTGCGGCGGGCAGGCGAGGTCGCACAGGAGTTGGCCTATGAGGCCGGAGCCCTGCTGCGTGAGGCGGTCAAGGTCGAGCGCCGGGTCGAATACAAGGGCACCGTCGATCTCGTGACGGATGCGGACAAGGCGTCCGAGGAACTGGTCGCGAATGGACTGCGTGAGGCATTCCCCGATCATCGTCTCAGTGGCGAGGAGGGCGCTACGGGCGCGACCGAGAGTGACTATGGTTGGCTGATCGACCCGCTGGATGGCACGACGAACTTCGCGCATGGCTACGCCCATTTCGCCGTCTCGATCGCGATGGAGTATCGTGGTGAACCGGTAGTTGGGGCAATCTATGACCCGTTGAAGGACGAGATGTTCTTCGGCGCGAAGGGTCAGGGAGCGACCTTGAACGGCCAGCCGATCCGGGTGTCTCCTGTGACCGACCTGATCCAGGCGCTGCTTGCCACCGGCTTCTCTTATGACATCAATGAGCGCGCCCATGCGTTCCGGCTGTTCGAAGCCTTCAGCAATGCCTCCCAGGGCGTGCGCCGTGACGGTTCGGCCTCCCTCGATATCGCGTGGGTGGCCGCAGGGCGGCTTGACGCGTACTTCGAGCGGCCGGTTAATGCCTGGGATATCGGCGCGGGTGTCGTGATCGCGCGGGAAGCTGGCGCAACCGTCACGGCGCTGGACGGTGGGCCGTATCGGCTCCACGAGCGTGAAGTTTGCTGCACAAATGGTGTATTACATGAACAGGTTGTGCAGCTCATCTCGAAGACGCTTGCCGGCGGGGTTTGATCGGCGGGCGCTATCCGGCATAATCGACATAGACGCACGCCAGAACATGTCGCCGCAATCGATGCGGTTCGCTGGTGGTCGTTTGTCCGGCAGATGTCGGACCGGGACGACGTCGCACGGAGGAGAGCTCCCGTGAAGCTGATCTTTGCCATTGTCCAGGACGAGGATACGGACATCCTGACCGAGGCGCTGATCTCGGCCGGGTTCCGGTTCACGAAGATCGCGACGACGGGATCGTTCCTGCGCACGGGAAACACGAGCCTGATGATCGGCGTCGAGGATGCCGGCGTGCCGACGGTGCTCAACATCCTGCAGCGAAGCTGCCGGCGCCGGACGCAGATCGCGGTGCCGTATTCCCCGGCGCTCGAGCCGGGGCTGCTCTACATGCCCGAGAATTTCGAGGTCGAGGTAGGTGGAGCGATCGTCTTTGTGCTGAACGTTACGCGGTTCGAGCGCATCTGACGCGGCCATCACAA
>DATGPC010000219.1:0-4824 GCA_035305265.1 Thermomicrobiales bacterium | reverse complement strand
GCGGCATTGTTGACGAGGATCGTGGCTGGACCCAGGTGCGATTCAACCTCGTCGAGCAGTCGCGTCGCCACGTCCGGAGCCGACAGGTCCATCTCGATCGCGGCAACGCGCACGCCGGCATCGCGCAGTTCATTCGCTAACTGCTCTGGCTCGGATGTCTCCGTGCCGTAGAGCTCGCGGTCATACGACGTCCAGTGGGTGAATGCAATGTCCGCGCCCGCGGCGGCGAACGCCCGGGCGGTTGCGGCGCCAATGCCGGCGAGCCGGCTCGCGCCGGTGATGATGGCGATTCGTCCATGGAGATCGAAGGTGAGGTCCACGCGCATACCCCTCTCGCTCGGCAAAAACACGATGTTCGCTGGTTGCAATTTATGGCAAATCCGTGCGCCGTGCGAGGGGTGGAGGATCGCGGCAAGGATGCACGAGTCCATCTTGTGACGTTTGTCACAAACGTCGATCCGGACTATGGTTGCTCATGACTGCGGTCGCGCACCGTGGTCCGCAAAATCCCCCCGCAGTATCGATATTCGGGACCCGGATGGGGTGCTTCATGTTGCTGGTCAGCATGGGGCCAACGCCTTGGGAAGAACTATGCACTTCGTCTGGATCGTATCCGGCGGGGCGACAACCATGCATGGAGGCTGGAAGTGAGCGAACACGGACTCAATATGAATCACCGGCCGGGTGACGAGCCGGCATCCGAGCAGATCTCGGAGCTGATGGGCCTGCTCGTGGCCTGCGGCATGATGATCGGCGCGATCATCGGCGTCATGATCGTCGTCATCGGCATGAGCGGCCGGTTCGAGGCCGGGACCGATGTCCTGGTCGGCGCGCTCGCCGGTGCGGCGGTTGGCACCGTCCTCTCCTGGGCCGGTGTCTCCTTCGCGGTCAAGGCGACCGCGGGCAAGTAAGCCCGGACGCAGAAACGGCTCCGCTCACCATCTGGTGAACGGGGCCGTTTTGTGTTTAAGTCGATCCCTGCGTTCAGGATGCCGGCGTGCCTGTACCCGGCGTGATGTCGAAGGTCAGCTCGACCGACGAATGCACCGTGACGTCTGCTGGCATCGAGGGGTCGAACGCCGGAGCGCCGTAGATGCTGAGTGACCGCGGGTCCGAGGCGCCGGCGGTGCAGGTGTTCACCGGCATGACGCCGTAATACGGGGTGCCATACGCGCCGAACGGGTTGTCGCGGGAGGCGCTCACCTCCCCGAGCGTGATGCCGAGCAGCTCGGCCTGCAGGTCGGCGTGCTCCCGGGCATCGGCGATCGCGGCGGTTCGGGCCTCACGCTGCAGTGGAGTGCAGTCCGCCACGGAGTAGACCACGGACGTGTAATTCACGTACAGCCGCGCGGCGAACGCGGCCTCGATCGCCGGGTCGAGCAGCGCGACGATGCCCTCGACGGTCGGATCGGCGATCTTGAACAGGATCGAGACCGTCTGTGGACCGCCATACGGTCCATAGCCACCGGCGTACGGGTTGCTGACGATCTCGATGTCCGCGGCCGGGACACCACCGGCGACCAGCGCATCGACGATCGGCGCGGCGATATCGTCGGCCGTCACGATCGGAACCGATGGGCCGGATGGCGAGGAGTCAGGCCGGTCCATTGCGCCGCCACCGCCATACATGTAGGGATCCGAACCAATCGAGATCATGACGACCGCGCTCTCGGCCGGCGCGGTCGCGGACCCTTCGCCCGCGACCGTGATGCCCGGAAGGGACGTGGTGACGGGTTGTTGGGCGGCGGTCGATGCCGCGACCGGGAAGCTCGCGAGGACAAGCGCGAAGAGGGTGACGAAGACGGAGAAGCGCTTCATGGGATGCTCCTGGCTGATCGCGGAGGAATCGACGTCGTCCCGTGGTGCCCTTTATGACGCGCAACACGCATCCACCGTTTCCCGGGACGTGCCCGAGGAACCGGGGGATGCGTGGATCGTAGTCGGACTGTCTAGGACGCCGGAGTGGCCTCGCTGTCGACCTCGAACGTCACTTCCACCGTTGCGGTAACGGTGACGCCGGGATCCGCCGTGATGTCGAACGGGAGGAGCCCGATCGGTCCGTAGGCCAGCTCTCCCTGACTGAACCATGTGCACCCGCCTTCGGGCGCGCCACCCAGGGCGCCACCTGTCAGGTCCGGCCCGTACGGGAAGTCGCGGGAGGCAACCGCATCGCCAAGCGTCACGCCCATGATGTCGGCCTGTGCCTCCGCCTTGCGCGTCGCGTCATCGAAGGCCGATTGGCGGGCGTTCCGGGTGAGCTGCGCGCAGTCGTTGATCATGTACTGGATATTCACGCCTCCAAGCATCTGGCCACTTTCGGCAGCGCCGGTGGTCGCGGCATCGAGGACCCCGCGAAGGCCTTCGGCGTCAGGAGATTCGACCGAGACCTGGATGATCGCCGAGGCGGGGCCATATGGACCGTACATCTGGTTCCCCAGATAGGGTCGGACAAGGACCTCGATGTCCTCTTCTGCAACGCCGGTGGCGACGACCGCGTTCACCATCGGCTCGACTGCCTCGCGTTCCGCGGTTCCGGGCGTCGACCCGGGCTCCGGAGCGGTCGGCGGTCCCATCATCATGGATTGGTCACTGACGTAGAGGTGGACCGTCGCCATATCGGCCGAAGCCGTCGCCTGGCCCGCCCCGACGACGGTGATACCCTCCGGTGGAGGCGGGCTCACCTGCGCGGTCGCCAGCAGTGGTCCCATCGCGAGCAAGGTCCCGAGAACGAGAACGATCGAACGGAGGAGGCGAGACGGGCGCATGGCTGGTTCTCCCTGGGACATCGATCGATTGGTAGGTTGGTTCCGTGCTTCTCACTCTATCACGCGCCCGGCATATCCGCGCGGGGTGTCGGTCGGACCCGTTCCCTCGCATAATGGCCCCACGCGCATTCGCTAGGGGGAAGGGAAGTAATGAGCCAGCAGCATCAGCCCAACATCGTCTTCATCATGAGCGACGACCACGCCGCCCACGCCATCGGTGCCTACGGCAGCCTCGTCAACGAGACGCCGCACATCGACCGGATCGGCCGGGAAGGGGTGGTGCTGGACAACTGCTTCTGCACCAATTCGATCTGCTCGCCGAGCCGGGCAACGATCCTGACCGGCACCTACAGCCACGTCAACGGCGTGAAGTCGATCAACGATTCCTTCGACGGTCGTCAGGAGACGGTCCAGTCGCTGATGCGGGACGCCGGGTACCAGACGGCGATCGTTGGCAAGTGGCATCTCGGGCACGGCGGCAACGCTGACCCGACCGGCTTCGACTACTGGGCGATCCTGCCGGATCAGGGGCTCTATCACGACCCGGATATGTTCGTGATGGGCCAGCGGACGCAATTCGAGGGGTACGCGACGGATATCATCACCGACCTGTCGCTCGACTGGCTGGAGCACCGGGACCGCGACCGGCCGTTTGTGCTCTTCCTGCACCACAAGGCGCCGCATCGCAATTGGCAGCCGGACGAGAAGCACGCCCACATGTACGACGACGTCGACATCCCGTATCCCGAAACCTTCGATGATGATTATTCGAATCGTTCAAGAGCCGCGCGGGAGGCGAAGATGCGGATCGACGATCTCGACCGTGTCGACCTCAAGGGAGATCCACCGGAGGGCCTCTCCGGCGAGGATCTGAAGCGCTGGCGCTACCAGCGTTACATGAAGGACTACCTCGCCTGCGTCGCCTCGGTCGACGACAACGTGGGGCGGGTGCTCGACTACCTCGACGCCGAGGGCATCGCGGACGACACGGTCGTTATCTACACCTCGGATCAGGGGTTCTTCCTCGGCGACCACGGCTGGTTCGACAAGCGCTTCATGTACGAGGAGTCGCTCCGGATGCCGTTCCTGATGCGCTACCCGCGCGAGATCCTGGCGGAGAGCCGATCCGCGTCGGTGGTCACCAACGTCGACTTCGCCTCGCTGTTTCTCGACTACGGCGGTCTGGAGTCGACGGACCGGATGCAGGGGCGGAGTTTCCGGGGGATCGTCGCCGGCGAGCCCGAGCCGGACGACTGGCCGCAGGCGATGTACTACCGGTACTGGATGCACCGGGAGATCCACCACAACACTGTCGCCCACTACGGCATCCGGACGAGGCGATACAAGCTCATCTACTACTATGGCGACACGCTGGACACCAGCGGCTGCTTCGGCCCGCCCACGGAGCCCGAATGGGAGCTGTTCGACCTCGAAGAAGATCCGCAGGAGATGCGCAGCGTCTACGACGATCCCGCCTACGCCGATATCGTCCGCAAACTCACCGATGACATGCACCGCCTCCAGGCCATGGTTGGCGATGAGCCGTTCGTCCCGACCACACCGTAGCGCCAGTCTCGTTGCGTAGGGGCGGACACAGGGTCCGCCCCTACGCCCGCAGAGCCTGCCCTGAGCTACGTCGACGGGGGGACATCCGTAGGGGCGGACCCCGTGTCCTCCCGCCCCGCGCCCAAATCCCCCGTCATCCTGAGCGACTGCAAGGGCTCGCTGCCGCTTCTCGCCCGACGGGCTCGGCCGGAGGACCCCGCAGCTGCGAGCGACGCGAAACGCTGTCGCCGGCAACCCTTTCCGCCATGAACAAACGCCCCTCGCGCCCCTCCCGAACCAATCAAGGCATCAAGACGCCAGGTTTCCCCCTATACGGCGAAACTTGGCGCCTTGACGTCTTGGCGTCCCCGGCTCCCCGGCTCCCCGGATCGCCAACATGTCATCTTGCTCAAGTTCCCCTATACCCGAACAACTTGGTTAACTTGAAAAGTTGACCCCTAAACCCCCGGGGAAACCGAAAGACCATGATCATGATCACCTTGACCGAGGTGCC
>DATGPC010000218.1:0-3906 GCA_035305265.1 Thermomicrobiales bacterium | reverse complement strand
GGCATCGGCCTTGTTCCATTTAGCCCGCTCGGCAAGGGGTTCCTCACCGGCACGGTCGACGAGTCGTTCCAGTTCACGGAGAAGGACATCCGCACGAGCATCCCCCGATTCTCGCAGGAGAACATCCGGGCGAATCGCGCGCTGATCTCACTGCTGGAGGAGATTGCCGCACGCAAGGGCGCGACGACGGCCCAAATCGCGCTGTCGTGGCTGCTGGCGCAGAAGTCCTGGATCGTGCCGATCCCGGGCACCCGCCGGATCGAGCGGCTGGAGGAGAACATCGGTGCGACGTCGGTCGAGCTGACCGGGGACGACCAGCGGGAGATCAACGAGGCGGCCACGAAGATCCCGGTTCAGGGTGAGCGCTACCCCGAGGCGCTGGAGCGGATGACCGGTTTGTAGGGGCAGCCATTGTGTCTGCCCGGAGGAGAACCAGATGAAGATCACGCGAAGCTCGATCGGGACGATGAAGGGGCCTGCAGACTGGTTCACCGGCGATGTCTACATCGATGCGGTGGCTGGGCCTGATGACGGGCACCGGATCAACGCCAGCGCCGTGCACTTCACGCCCGGTGCGCGAACGGCGTGGCATACACATCCGCATGGCCAGACGATCTTCGTCGTCGAGGGTGTTGGGCGGTGCCAGCGCCGGGGCGGCCCGATCGAGGAGATTCGGGCCGGGGACCGCGTCTTTTTCGAGCCGGGCGAGGAGCACTGGCACGGCGCCGCGCCTGGTCGGTTCATGATGCACATCGCGATGGCGGAGATCGACGAGTCCGGCACGGCGGTCGAATGGCTCCAGCATGTCAGCGATGAGGAATACGGGGGGTAGGCACGACAAGACCCGGGCGTAACTCGCCCGGGTCTGCCCTATTCGAGGGTAGGAGCTACGCAGCCGGCGAGGCCGTAGGCGTGGCCCAGGTGTCCGGATCCCGCGCGCCGGCGATCACCTGCTCGATCGCGTCGACCACGATATCCGGGTTGCTCTGGTGCACGTAGTGGCTGCTGTCTTCGGCGACGAGATGCCGCCCGTCGGGAGCGAGGGACGCGATATCCGCCTGGAGCTCCAGCCAGAGCGCCTTCTCTTCATCCATCGACCAGCCGGGTGGGAATGCCGCTGGATCACCCCGGTATCCGGCGGTCACGACGACCAGCGGCACCTCGGGGAAAGAACCGCTTTCTCGCGTGGCGCGGAGCAGGTCGAGGCTTCCCTCGAGGTCGATATTCTCCGGGTTCGGCGACATCGCTATCAACTGCTCGTACATCTCCTGAAGCTCTGGCGTCAGGATCTCCATCAGCCGGACCTGCTGGTCCTCGTGCGAGGAGTCAACGAACACCAGGCCGGCGACCTCGTCCGGATAGGCGTGGGCGTATTGGCGAGCGAAGATACCGCCAATCGAGTGGCCGACAAGGATGTAGGGACCGGGAATGTCGGCCGCCTGCAGCAGTGCATGGAGGTCCGTGGCGACATCCTCACCGGTCCGGGGACCGGGCGCCGGATCGCTGGCGCCGCCCGCCGTCCCTGGCCGGTCGTAGCTGCAGACGCGGGTGGTCTGTGCGACGGCGCTTTCGACCCCGAACCACAATGCCGCAGGGTCACCCAGGCCGGATTCGAGGATCACGATGGGGCTGCCGGTGCCGACGCAGGAGAGATAGATCTGGCGGCCATCGCCGACGTCGAAGAAGCCCTCCAGCCGCTCCGGGTCATCGACCGGCGTGCCGTCGGGAAGGGCGGCAGGCGTGAGCTCCACGCCGGCTGGCGCCGGAACCGGCCCGACGTTCAACCCGGTAATGAGGTAGGGAGCCTCGGCTTCCACCGAGATCGCCACGACCCACGGCGTCCCCCCTGAGTCGATCAGCAGGGCGTTCGCCTGGGTGTCGAGCGGCGTGCGCGTGAACCCGGCGAAGGTGAAGTCCCCCAGGCCTGCCGCGAAGAACCAGATTTGCGAGAGCATCTGCTCGGCCGGCACAACCTCGAGGAATTCCGGGGCGACGTGCCCGGAGAACTCCTCGATGGAGAGATCCTCGGCGCCTCCACGGAGGTTCGGCAGGAGCCACGCAAGCTGGTCGCCGACCGGCGTCGCGGGGACGACCACGGGTGATGCCGCCGGCGGCGATGCCTGGCTCGCCGCGAGCGCGGGAAGCGGAGTCAGGGCCAGGGCAAGGAACGCGATCACGAACAGGGGTATTCGGCGCATCCGGGCCTCCTCAGGGCAGTCTGGTTCTCGTGTCAGGCAACGATTCGCATCGTATCACAGGATTCCGGCGGCCCCTTCACGCGGCTGAGCATCGTCGCGCAGGTCGGCGCCGTCGCGGACTGCCTGGATAACGTCGCGGATCGCGTCGATCACCAGTTCCGGCTCGGTCTGGTGGACGTAGTGACTGCTCCTGGCGGCGATGACGTGGCGCCCGTTGGGAACGAGCGTGGCGAGGTCCTCCTGCATCTCGAGCCAGACGGCGTGGTCCTCGACGATCGGCCAGCCGTCCGGGAAGATGGCGGGGTCGCGCCCGATCCCGGCGCTGACGACGACGAGCGGGATGTCCGGGAAAGTCGCCGCTGCGCGCGCGGTTCGCACCTCCTCGAACGTCGCCGGGACATCGACGCCCTCAGGGGTGAGGGATGGCGCAGGCACCATGAACCGCTCCATTTGGGCCCATAGATCTGGCGGCACGACGTTCCGGATACGCGGGATCTGGTCTTCATGCGATGCGTCGACGAGGACCAGCCCGGCGACGTCGTCGGGCCAGGTATGGGCGAAGAGTCGCGCGAAGACGCCACCGACCGAGTGCCCGACGAGGATGTAGGGCCCCGGGATGCCGGTCGCGTGGAGCAGCGCGCGCAGGTCGGCGATGGCGTCGGCCCCGACGTGAGGCGCTCCTGACGGATCGCTGGCCCCGCCAATCGACCCGGGGCGATCGTAGGTGCAGACCCGGGCGAATCGTGAGACAGCGCTCTCGATCCCGAACCACGGAGCGGCGCTATCGCCCAGGCCGGATTCGAGGATCACTGTGGGACCGCCGTCGCCCACGCAGGAGAGGTACATTCGCCGGCCATCGCCGATGTCGTACAGGCCGTCGACGCGGTGCGTGCCGGGTTCGGTATAGGGGACGAGCGCGATGTCCGGCGGGACCGGGACGGGCGAGAACCCGATCCCGGTTATGCGATGCGGCGGGTTCGGCTCGACGGCGATCGGCATGACCCAGTGATTGCCATCGCTCGCGGTCAGGAGGGCGATGAGCTGCCTGTCGGTCGGCTGGCGGGTGAAGCCGTCGAACGAGAAATCTCTGAGCGTGGCGGAGAACTCCTGCATCGATCCGACGATCTGGTCGGCCGGGACGAGGTCCATGAACGCGTCGGAGAACCTCGCGCCAACGGTGCCTGACGTGAGGTCACGCGCGCCATCGCGCAGGGACTCCAGCATCCAGCGGAGATGGTCGCCGACGGGCGTTGACGGCAAAGGAACGGGCACGGTGATCTCCAGCGATGCGCGGCGGAAGCGATCGCTGTTGGGCTACAGCGTCGCCGGATGTGAGATGCACGGTATCACGGTGATGCTCCGCCCGGAAGTCCTGCGAGCAGGGCAGATGGCGCGTTCGACGGGGTTACGGGGCGCATGCAAGACTTGTCGGAACTCTATCTCGTACGCTCCTGGCTGGTGATGATCCGGTGAACCATCGCTCGACGTCGCCGACGGTGAGAGGCGGAGCCCTTCCGGAACGCGGCTCGTTGAAAGGACTCCGATGACGTCAGGATCCACACCCGCTCGGCAGACGGGAGCCCTGCTCTCGACCCTCCTGCTGTGCCTGACGATCTTCGGCCCGCTCTCGATGGACCTCTACCTTCCGGTCCTGCCGGCGCTGACGAGCGACCTCGATGCCGCGACCTCGGTCGCCCAGCTGACGATG
>DATGPC010000217.1:0-5718 GCA_035305265.1 Thermomicrobiales bacterium | reverse complement strand
CGATCCTCCGGACGCTCGTCACGCTCCCCATCGCGCCTGGGATCCTTATCCCGCCCCATGCCCTGCCCCCTGCGAGTCACTCAAAAACTGATCTTCACACACCCTTGCAGAATTACACATCGAGGCCCCCGCTCGAACGGGAGCCTCGATGTCGTTACGCAATGTGTATTCCCGGAGGGACGCCGCCTACTGGCAGGTCCACTCGTTCCGCCGCCCGACGGACCACATCCACGCTGCGGCATTCGCGTTCGAAACCGGATCGAAGATGTCCTCGCCGGCGAACGGCGTCGACTGCCACGTGCCCGGCATGAACTGGAACAGGCCGCTTGCACCGCTGTACGGGTTCACCGCCGCCGGATCGAGCACCGACTCGCACCGCGCGACGCGCAGCATATCCGCGCGAGGCTGGCCGTAAGCGTCCGCCGCGGCGTAGATGATGTCGATGATTTCCTGCTGGCTGTAGGTTCCGTCGCCCGGGCGCGGCGGATTCGCCGTCCCGCCGATGGTCAGGTACTCGCCGCTCGCCCAGCCCTTGAAGCCAAGGTAGCGGACCGGGTAGAAGCCGCCCTGCGGATCGCCCATGATCTCGACCAGCTCGCCCTGGCGCATGCCAGCGACGTGCGGGTAGTTCGTCGACGGGCCGGAGCGCAGGTTGAGGACGCCCGCGGTGACGACGGCGGTGTTCACGACCGTGTCGCCAACCGGAACGCTGCCGTTCCCGGTACCAGGGTCGGTCGGAGTCGGCTGCGGCGCCGGGGTCGGGTCTGGCGTCGGCGCGGGGGCCGGCGTGCTGCCGCCGATGTTGAGGTAGTCACCGCTCACCCATCCGGTCGTGCCGCCCGTGCGAATGGGGTAGAACCCGCCCTGCGCGCTCCCCATGATCTCGACGGTCGTGCCGTAGGTAATGCCGGTGATAATGCTGTGACCCGTGGACGGGCCGGAGCGGACATTCAGCACGTCAGCGGTGACCGACGCCGTGCCCACGACATCGTTGCCAACCGGCGGCGTCTGAGGGTTGGAAGGCGCCGGCGCGGGAGCGGAGGATCCGAGCGAGATGTAATCGCCGCTGACCCATCCGGTCACACCACCAGCCCGCATCGGGTAGAACCCGCCCTGCAGATCGCCCATGATCTCGATGCTCTGGCCGCTCGTGACGCTGCCGACGATGCTGTGGCCGGTCGACGGGCCGGACCGGACGTTGAGGGCATAGGCCGTGACGGTCGCCGAGCCGACAACCGTGTTCCCGACCGGCGAGCTGCCGGAGCCGGGGTTCGTGGGCGCCGGGGTCGACGAGCCACCGATCGTCAGCCAGTCGGCCGACGCGTAGCCGGAGATGCCACGATAGACCACGCCGTAGAAGCCGTTGCCCTGCTCGCCGGTCAGCTGCACCTCGGCGCTATCGGGCATCACGGTCAGCACCGAGTACCCGAGTCCGGGGCCGCTGCGCAGGTTGAGCGCGCCGGAATGAACGTAAGCCGTGCCGGTCGGGCCGTTGCCGGACACCGGGGCGCTGCTTCCACCGATCGAAAGCCAGTCACCGGCGGCATAGCCGGAGGTCCCGTTGTAGCTCACCGGGTAGAAGCCGTTCTCGGCCGACCCGTTGATCGTCACGGACGCGCCGGTCGGCATGGTCGTGATCACCGGGTTCGAGGTCGACGGCCCGGTACGAAGATTCAGGTAATCCGTCGTGACCGCCGTGGACTGCGCGCTGGCGCCGGTGGGCGCGAGCAGCAGGAAGCCGCCGAACAGCATCGCAAACAGGGTCAGGAAGGTGATCGAACGATAGGCGACGGGGCCACGCCTGGGCGCGCCCTGAGAAAAGTGATGCCCAGCCGCATCACGGAACGTGGTGATCACGTAGGTCGGCTCCTGGACGCTGGTGCTCCGGCCGGCAGGGCACCGACATGGTGCATGCTCAGCGGACACGGCTCAGCGCCATGACAACAAAAAAAGAATGTAATGAATGAAGGACGGTTCGAGCTCCCGGCGTCGTCCCTCCAACTGACCGGGAACGAGTGATTCGTACAGGCCCTGGCGCCCCGACGAATCTCCAGCCATGAAAATTCGCAAAGACGTTTCGGTTAGGTGACACGATAAACGATAACCGCGTTCGTGCGCCAGTGGCGGGAAATCCGAAATCACCAAATCCTGACGCTCTCGCCGTGCCAGCCGAAACGAGAATTCCCGATATCTCGCGGATTTCGGGGCACCACGCAAGGATTCGGTACTACTCGCAGATTCAAACCGCACTGTACGGACGGGCCTGTCGAAGAGGAGGGATTCGGCCGGGGCCTTTGGTACAATTGCCGGCCGAACGGGGTGGGAAGTTCCCATCATCCGATACGCCACCTCATCTATTACTGGAGATTACGCACCATGGCCCGCACCGTTCAGTGTGTGAAGCTGGGCAAGGAACTGCCCGGACTCGAAAAGCAGCCCTTCCCGGGCCCGCTCGGCGAGCGCATCTATGAGAACGTCTCCGCCGAGGGATACGCGCTCTGGCAGCCCCACCTCACGACGATCATCAACCACTACGGGCTGAACCCGGCCGACCCGGAGACCCGCGCGATGCTCCGCAAGGAGATGGAAGCCTTCTTCTTCGGCGAGCAGCCGACGACGCAGGCCGACGAGCTCACGCCGGAGACGGTTCGTCCCGCCGAGTAGCGCCACATCGGACACGAAACGAAGAAGAGCCAGGCCGCTCGTGGCCTGGCTCTTCTTCGTTTCACGGTCTGGTGAGGGAACGCGCTTACTCGCCGTCCTCGACCATCCGGTCGCGACCACCCATGACCGAGCCGGCGCTGAGCTTGCCCAGCGTGCAGACGACCATCGTGTAGACGCCGCCCTGCCCGTCCGGCTGAACGGAGATATCGCGCACGCGCAGGTTCGAGTACGGCGAGCCGGAGCGGTCCTTGCCCAGCCACGTATTCACCGCGTCCATCGCGCCGCTCGCGTCACGCGCGGCGTTCGCCGAATGGAACAGGAAGACACGGGTATCGGCCGGGGACAGATCGAGAGACATGTACACATCCTTTCAGGCGCTTGCTGATTCGTCGCAGGCGACGACCTCTGGTCATCGCGGGAAGGCTATGCGAGGTCACGACCGAGGTCGTACCCTGTACATGGCAGTATACGAGGGGCGATCCCGCCTTGCCGGGACCCTTGCCGCAGATCCGCTCCCGAACGGCGAGACGGCACGGCAGACAATCCCCGTCCACCTCGGGCGGAACGACGAGATGGAGAACAATTGAGCATGGGAATCCGGGTACTTGTTGTCGGCGCAGGCGGCCGTGAGCATGCGATCACGTGGAAGCTCGCTCGAAGCCAACGGGTCGATTCGATCATCTGCGCCCCTGGCAACCCGGGAATGGCTGCAATCGCCGAGTGCGTTCCCGTCCAGCCAATGGACATGACGGGCATACGCGACCTGGCGCAACGCGAGAACGTGGACCTTGTCGTCGTCGGCCCGGAAGATCCGCTCGCGGCCGGTCTCGCGGACGCCCTGATCGAGGCCGGTATCCCGGTCGCCGGCCCCACCGCCGCCGCAGCCCGCATCGAGGCGAGTAAGTCGTTCGCGAAAGAGATCATGGCCGCCGCGGGGGTTCCCACCGCACGCGCCATCACCGTGACCAACCGTGAGGACGGAGTTACGGCGATCCGGGAAATCGGCGGAGATGGGCCGGTGGTCGTGAAAGCGGACGGGCTTGCGGCGGGCAAGGGCGTCGTCGTCGCGAAGAGCGCCGATGAGGCGATCGCCACTCTCGACGCCTTCATGATCGACCGCGCGATGGGCGAAGCCGGTGTCTCCGTCCTCATCGAGGAGTGCATGGAGGGCCCGGAGGTCTCGATTCTCTCCCTGACGGACGGAACCACCATCTATCCGCTCGCCCCGTCCTGCGACTACAAGCGTGCCTACAACAATGACGAAGGGCCGAACACCGGCGGCATGGGTGCCTACACGCCGACCCGATTGGTCGACGACGCGATGTCGGACGAGATCCGGCAAACGATCCTCCAGCCGGTCATCGACGAGATGGCCCGGCGCGGCACGCCGATGCGCGGCGTTCTCTACGCCGGCTTGATGCTTACCCAGGACGGCCCGAAGGTCGTGGAGTTCAACTGCCGGTTCGGCGATCCGGAGACGCAGGTCGTCCTGCCCACCATGGAGGGCGATCTCGGGGAGCTGCTCGAGGCCGTCGCCAACGGCACATTGGCCGACGTCCAGCCCCCCACATCGAGCGGTGCGGCGGTCGGCGTCATCCTTGCATCGGGCGGGTACCCGGGCGCCTATCCCAAGGGGCTGCCCATCTCCGGGCTCGACCACCCGCGTGACAACATCCTGGTCTTCCAGGCGGGCACAGGTTTCGGAATCAACGGCCAAACCGTAACGTCCGGCGGACGCGTGCTGACCGTCGTCGGGCTGGGCGAATCCATCGCCGAGGCGCGTTTCCACGCGTATTCCGCGGCAGACGGCATCATGTTCGATGGCGTCATGTACCGCGACGACATCGCGCTGCGGGAAGCATGATCGTACCGGGAGCCGACCATATGCGTCGGCTCCCGGTACACACCTCGCTTACGCCAGCCCCAGCCGCACGAGCCAGAGCATGCCGAGCATCGTCTGCGCATCGACCGCATCCGCGCCGCCAGGCGTGAGCATCTTCTGGATATCGGTCAGGGGCACCGGGAAGAGCTGGATCGGCTCGTCCTCATCGTCCTCCGACTCGATCTCGACGCAATCTTCCGCCAGGTAGATCGCGGTGACTTCCTTGGTGTATCCCGGGCTGATGTAGACCTTGCACAGCTCGCGTATCGTGCCGGCCTTGTAACCGGTCTCCTCGATCAACTCCCGCCTGGCGGTCTCCTCCGGGTCCTCGCCCTCGTCGATCAGCCCGGCGGGAAGCTCCAGCAGGTACTCGCCGGTCGAGTACCGAAATTGCCGGACGAACAACACCTTGCCGTCCGTCGTCACCGGAACGATCGCCGCCGAGCCCGGATGCTCTACCAGCTCGCGCTGCGCCTCCTTGCCTGACGGCGTGCGAACCTTGTCGACCCGGACCTTCAGCAACGTGCCTTCGAACACCATCTCCGACGAGAGATGCTCGTCGTGGGGAAGATCCGGGGCGTCCTCATACGAATCGATAACCTGTGGCATGCACCTGTACTCCTGCTCGCGAACATTCGTCCATTGTGCCTGCGAATCATGCATGTTCCGGGCCGCGAGCACGAAAAAAGGGCACGGTCACCAGCCTGACCATTGCCCTTCTTCCGAGGAATATTCCTTTTCGTCAGTTTGGAGGCGCCAACCGGATTCGAACCGGTGATCAGGGTTTTGCAGACCCGTGCCTTACCACTTGGCTATGGCGCCGTCTCGCCGGCGAAGAGCCTATCGTAGGATAGCCTCGTTCGCCCTGCGGCAAGAGTGTACCACGACCGGCACGGGTTATTGGCGATACCTGACGCGCAAAATGGTCCGGAGCTTTTCCGGCGCCGCGCGGCGCAGATCGCTCAGGTAAATCTCCCGGTGCCCGAGAATCGGCTCGTGGCCCTTTTCCCTGATGAGATCGTGGATCCGGCCGATCGTTTCCGGCTCGGTCGTGAACGGCCCGACATGCAGCATCGTCGCGGCCGGTCCGCCCGGCACGACCTCGATCCGCACGTCGGCCAGCGGCGTCAGCGCCGGCTTCTTCTTCATCGCCGTCGCCCGCACGATGTCGA
>DATGPC010000216.1:0-2063 GCA_035305265.1 Thermomicrobiales bacterium | reverse complement strand
ACGCAGCGCCGATCCGTGAGCACATCCCCTTCTACGCCTTCACCGTTCCGCGGTTCGCCGGTAGGATGCCTCAAACGGAAACGAGCCACATTCCGGGAGAACGCTATGACCGATATCCTCATCACCGGCGGCCGCATCATCGACGGCACCGGCAACGCCTGGTTCTATGGCGACGTCGCCATCACCGGCGACCGCATCGAGCGCGTCGCGCCCCCCGGCACGATCGACCGGGACACAGCTGCGACTGTCGTCGACGCCAGCGGCCATGTGGTCGCGCCGGGCTTCATCGATATCCAGTCCCACTCCATCATCCCGTTCCTGATCGACGGCCGGTCGCTGTCCAAGGTGACGCAGGGCATCACCACCGAGATCATGGGCGAGTTCTGGACGCCTGCGCCCTTCGGCGGCCGTGTCTCCGATCCGTTCGGTATCGCGCTCGTCCACCGACTTCAAGACGACGAAGCAAAGGAATGGGGCGAGGTCGTGCGGACCTGGAAGCGCTTCGGCGACTGGCTCGCCTTTCTCGAAGACAAGGGGGTCTCCGTCAACGTCGGCTCATTCCTCGGGGGCGGCACGGTCCGCGAATACGCCATGGGCGAATCGATGGGCGAGCCGACCGAGGAGCAGCTGGCCGAGATGCGGCGGATCACCGCCGAATCGATGGAGGACGGCGCCTTCGGCGTCGCGTCGGCGCTCATCTATCCGCCGAACATTTACTCCTCGACCCATGAGCTGACCGAGGTGATGAAGGTGGTCGCCGCCTACAATGGCGTCCACATCACGCATATGCGGTCCGAGAGCGCCCGCATCCTCGAGGCGCTGGAGGAGACGATCGGGATCGCGAAGGATTCCGGCGTCATCACCGAGATCTACCACCTGAAGGCGTCCGGCAAGGGCTCGTGGGAGTTCATGCCCGCCGTGATCGAGCGCATCACCGAGGCCCGCGCCCAGGGTCTCGACATCGCCGCCGATATGTACCCGTACGAGGCATCCGGTACCGGGCTCTCGTCATCCGTTCCGGCGTGGGCCGCGGCCGACGGCAAGCTCTTCGAGAACCTGCGCGACCCCGAGACGCGCGCCCGGATGCTCGCGGACATGCGCGACACCAATTCCGGCGAAGGCGGGGCGCACCGCACCGGCCCCGAAGGCACGCTCCTCGCCGAGTTCCGCAACCCGGAGCTGGCGGCGCGATTCCAGGGAAAGACGCTCGACGTCGTCGCGGACGAGCTGGGCATGGAATGGAACGAGGCCCTGCTCTGGTTGCTCGATGAAGACCAGTCGGCAATCTTCACCATGTTCTTCGGCATGAGCACGGAGAACCTCGAGATGCAGGTGAAGCAGCCGTGGATCAAGTGGGGCACGGACGCCGGTGGCGTCGATCCGGCCTGGCAGGCGGAGCGCGGGCTCGTTCATCCCCGCGCCTACGGCACCTACCCGCGCATTCTCGGCCGCTTCGTGCGCGAGAACGGCTGGATCACCCTGGAGGACGCGGTCCGCAAGGGCACATCCGCCGTGGCCGACCGCCTTGGCATCCGCGATCGTGGCCTGCTCCGTGACGGGATGAAGGCGGACGTGATCGTCTTCGACCCGGAGACGATCATCGACCATTCGGACTACACCGACCCGCATCACCTCTCGACCGGCGTGCGGGACGTCTTCGTCAACGGCGTGGCGGTCGTCCATGACGGCAAGCACACCGGCGCGACACCCGGCACCCGAGTCTTCGGCCCCGGCTACAAGAACTAGGCACCCCGTACCGCCGCACCTTGTGTGCGGCGCCGAAGCACAGTACAGCCGGCCCTCGTGGCCGGCTCACTTGCCCAGATATCAGCCGGCCCTCTTGGCCGGCTGTACCAGGAACACTGAAAGGGACACACGTTCTCATGCCCGATATCCTCATCACCGGCGGCCGCATCATCGATGGCACCGGCAACGCCTGGTTCTACGGCGACCTCGCCATCACCGGCGATCGCATCGAGCGCATCGCCCCTCCGGGCACCATCGACCCCGGGTCGGCTGGTACGGTGATCGATGCCACCGGCCACGTCGTCTCCCCAGGCTTC
>DATGPC010000215.1:0-12786 GCA_035305265.1 Thermomicrobiales bacterium | reverse complement strand
GATGCCTCCGACAAGCTGGCGGAACCAGTTCTCGATCATCTCCGGCGTTCCGGTGAACTTCGCGCGAAGGTCGGCCCGCTGGGTCGCGATCCCGGTCGGGCAGGTGTTGAGGTGACACTGCCGGGCCATATCGCAGCCCATCGCGACAAGGACGGACGTGCCGAAGCCGAACTCGTCCGCGCCGAGCATCGCCGCGACGAGGATATCCTTCGGCGTCTTCAGGCCACCGTCTGTGCGGACGCGCACGCGGGGCCGGAGACCACTGCGGGCCAGCGTTTGCTGCGTCTCCGCGAGACCAAGCTCCCACGGCACGCCAGCGTGCTTGATCGACGCAAGCGGCGCCGCGCCGGTGCCGCCGGAGTGGCCGCTGACGAGGACATAGTCGGCCTTGGCCTTGGCGACACCCGCCGCGACGGTACCGACGCCCGCCTCGGCGACCAGCTTGACGCCGATCTTCGCGCGCGGGTTCACCTGCCGCAGGTCGAAGATGAGCTGCGCCAGGTCCTCGATGCTGTAGATGTCGTGATGAGGCGGCGGCGAGATGAGCGGCAGGCCGGTCACGGCATGGCGCATCCGGGCGACGAACTCCGTCACCTTGAACCCGGGGAGCTGCCCACCCTCGCCGGGCTTCGCGCCCTGGGCGATCTTGATCTCCAGCTCCTCGGCCATGCTGAGGTATTCCGTCGTCACGCCAAATCGGCCGGAGGCGACCTGCTTCACCTTGTTGTGCGGGATGTCCGGTCCATCGACGTTGTACCAGTCCGGATCTTCACCGCCCTCGCCCGAATTGGATCGGCCACCGAGCCGGTTCATCGCGATCGCAAGGGTCGAATGCGCTTCCGGGCTGAGGGAGCCGAGGGACATGGCCGTGACGACGAAGCGCCGGATGATGTCCTCCTCCGGCTCGACGTCACCGACGAAGATCGGGTCGCCAAACGGCCGCAGCTCCATCAGGTCGCGGATCGCCGTGACCGGCTGCTGCTTCACCAGCGCAAGGTAGTCCTGATAGGCATCGCGATCGTTCTCCTGCGACGCCTTCTGGAGCGCGGTCACGATCGAGGGCGCGAAGGCGTGCGCCTCGCCTTCCTTCTTGAACTTCACCATGCCGTGGTCAGGCAATCGGGCCGCCGGCTTCTCGAAGGCTCCCGCGTGCCGCAGCCGGATGTCCTCCTCCAGCTCGGCGAACCCGATGCCGCCGAGCCGCGCCGGGGTGCCGGGGAAGCAGCGGGCGATGACCTCATCGCCAAGCCCGAGCGTCTCGAAGATCTGGGCGCCGCGATATCCGCTCGCGGTCGAGATGCCCATCTTCGCCATGACCTTCAGGAAGCCATATTCGAGCATGTCGATGTAGTTCCGGCGCAGGTCCTTCGGCGTCAGGGTCTCGTAGCCGCGCTGGCCGGAGAGCAGCGCCGCAGCCTGCAGCGCCATCCGGGGATGGACCGCCGCCGCACCGTAGCCGATCAAGACGGCCAGCTGGTGGACGTCCCAGACATCGCCGGCGTCGCAGACGATGTCCGCGCGCATTCGCAGGCCGGAGGCGATCAGCGCGTTGTGCACCGCGCCCACAACGAGCGGCATCGGGACGAACGCATGCGTCTCGTCGAGCGCGGCGTCCGAGAAGACGAGCACCTCGGCGCCGTCCCGGACCGCACGCTCGGCCTCCACCACGATCTCGTCCAGTCGGCTGACCAGCGAGCCTTCCGGACCCGACAGGTCGAAGACCGTCTCGATGCGCGCCACCGTCAGGTCGGGCGATGCGAGGATGCCCTCCAGCTCGTGCGCCGCAAGCACGACCGAGCGCAAATGCGCCAGACGGGCATGTGACGGGTCACGCTGCAGGATGTTGCCTCGGCGGCCGATCCACGTGTCGAGCGCCATCACCCGCCGCTCGCGCAGCGAGTCGATCGCCGGGTTCGTCACCTGCGCGAACCGCTGGCGGAAATAGGCGCTGACAGGTCGAGGCACGTTCGAGAGCACCGCGAGCGGCGCGTCGTCTCCCATCGACCAGGTGGGTTCTTTCCGCTCACCGGCCATCGGGGAGACGATCAGGCGCAAATCCTCCGCCGAGTAGCCGAACGCCTGCTGGCGCTGCACGATATTCGGCGGCGTCTTGGTCGCGGCAGCGCGGGTCTTGGCATCGGCATCTACCGGGACGGGCAGCGGCTCGTCCTCCTCCGTACCGTACGGCAGGGAGATGCGATGCTCCGCGAGCCAGTCCGCGTATGGCGCGTTGCTGGAGACGTTCTGCTTCAGCTCATGATCCCGCAGCACCAGACCAAGCTCGGTGTCGATCAGGATCATCTGGCCGGGGCCAAGCCGGCCCTTCTCGACGATAGAGGCCTGGTCGATGTCGACGGTACCCGCCTCGGAGCCGCAGACGAACCATCCATCGCTGGTGATCGCGTAGCGGAGCGGACGCAGGCCGTTGCGGTCGAGCGCGGCGCCGGCAAGGACGCCGTCGCTGAAACCCAACGCGGCGGGGCCGTCCCACTGCTCCATCATGCCGGCGTGGAAGTCGTAGAAGGCGCGAAGATCCGCGTCCATCTCCGGACGCTGCTCCCACGCCTGGGGGATCGCCATCATCAGCGCGTGCGGCAGCGAGCGCCCGTTATGGCGCAGCAGCTCGATCGCGGTGTCGAGGCTGAGGGAATCGCTTCCCTGCATCGCGACCGGCGGATCGAGGACCAGCGCGCCGTCGCCATCGTCCATCATGAGATCGTCACGACGGGCCCGCATCCATGCGCGATTGCCCTGGACGGTGTTGATCTCGCCGTTATGGGCGATGAAGCGGAACGGTTGGGCGAGGCCCCAGGTCGGCTCGGTGTTCGTCGAGAAGCGCTGGTGGAAGAGCGCGATGGCGGAGGTCATGCGCGGATCGCCCAGATCCGGGTAGAACCGGGCGAGATCTTCCGGCAGGCAGAACGCCTTGTAGATGATCGTCCGCGACGAACACGAGGCGGCAAAGAAGTCGTCGTCCGAGTATCCGGCAACCCGCATCCCCTGCTCGAAGAAGCGGCGATAGATCATCAGCTCGCGCTCGAAACCTGCGTCGTCCATGCCGTCGGGCCGGCGGAGGAAGAGCTGGACGATCGCCGGGAGCGTCGCCTTTGCCGTGACGCCGAGCAGAGAGGGATCGATCGGCACATCGCGGCGGGCGACGACCTCCAAACCACGGGTCGCGGCGGCCGCATCGGCGATAGAGCGGGCTTCAGCAAGCTGCTCATCCTCGCGTGGCAGGAAGAGCATCGCGATGCCGTACTCGCCGGCATCCAGCCCCGGGACAACGTCGGCGAAGAGCGCGTGCGGGATCTGCACCATGATGCCGGATCCATCGCCCGAGCGTGCATCCGCGCCGACCGCGCCACGGTGGGTCAGGTTCACCAACCCGGCCAGCGCCTTGTCGACGATCTCGCGTGATGGCCGGCCCTGGATATCTACGACCAGTCCGACGCCGCAGGCATCGTGCTCGTATTCCGGGCGATACAGCGGCCATGCGGATGGGCGTTCGGTGCGTTGGTGGTGCATCTGTGGCTCCTGGCCCGACGCCACAACGGGCAACCGGCGCCGAGATCGGGCCGGATGCCTCATGCATGACGCAAGGCGCGATAGGTTTGCTTGCAACGTGATGACGGGTGCCGAACCTACGTCGTCCGGTCGCGTATCACCGCTGGCCCGAGGGCCTTTAACTGCGCCACTGCGGTGTGGGGTTGCATTGTAGAGCGCACAAACGCCGCATTGGAAGGGACAGAGCGCCAAGAGAATTCCGTCCGAATTTGGACGAATCGCCCAATCTCCTGCATGATATGCACAAATGACGGCTCACAGCCGCCCGTTTACACGTCACGACATGCCAAACCGGGCTACCACCCGGCATGCGGAGAGCCAGGATGCCAGCGAACACCGGCCGCGATCTGGAGTTCATCACGCCACCACGTGAAGCGATCCAGTCAACGATCCATGAGTTGGGCGAACATGACGTCGACCTCGTGCACCTGCAGTTCAGCGATATCGCGGGTGGCGCGAGGGCGGTCACCATCCCCGTCTCGCTCCTTCCTCGCGTCTTCCACCGCGGATACCGGTTCGATGGCGCGGCGATGGCGGGTGGCGAGCGGCAGGTCGAGGTCGACCTCTTCCTGATGCCGGATCCTTCGACGCTGACCATTTTCCCGGTCGTCGACGGGCAACCGCGCCGTGCACAGCTGTTCTGCTGGGTGACGCGGCGCGAGAACCAGCCGTTCGCGGGTGATCCACGGACCATCCTGCAGCACCAGCTGCAGCGGGCGGCGGCGCTGGATCTCGACTATCGCGCCGGGATCGAGCTGGAGTTCTATCTCTATCGTGGCGGGTCACTCAACGAGGCAGCCCGGGCCGCCCATCTCGTCGACAACGGCTATTTCGGCGAAGGCCGGGAGGATACGGCGCTCGTCCGAGACGAGATCATTGCCGAGCTGCACGAGCTGGGCGTGGGCGTCCACGGGGCTCACCACGAGACCGGGCCGGGCCAGCAGGAGCTGGATCTTCGCCACAGCGGAGGCATCCGCATCGCCGACCAGCTGATGACGACGCGGCAGGTGATCCGACAGGTGGCGCAGCGCCACGGGATGCGGGCGACGTTCATGGCGAAGCCGTTCCCCGACCTGCCAGGCTCGGGCATGCACATCTTCCAACGGATGCTCTCGCTGTCGGACGGGCGTGATCTGTTGCGCGACGACAGCGATCAGCACGGCACCTCGCAGCTCGCGCGGCATATCATCGGAGGACAACTCCAGCATGCGCCGGCGATGAGCGCGATCCTCAACACCACTGTCAACTCCTACAAGCGGCTTGCCGACGGGCATCGCGCGCCTGCATGGGCGACCTGGGCGCGGGTCTCCCGCGGATCGCTGCTGCGGGTGCCGACATCCGCGAGCGATGTCCCGATCGACCTCGAGCTTCGCAGCCCGGACGCGCTGGCCAACCCGTACCTCATGGTGGCGGTCGCGCTCGGTGCCGCGGTGGACGGTATCCAAAACGAGATCGAGCCGCCACCGCCGTTCGACGAGAACCTCGTTTCATGGGAAGAAGACGAGTTCCACCGTTTCGGAGCCACGCGCCTGCCCCAGACCATGGGAGAAGCCCTGGATGAACTGGCTTCCAACGATGTGATGCGGAGCATCCTCGGCACCTATATCTTCGACCAGCTTCTCGCGGTGAAACGCGCCGAATGGGCGGATTACCGCCGGCACGTCAGTCCGTGGGAACATGAACGATACGGAGACCTCTAGGTGGACGCAGGAACCGCACGCGAATATGGGGTCATCACCGTTCGCGACATCGTCAGCTTCGCCCTCCCCAAGGGCACCGAGATCGTCGCCGGCCAGGCCGGGCTTGGCCGCGAGGTCACGTGGGCCATGCGTCTTCGCGCGGCCCCGCCGGCGTTCGGCCACATCTCCGGCGGCGAGATCGTCATCCTCGACACCGATATCCTCGAGATGATCGACGAGAACCTGAAGCTGGCCGGCGCCATCCGCCAGCTCGCGCAGTTCGGCGTCTCCGTCATCGCCATCTCCGGGCCGGTCGATGCCGCGGCGCGGTCCGCGGCGGATGCGTCCACGCTACCGCTGCTTGTCCTGCCGGCGAAGACCGACCTCGGGCTGCTGGAGCGCACGGCGGCCCGCACGATCGCCGAGCGGCGGCGGGACCTCCAGCAACACGGGCAGGAAGAGGGCCGGAAGTTCATGGAGCTGGCGATCGCCGGTGAGTCCCTTGCGGACCTCGCCGACGAGGTGGGTCAGTCTTCGGGCCGCGCCGTGTCGATCGAAGGGCACGACGGCCGCCCGCTGGCGTTCCAGCCGGACGTCGATGACGAGGTCGACGAGCGTGAGGCGCAATCGATCCTCGCGGTCTCGCAGGAAGCCGTGCAGGCGTGGCTACGGACGGTCGGCTCGTCGAGCTCCGCCGACCCGCCGGTCCATGGCTGGTCCAGCGACGGCTGGACCCGGCTCGTCGCACCGGTCACCGGCCGCACCGGGCTCCTCGGGAGCGTCACGCTTCTCCTGAAGAGCGATACCGAACGACCGGAGGACACGATCCTGGCATCGCGCGCCGCCGCGGCCGCCGCCGTCACCCTCGCGCAAGAGCAGGCGACCGCGCACGCCCGGCGAGAGGTCGAGCTGAACGTGCTCGACGAGATGCTGGACGGGGCGCTGCGAAGCGAGGTGTCGCTTGTGCAGCAGGCCCAACGGCTCGGTCACGACCTCGACCAGGTGTTCACGGCGGTGATCGCGCGGATAGACCCCGCGCCCGGCAGCCCGGCACGGTCCCGCGAGGGGCGCTGGACGGCGCTGGAGGCGGGCATCCGGCAATTCACCAGCCGGATGAACCATGCGAATCCCCTGTGGCGGGTGCGCAACTCCGCGGCCGAGATTGTCTGGCCGGCGTCCGATGCGTCGACGGCGGAAGCGGTCGCGCGATCGTTGCGGGAAAGCCTGGAATCGGAGCTGCGGTCCCGCCAGATGAACGACGTCGTGTCCATCGGCATCGGACGACCCGATCGCGGCATCCAGGGCATCCGCCGCTCGCACCAGGAGGCCCGTCAGGCGCTGACACTGGGCCGCCGGCTGCATGGCAGCGGGCACATCACCGACTACGACGATCTTGGCATCTACCGGCTGGTCCTCGCCGCCGAGTCGCTGCCGGAGCTGAAGGTGTTCCAGGACGAAAGCCTTGGCGCGTTGATGGAGTACGACCGCATCCATGGATCGAACCTGATCCAGACACTGGAGGCCTTCTTCGCGGCGAATTGCAGCCCGAAGGAAGCAGCGTCGATCCTCAGCGTGCACCGCAATACCGTGCTCTACCGGCTCGACCGCATCGCCGAGATCACCGGCATGGCGCTGGACGATCCCGAGGTGCGACTCCGGCTCCACCTAGCGCTGCACGTTCGGGTCGCTCTCGGCGCGTAGCGACCGATGCTTGGTCCATCCGCCGCCTGAGGGCGGAATGCCGGTTTCCGGCAGCCTGCCCAGCCGTGCGAAACTCGCAACGCCGTTGAGCCTCGCCGTATAGTGGTATGCACAGGAGCATACCAAACATGTCTTTTCTCTATAACGATGTCATCGACTGGATAGAAAGCGAGATCAGCGCCGGCAACCTTGCGGAAGGCGATCGCCTGCCGACCGAGATGGAGCTCGCCGAGCGCTTCGGCGTGAGCCGCATCACGATCAAGCGGGCAATGAAGGACCTGCTCGAACGCGGCCGGATCGTGCGCTATCGGGGCCGGGGCACGTTCATCGCGCCGGGAGTGACCCCGATCGAGCCCCAGCGGAGCGAGCCCGCTCCCACCGGGGCGCGACGGATCGGCTTCGTGGTACCCGAGCTTTCCGACCTCTTTGGCGTCAGAATGTTCAACGGCATCGACGAGCGCTGCCAGGAGCTCGGGTACGAGTTGGTCATCGCCCGCTCGCGCGGCAGTATCACCGCCGAAGCGACGATCATCGAGCGCTGGCACCGGGACGGCGTGGACGGCATCATCGTCTTCCCGGTGCATCGCGAGTTCTACAACGAGACGCTTATCCGGCTCCTGCTGGACCGCTTCCCGATCGTGCTCGTCGATCGCACGCTGCACGGCGTCCCGGTCAGCGCCGTGCTCTCGAACCATTACGAGGCCAGCGTGGCGCTCACCTCCTGGATGCTCGAGCAAGGACACACCTCGCTAGCCTTCCTCTCCCCTCCCTCGGTGGGGACATCGAGCCTGGAGGACCGGCATCGCGGCTTCCTCGACACGCTGGAGACGCATTCGTATACGGACACGCCGCCAACCGGCCACCGGCTCTTCCTCGACAGCGTGATGCCTGGGCATTCAGGAGCCGAGGCCTACCAGCAGACACTCGTCCGGCTCCGACGGTTTCTCTCCTCGCATCAGGACATCACGGGGATCGTGACCTCCGAGTACTCGCTCGCACTGCTGGCAAACCAGGTCCTGAAGCAGGACCCCGCGCTCGCACGCCGCAACATCCAGATCGCCTGCTTCGACGCGCTGACGAACTATCCGAGCGCGGAGAGCTTCCCGCACATCCTCCAGGACGAAACCGGCATCGGCCGCACGGCGGTCGACCACATGACCCGCCTGCTCGCGGGCGAATCCCTCACCGGGCGCACCTACGTGCCGTACACCCTCGTGACCGATCCCGACTAGGTCCGCGATGCATTGTTGACACCCCATGATCTGTTTGATAGCTTGATGCATACCAAACAGATCAGATCGAGATGCCGGAACCTGGCGAGGACCGTCTGTCCTGTCGCCAGGGTATGGCAGGGAGGGCGTTCGCGATGCAACCGCAACTGGGCACGACCCAGCCCACGGGCCAGCCGATGGCCGCGATGGCGGCAACTCCACCAGGAGGCCGTGGACGCGGACGGACCTTCGCCCGGGCACAGGCGGGGATGGGACTCCTGTTCGTCGCGCCCTCGATCCTGCTCTTCCTCATCTTCGTGATCCTGCCGGCGATCACGGCGCTCTACCTGAGCTTCACCCGCTACGACATCCTCACCCCCGCGCAGTGGATCGGGCTCGACAACTACAAGCGGATCCTGGACGACACGTTGTTCCACCGCAGCCTGCGCAACATCGTCATGTACGTGGCGATGTACGTGCCGAGCATGATCGCGCTGTCGCTGCTGCTCGCCATGGCGCTCAACCGCAAGCGGCCGGGCGTCGTCTTCTTCCGCGCGGTCTATTACCTGCCGGTCGTCACCTCGCCGGTCGCCGCGGCGACGGTCTGGACGTGGCTGCTGCACAAGGATTTCGGCGCCGTCAACGAGGCGCTCGGCTGGTTCGGCATCTCCGGCCCGGCGTGGCTGGCGCAGTCCAACACCGCGCTGTACGCCATCGTCCTCGTCACGCTCTGGCAGGGCATCGGCGGCAACATGATCATCTACCTCGCCGGGTTGCAGGGCGTTCCGGGCGAGCTGGTCGAGGCGGCCAAGCTCGACGGCGCCTCCGGGATCCAGGTCTTCCGCGACGTCACCTGGCCGATGCTCCGGACGACCACCCTCTTCGTGGTCACCGTGACGCTCATCGGCTCGTTCCAGCTTTTCGACCAGGCCTACGTCATGACGCAGGGCGGTCCGGGGTACGCGACGCTGACGCCGGTCTACTCCATCTATGCCAACGGCTTCGAGCGGCTCCAGATGGGCTACGCCTCGTCGCAGGCCTTCGTCGTCTTCCTCATCATCCTGTTCGTCACGCTGATCCAGCTCCGGATCAACCGCGAAAACATCTACGTGTAGGGAGGGGCATCAATGGCAACGGTCGCGACAACCACGGACGCGAAGACCGCACCCGCCGTCACGCACTATCGCCGGCGCAGCAAGTTCACGCCGTGGGCGATCGCGCGCGAGACCGGCTACTACGCGATCCTGCTGATCTTCGGGTTCATCTTCTTCCTGCCGTTCTTCTGGATGGTCAGCACCTCGTTCAAGCCGGACAACCAGATCTTCACGACGCCGATCGAATGGTTCCCGCGCGACTTCACACTGGACCAGTACCGGGGCGCGTTCGACACCTTCCCGTTCGCCCGGTATTTCCTGAACACGGCGATCATCGCCTTCGCGGGAGTGGCGTCAAACCTCTTCTTCGGCTCGCTGGCGGGCTTCGCCTTCGCGCTGCTGAAGTTCCCGGCCCGGACGGCGCTGTTCCGGGCGCTGCTCTCCAGCATGATGATCCCGGGCGTGGTCACCCTGATCCCGACCTACATCATCCTGCGCTCGTGGCCGCTGACCGGCGGCAACAACATCCTCGGCGAGGGCGGCATCGGTCTTCTCAACACATTCATCGCCGTGATCCTTCCCGGAGCAGCTGGCGCCTTCGCGGTGTTCATGATGCGCCAATTCTTCCTCACGCTCCCGAGCGACCTCGGGGAGGCGGCCCGGATCGACGGCGCCAGCGAGTTCCGCATCTTCCTTCAGGTCTACCTGCCGCTGTGCAAACCGGCGCTCGCGACACTCGGCATCTTCACCTTCCAGGCCGGTTGGAACGCGTTCCTGTTCCCGCTCGTCGTGCTGCAGGACCCGAACAAGAGCACGGTCCAGATGGGCCTCGCGGCCTTCTCCTACAGCCACAACACCGACTTCGGCCCGCTGATGGCGGCGTCGGTGATCGTCACGCTGCCAACCCTTCTCCTCTATCTCTTCGCGCAGCGCTACTTCACCCAGGGCATCGCGTTCACCGGGAACAAGTAAGGAGGGTTCATGCGGAACCGCACGATCTCCCATCGAGCACGACCACGACTGCTCGTTTCGGCCGCCGCGATTGCGGCCATGCCGGGACAGGGCGTAGCGCAGGAGTCACCCATGTCCGAGTCCACCCCGTCCTCGAGTCCCCAGGCGACACCGGTTACGGGAGGAGACAGCTGGCTCTCGATGGTCAACGGGATGTGGGACTCGCTCCACGCCACGTTCTACAAGCCGGAAGACGGGCTCTACACCGAGCACTACCCGATCATCCCCGGCCGCCGGCACAGCTACCTGTGGCCCTATTCCGGGGTGCTCTCCGGCGCCAATGTCCGGGCACGGGTCAACGACGATGACGCCTCGAAGGAGGACCTGCGCCGGGTGCTCGACAACCTCGAGCAGTACTTCGACGCGGACGGGGATCCGCCCGGGTACGACTCCTACGTCGTCGCGCAGGGCGGCGGCACGAAGTTCTACGACGACAACCAGTGGCTCGGGATCGACTTCATCCTCGCCTACCGCACGCTGGGCGACGAGCGCTATCTCGAGAAAGCGCGGTTGATCTGGGACTTCACCCTGTCGGGCTGGTCCGACGACATGGGCGGCGGCTTTTACTGGAACGAGGACGAGGTCGAGAGCAAGAACACCTGCTCGAACGGCCCGGGGGCCGATCTGGCCCTCCTCCTTTATGAAGAAACCGGAGAGGAAGAGTTCCTCGACTGGGCGGTGCGCATCATGGACTGGCTCGATGCCAACCTCTTCGACGAGGCGACCGGCGTCTACCACGACAATATCCGCTCCGACGGCTCCATCGACGAGACGAAGTACACCTACAACGCCGGCACACCACTGACCGCATACTCGCTGCTCTACAAGTCAACCGGAGATCAATCGTGGCTGGACAAGGCGAAGGCCCTTGCGCTCGCGAGCTTCCAGCACTTCGCGAGCGGCTCGGTCGGCGAGGGCATCCCCCGCTTCCCAGCTACGCCGTGGTTCAACAGCATCCTGATGCGCGGCTACGCCGATTTCTTCGACGTCGATCCGGACAAGGATCCGACCTATCTCGGGTCGATGGCCCAACTCCTCGCGTGGTCGTGGGCGCACAATCGCGATGAAGACGGCTTCATGTTCCCCGACTGGGGGCTGGACGCGCCGACGGCCAACGCACGTTGGCTCCTGGACCAGGCGCCGGTGATGGAGATCGCCGGCCTGGCTCACCTCTACCTTCCGTCACTGAGCTAGGTACCCACGAAAGGAGGGGAGTCCGATTCATCGTCCATTCGTCGGTCACCACGTACGCACGGATCATCCGGAGGACACCATGAACCAGAAGAACGTTCTCTCATCCCGCCTCAATCGCCGCCAGCTTGGCGGGCTTGGCCTCGGTGCCGCCGCGCTCGCCGCAGCCCCGAACGCGCGACCGGCCGCCGCGCAGGACCGCACGAAGATCACCGTCTGGGGTGAATGGTCCGGTGAGGGCGAAGAGCAGATCCGGATCATGATCGACGCCTTCAACGAGGCGCAGGACCAGGTCGAGGCCGAGTACGTCGTCCAGCAGGACATGGTCACCAAATTCCTGACCGGAGCGACATCGGGCCAGACGCCGGACGTGCTGGTTTGGGACCGCTGGCAGACGACGCTTTACGCCTCACGCGGCGTGCTCCACAGCATCAGCGACCGCCTCGACAGCGAGGGCATCGCGATCGAGGACTTTTATGAGGAAGCCGTCCGCGAGCTGACGTACGAAGACCAGGTCTACGGATTGCCGCTGACGGTCGACGCCCGTGCCCTCTTCTACAACCGGGCCCACCTCGAAGAGGCCGGCGTCGAGCCGCCGACGACGTGGGATGAGCTAAAGGAAGCCGCAAGCGCGCTGACGAAGCGCGAGGACGGGAAGCTGATGCAGTCCGGCTTCACGCTCGGAGACGTCGGCCTCTTCAGCATGTACCACCGGCAGGCCGGCGGCACGATGTTGACGGAGGACGGCACGAAGACCAACTTCAACAACGAGCAGGGCCTGAGCGTGCTGCAGCTCTGGCAGGAGATGATGGATGCCGGCGTCTACGAGATCGGCTACGAGGCCGGTCTCGGCGAGGGAACCGACGCGTTCGTTACCGGCCGCGTCTCGATGACGCTTACCGGGCCGTGGATGATCCGGACGTACCAGACCTATGGTGAGGAGCTGGACTTCGGCGTCGTCCCGCCGCCGGCAGGGCCGAACGGCGATCAGGGCAGCGTCATGGGCGGCTTCGGCCTCGTCATCGCCGAGCAGTCGTCGGAGAAGGATGCCGCGTGGGAGTTCGTGAAGTGGTGGCTGGCCGATCCGGAGAACGCGAAGCTGTGGGGAGAATCGAGTTTCAACATCCCGGGTAACCGGATCGCGGCGGAGGACGAGTTCTTCTCCGGCAACGAGCACATCAAGGGCGTGCTCGACACGCTGGAGTTCGCGACGATCCGTCCGACGTTTGCGGGGTATTCGCCGATGGAGGTCGACGCGCTGATCCCGAACCTGCAGCTCTTCATGGAAGGGAGCCAAAGCGCCGAGGAATCGCTCCAGCGCGCGCAGGAGGACGG
>DATGPC010000214.1:0-3034 GCA_035305265.1 Thermomicrobiales bacterium | reverse complement strand
CGTGACATTGAGGATGGTGCCCAATGTTCCCTCGGACGCGGCCATCAACCGGGCCGGGTTGAAGTCGTCATCATCCGTCAGGAACTGGTTCAGTGAATAGCCGGTCGCGCGTCGCCAGTGCGGCGGGAAATCTCGCTCGATCAGCTCCCGATGCGTCTCCCGGAACTCCAGCAGCTTCTTCATCAGCCGGCCGGTCGCATCGTTCTGCGCCGCCCGTGCCTGGTGCTCCTCCATCGTGCCGGGACCGAGATCGACGGTCTCGCCGGTCGGGAGCTGCACGCGCGCGGAGACCACATGGTCCGATGCCATGCCGTAGAGGATCGAGTGCGCGCCGGACGCATTGTTCCCGATCACGCCTCCGATGGACGCCCGGTTCGACGACGACGGGTCCGGGCCGAACATCAGCCCGTGTTCCCGCGCCCTGCGGCTGAGCGCATCGAGATTGATGCCCGGCTCGACCGTCGCGGTGCGGGCCTCCGGATCGATGCTGAGCACCCGGGTCATGTACTTCGATGTATCCATGACCAGCGCCGCGCCGACCGTCTGCCCGGCGAGCGACGACCCGCCACCGCGCGGCAGGATCGGCACGGAGTGGCTCGCGGCGAGCTCCATCGCGCCGATGATGTCGTCGGACGTGCGGGGAATGACCACCCCGACCGGGTCGATTTGGTAATTGGACGCATCCGTCGCGTAGAGCATCCGGCTCACGCGATCGAAACGGACCTCACCCTGGATGCGCGCCGACAGCTCGGCTTGCAGGACGCTGGCAGTTTCGAAATCCGCGGGCTGCGACCAGTCTGTTGGCTGGGGCGGTCTGGTCGAGTCCGATACGCGCTCAGGATGGCGAAAAACGGCCATGAGGTTTCCTCTCCCGGAACCATGGGGGCAGGTGATCAACTGATTTCGAGTGTATCACCGGCTCCCGGCCCGTCGAGGTCGGCGAATACGTGACTGCACGATCCGTCGCGATGCAGGAGTGTCGTCCCGTCGCAACCGCACGACTACAATGGAAGCACGATTGCATGTCGTCTCGCGCGCAAGGAACCGCCGTTACATGGATACCGTTGTCGTCGTCATCGTCCTGATTACCCTGCTGGTGCTCTTCGGCGGAGCTGCATGGTTCTTTGTCCGGGAGACCGGCGTGGAGAACGCGAAGCTCTGGCTGACAAGCCCGCGCCAGGTTCGCCAGATCGTCATGCCCTTCCGCACCACTGCGAGCACTGATCCCGCCGACGAGCGTGTCGCCGGCCCGGAAAGCGTGCCGCCGTCCCAGCAGGCGATGGAGCGGCAGCTGATGCTCGCCGACACCCGCCTCCGGGAGCTGGCCGAGGAGCTCCGGGGCGACCTGAGCCGCGCCGCCGGGCTCTCCCGCGAGTTCGACACCCGCCTCACTCGGCTCGAGGAAGAAATCGCCGCGGCGCGGTCGCTTCCCGAAACGGTCGACCGGACCGTCCACGAGGTCGAGACTCGAACCATCCGGAAGATCTCGAAGCTTCGCACCCGGCTCGACACTGTCCGGCTGGCGGAGACTACGCAAGGCACCCGACGCAGCGAAGCCATCTCGGAACTGTACAGCCGGTTGGCGCGAACCGACGCCGCGCTCGCGACGGTGGTGAACCCGATGCTGCTGCCTGGCGAGCCGCTCCGCGTGCCGGAGACGCTCTTCGATGACACGCTGGTCTGGGAGAACTGGGCGGACGTCGGCGAGCGCGCCTACGAGTTCGGCGAGGCGTTCAACCAGAACCGCCTGCTGCTGGCCGAAGATACCGCCGCGCGCATCGAGGAGTTCATCCGGACCCTGCGCGAAGCCCTGACCGACTCGATTTACCCGGTCGTCCGTCACAACGCGCCGACACCGGCGCAGAAGGCGCAGCTCCGCTCGGGGCTGGTCCGCGCCGTGGAGTCGATCGCGCCGATTCGCCGGGAGCTGGAAGAAGCGTACCGGGCCGCCACCGCGGACACCGGTCCGGATGATGACGACGAGGACGACGACTAGCGCCGCAGTCCCGGGATGCCCCTCCTGATGAAGGGGCATCTCTCACGCAGCAATGCCAGCCCGATCGACCGGGAGGTCGCTATCAGCGCGGGAGCGTGGATCGCAAACCGGTGCCGGCAGCTCACCAGTCCGTCCCTACCCGACATTCCAGACCGCTGCCGGTACCGGCTCGGCGTCGTCCTCGCTGGTGTCGTTCAGCGTGAACCACGGGTTCAGCATCTTCCCGAACGAGGCGATGCTGCGGTCGAGCCTTTCGCGTGTCAGCGGGAGGCCATGAACAGGCTCGTGCCCATCGAGGATCCAGTCGATGTCGAGCAGCGAGATCCGCTTCAGGGACTCTTCCCACGAAAGCATGGCCTTCGCCCAGAGCGCGAGGTCGGCGCCGCGAAGGCTCCTCATCGAACCGCCGATGGTATCCCCCGCGAAGAGGACCTGCCGGCCATCGATCTCGCCCCAGAAGCAGACCGAGCCTTCGGTATGCCCGGGCGTATGGATCACGGCCAATTCGCCATCCCCGGCGGCAACCGGCTCGTCTTCGTCCAGCGGCCTGATCAGCTCTGACGCGATCGGGGCGAATGGGTCACTGTAGAGATACGCGGCGTTGCGGTAGGGATCCGCCTGCTGGACAAGGGGCCAGTCGGCCGGATGCAGGTAGAGCCACAGGTCAGGGTTCGCGGCGACCAGGTCGTGGAACCCCTGGGTGTGATCGAAATCCCCGTGGGTTGCGAGGACCTGGACAATATCCGTCACGTCCATGCCCAGCGCTGCAAGGTTGTGCCGTATCTGGGGTACCGCGCGCCGGCTTCCGCAGTCGATCAGCGTAGGAACCCGGCCGGTGATGAGATACACGTTCCCGCTGTGACTGTGCGGGAACTCCGAATAAATAACGTACAAATGGTCGGACAGTTGGCGAGGGGCGCTGAGGCGAGCCATCAGATGCCTCGTTTCCGGAATTGCTACCCGAATGGGCAGGCGTTCAGTATCTTGCACATATTGTAGGGAGCGGTTCTCCCCAGGTAAAGACCGACACCAGATCAA
>DATGPC010000213.1:0-5244 GCA_035305265.1 Thermomicrobiales bacterium | reverse complement strand
CGAGAGGGTGCCTTCCGCCTCGAACGAGATCCGCTCGTTCTCGGGGAGGTCCCGGACGTGAGTGTGGAAGATCTCGCCGCGCCGGAACATCTCGAGCCAGCGGTCGAAGCCCATCTCGGTGTAGGAGAGCGACTGGATCGCCGGATTCGAGCCTGGCGCCCCGGGCGCGGACCACTGGTTCATGTTCGTGGCGCGCAGCTCACCACCTTCGCCGATGGAATTCTCGTAGACGTACACGCGGCTGACCCCGGTCGCAAGGCCGAGCCGGCGCAGCACCTCGTACGCGCCGTCTTCCCACGAGATGTCGTCGGCCAGGAATTTCTCGGCGGTGAATCGCACGGCATCGAGGATCGCATCACGCCGCCGGACCTCGATCTCTGCGCGACGGCGGGCGGTGACGTCCTGATGGGCGCCAACGAGGCGCACGACATTGCCGGCATCATCCCGGACCGATGTGCCGCGCGTCTGGATCCAGCGCCAGGAACCGTCGCGATGCCGCAGGCGGTGCTCGATCTCGTAGGTATCACGGAAGCCGTCGAGGTAGAGGCGAAGCGTCAGCTCGACGGCGGCACGGTCGTCCGGATGGATCCGATTGCGCCATTCCTCGACATCGTTCGGGATCTCGTCATCACCATAGCCAAGCATGGCCTTCCAGCGGGGTGAAAAATAGACCTCACCGGTCACGAGATCCCAATCCCAGTGGCCCTCGTTGGTGGCCTGGAGGACGAGATCGAGGCGCTCGACGAGCGAGCGCAACGCCCGGTTGTCGTCGGCATCGGAGATGTGGGTGATTCCTGGTTCGGACGTATGACTCATCGGTGCACTTTCCCGCGGACACGAGGTGTCCGGGAGCGAACGGCCGGTGGGACGGAGGGGTCGACCGGCTGGCTCCGCCCTTCGACGGAGAGCGGCGATCCGCCCGGATGCTGACGCGGACTTCGGCCCCATGCCAGAGGTATGACCCGTTGGAACTGACCAAACTATAGCAAAGGGACAAACACCACTGACCGCTCGATCGAGGAAGAATCACCGGCAATGCACGACATCAACCTGATCTACTCCCAGCTCATGGTCGACAAGTTCCTGGAGGAGCGCCGCGAGCAAGTTGCTACCTGGCGGCACACGAAGGAGACGAGGTCGCGCGTGCCGTTCATCTCCCGGGTGATGGCGTTGCTGCGGTGGCAGCGGACGAACGTAGATGCGCCCGGGACGAAAGTTCACGTCGCGCCGACAGTCGAGGGAGCACGTTCATGAACGAGACGCCATGCGCCACGGCACGCTATCCGGTCATCCTGCTCGTCGACGGTGACATCGAGGCGCTGACACAAACCGCCGAGGCGCTCCGGCGACGCTTCGACGATGACTACGAGGTGACGACCGCGGCGGAGGCGAACGCCGGCATGGCCCTTCTCGGCCAGTTCGTGGAAAGCGGCGCGGAGGTGGCGTTCATCTGCGCGGCCCTGCGCCTCCCGGACGGTGATGGCCCCTCCTTCCTTGACGGCGCCCGGAAGGTGCATCCGCACGCCGGTCGGGCCCTGATGATCGAGATGGGCGACGTGACGGCATCCGAGACGATCCGCGTCGCCATGGCGCAGTGCCAGGCGGATTTCTGGATCACCGGCGGATGGGAGTTGCCCGAGGAATGGCTCTATCCGCTCGTGCAGCAGGCATTGAGCGTCTGGTCGACGGCGCACCGGCCTCGCCACGAACACGTGCGGATTGTTGGCAACCAATGGGCGGCGCGGAGCCACGAGCTTCGCGACCGGATGACGCGCAACATGGTGCCCTTCGGGTTCTACGATGCAGCGTCTCCGAACGGGCAGCGGCTGATGCAAGCGCATGGCATCATCGACGACCAGTTGCCCGCGATGATCATGTTCGATGGACGGGTGCTGGCTCAGCCTACAGACGCACAGGTGGCGGAGGCGCTCGGAGTCCGGACGCGTCCCGAGCCCGGGCCATACGACGTGGCGATCCTCGGCGCGGGGCCGGCCGGGCTGGCTGCTGCCGTCTACGCCGCGTCGGAGGGGTTGAGGACGGTCGTGATCGAGCCAGGCACCATCGGAGGCCAGGCCGGATCGAGCTCGATGATCCGCAATTATCCCGGATTCCCTCGCGGGATCAGCGGGAACGAGCTGACCTACCGGTCGTTCGAGCAGGCGACGCTCCTCGGCGCCAATTTCGTGTTCTCGAACCCGGCGGTCGGGATACGGATCGATGGCCCGCGCCGGATCGTGCGCCTGGCCAACGGCGACGAGGTCGAAGCCCGGGCGATCGTGGTCGCGACGGGCGTTTCGTACCGGCGGCTGGACATCCCGGAGATGAACCGGCTGATCGGAGCCGGCGTGTTCTACGGCGCGGCCGCGTCCGAGGCGGTCGGGATGAGCGGGAAACGGGTCTGCGTGATCGGCGGCGCGAACTCCGCAGGGCAGGCGGCATTGCACCTCGCCCGATACGCTCGCCATGTCACCTTACTGGTTCGCGGGGCCTCACTGGAAGCGAGTATGTCCGACTACCTAATCCGGGAGATCGCGCAGGCGCCGAATATCAGCGTGCGGACTGGTGCGACGGTGGCCGGCGCACATGGCACCGATCGACTGGAGGCCGTCACGATCCAGGACATTGCCACGGGTGCGCACGAGACGCTCGATTTGGACGGAGCGTTCGTGATGATCGGCGCGATGCCACGAACGGACTGGCTGGCCGACATCGTCCGGCGCGATGCGGCCGGGTACATCCAGACTGGCGCCGATACATCGGCCGGAGACGGCGCATCCCGGCAGCCGATGCTGCTCGAGACGAGCACGCCGGGCATCTTCGCCGCCGGGGATGTGCGGAGTGGATCGTTGAAGCGCGTGGCATCAGCGGTGGGCGATGGCGGCGTGGTGATCGGGTTGGTGCATCGGTACCTGGCGGAGGTGACGGCGGGAGTTGTGGGAGCCGTGTGACGCATTTCCGAAGGTCAACGTCAACGCATGGAAGCGGCTACACCCTGCGAGCCAGGCGGTTGGCAGGCCACGTCGCAGGCGTCCGTGGATCGGTTCAGGATACCGAAGGCGGTTTCCGGTCTGCGTCCCCTACTCGGCCGGGGGGATCAGACCGGTGCGCATCGCCTGGAGGACTGCCTGCGTCCGACTCTGGACGTTGAGCTTGGCGAGGATGCTGCTGACATGGGTCTTTACGGTCTTCTCGCCGATCGAGAGACTCCGCGCGATCTCCTTGTTCGACTGCCCCTCTGCCAACAGGCGCAGGACGTCGGTTTCCCGGTCGGTCAGCGGCTCCGGCGCGTCCGGCGTCCGGACCTCGCGCATCAGTCGGGCCGCCGCCTCCGGCGAGAGCTGGACCTGACCGTCTGCCGCGGCCTTCACGGCGCGGCGCAGCTCCTCGGCGTTGGTGTCCTTCAACAGGTACCCGATGGCCCCGGCGCGGATGGCTCCGACCACCGACGCGTCCTCAAGCACGCTCGTCAGCGCGACCACTTCGACGCCTGGCATCTCGCGGCGGATCTCCCCGATCGCCGTCAGCCCATCCATGACGGGCATGAGCAGGTCCATCAGCACAACGTCCGGTTCCAGCTCGCGGGTCATCACGATGGCCTCGGCGCCGTTCGCCGCCTCGCCAACGATCTCGAGCTCCGGGTCCAGCTCGAGGAACATGCGTAACCCCTGACGCACGACGCTATGGTCGTCCGTGACCAATATGCGGACCGTCATGATGCACCTGCCCATTCACCAAAACGAAAGCCCATCCCCGGCAAGCCAGAGATGGGCGATCGCGCGTCGTGTGTTTCCTGCCCGAGCGGATCGCCTGGCTCATCATAAGTCAGGCGATCCGGAGTGAACAGGCATGACTGCCAGATTGGCTTACTCGGTCGGGGCCGGGCCGCCGTTGACGAGCCACTCAACGTACTGCTGGACAGCCGCCGGGTCGGTCGTGCCGATGTTCTGCTCGTCCTGGGTCACGGCATCAAGCGCCGGGCCCTGCTCGACGAACGGAATGGTCTCGACCGTCTCTTCGCTCGGCACGCAGTTGCTGTAGGCGTTGCCGATCTCGAGCGCGGATTCGAGGTCGAAGTCGGTCAGGACATGATCCTGGATGTCCGCAACAGAGCCCTGGAGCCCCGCCGGGATGGCGTTGGTCGGGGTCGCGCCGCCGACGGTCGAAATCAGGCCCTGAACGAGCGCCTTCTGCTGCGCCAGGCGAGTCTGGACATCCTGCTCGCCACCCTGGCGCGCGTAGAGCAGCGCCTGCTCGCCGGAAAGCGTGATCTCGCCGGCCGGGAACTCGTTGGTACCAACAGTGAACGCTTCCGGGTTGTTGACAGTGATGCCGCCGATGGCATCGATCGCGAGGACCACACCGTCGAGGTCGATAACACCGTAGTGGTCGATTTCGACGCCGAGGTACTCCTCGACAGCGGCAACGGAGCCCTCAACACCGTTCTGGGACATCACCTGGTTCAGGCGGGTGGTTCCCACGCCCTCGAGCTCGATGCCGGTATTCGGCAGGAGATTGACCGCGCGGCAGGCCTGCTGATCCGGATCGAGATGGACAACGACCATCACGTCCGTGTTGCCGCCCTCGATATGGTCCGTTTCGGTACCGGCCTGAACGTCCGCCTCTTCACGGGCGTCCGAGACCATGAGCAGGATGGTCATCGGCTCGGACGTTACATCCGCGTCGCTGGCTCCCTGAGCCATAGCGATCGACGGCCCAGCAAGCAGGGCGGTCACCATCATCAACGTGATACTGAACACGATTCGGCTCTTCGACAGAAAATGAGTCACTCGAAGCCCCCTTGCGAAGCCAACGGTTGGTAGGCGCCATGGTATCCAAATTTGCGTTCACATGGCAAGTTTACGAAACTTTTATCAATATACCCTCATCGGTTACAGTAGCATCTGCTGCTGTACGCACGCGCGATGATACTGTTTAAGTCACCTCCCTTTTTTGTGGCAAAGCCTGGAGTCCTACGTGTCCGCCCTGTCCCAACCGACGCTTCCCGCCGAGGCCGAGCGCCACGGCGCCTGGGCGCTGATCAAGCGCTTCGCGTCGTACTATGCGCCTCATCGCAAATTGTTCACCATCGACTTCGGGAGCGCGGTCCTGTCCGGTGTGCTGGAGCTTGCATTCCCGATCGCGGTCCAGATGTTCATCGACCGGCTGCTGCCGGATGGCGACTGGGGCGTGATCATCGGGGCGTCGATCGCGCTGTTGCTTGTCTATCTCTTTAATACGGGACTC
>DATGPC010000212.1:0-13254 GCA_035305265.1 Thermomicrobiales bacterium | reverse complement strand
CAATGTCCGGTCGTCATCCCGACCAGCGATCCCACCCCGACGATGCGTCGTCGTTCTCGCTCGACGAGCTCGCGAGCGAGGCCGATGTCACGCCCCGGACCATTCGCTACTACATCGCCGAAGGGCTGCTGCCTCCGCCCGATTCCCCGGGCCGCAACGCCCGATACTCGCAGGAGCATCTCGACCGTCTGCGCCTGATCGCCTCGATGAAGGACCGCTACCTGCCGCTGAAGGAGATTCGCCGGACGCTGGCTTCGATGCCACCGGAGCGGATCAGCCGAATGGCATCAGAGGCGTCCGTGCTGCAGGCCAGTGAATCCCGTCGACCGCCGGAGCCGACACCGGCGTCCGACTACATCGCCCACGCGCTGGAGGAATCGCAGGCGAGCTCCCGGGTACCGGAGCCTCGGGCCCGACGACGATCGCCCCGGCCCCAGCCCGACACCCACCAGCGCTGGCGCCGTATCCCGGTCTCGGATGAGGCCGAGCTGCTCATCTCCGACGATGCCTGGCGCCGCCGCGGCGAGCAGATCGAGTCCGCGTTGGACTGGATTCGCCGCATCCTCAATGAATAACGAAAGGACCCGCCCATGAACACCGATGGCATATTCCCCGCACTCGATATCACCGCGCTCTGGGAACGCGACCTCGTCTCCCGCGAAGGTGACGACACCGCTCTCGTCATCCGCATCCGCGCCGCGCAGCGTCCTCCGGCCCGGGCGAAACGCGCCCCGATCGATATTGCCTTCGCGCTCGACCGCTCCGGATCCATGGCCGGCCGCGACAAGATCGACCTCGTCAAGGATGCCGTCGTTGCCGCGACGCACCACCTTTCGGCGGAAGACCGGGTTGCGCTTGTCGTCTTCGATAACGTGGTCGACGTGCTGCATGAACTGTCGGAGGCCACCGACTTCGGCAAGCGCCGCCTGGAGCATGTCCTCGAGGGCGTCATGGCCCGGGGTGGAACGAACCTCTCCGGCGGCTGGCTGACCGCCTGCCAGCAGCTCGCCAGCACGCCGGAGAGCATGGCAGCGCCGCGCCTTCAGCGATCACTGCTTCTCACGGACGGTCTCGCCAACCAGGGGATCACCGCGCCCGACGAGCTGATGACGCACGCGCTGGAGCTTCGCCGGCGGGGCATCGACACGACGACCATCGGTGTCGGTCTGCATTTTGACGAGTTCCTGCTCGGTGGCATGGCCGAAGCGGGAGGTGGCGCGTTCCAGTACATCGCCGACACCTCCGAGTTGTTCGCCTTCTTCGAGAAGGAGATTGGCGGCCTGATCGACGCGGTCGCGTCCCGGCCCCGTCTCTCGATCACCTTCCCCGATGGCGTTCGTGGATGGCTCGTCAACGCCTTCCCTGTCGATCGCGAGGGCAAGACGATCACCGTCGACCTGCGGGATCTCGCCAGCGGGGACGAGGTCGCACTTGTCTTCGATGTCTCGGTACGGCCGGGCGCCCGATCAGAGGATCTCGTCCCGATGATCGCGCTGGAATGGCAGCAGCCTGGGTCGCGCGAGCGATCCGGTCTCCATCGTGAGGCACCGGCGTTGCGGCTGACAGACCCGGCGGAAGCGCGTCACGCGCCGCGAAATGACGATGCGGCCGAGGCCGTCGCCATGGAGCGCTCGGCGCGTGACCATCGGGAGGCGATTCGCCTCGACCGTGAGGGGCGGTTCCGCGAGTCCCGCCGGCGATTCCAGGAGAGTGCGGACCGGCTGGCGCAGGCGCCGGAGACGATCGCTATCCGTGAGGAACGGGCGGTATCGATGCGTATGGCCTCGATGGTTGAAGAGCCGCTCGACGAGCACACCCGCAAGCAACGCGTTTTCGAGACCCAGCGCCGATCCCGCGGAGGCCGCCGGCCGTAAGTTCCGGGCGGCGACGGCGACCGCTGCTACCCAACCCCGTCATCCCGAGCCGAGCCGCGGCCGCAGGGAGCGGAGCGTGTTGAGGGATCTTTGCTCCAGCCTGATACCTCTTCTGGCCAGAACAAAGATCCCTCCACGCGCGAACCGCTCCACGGTCTGTGCTCCGTCGGTATAACGGGTTAGCCGCTTGGAGGAAGACTCCGAGGCTATCGCTCCCCGAACTTCTCGTAGCTCACCAGCTCCGACAGCGGCTTCCGTCCCGGTTTCGGGCCGGTCGGGCGCGGGTCCTTCGATGTCTCGTACGGCCCGACGACCATCACCGAGTGCAGCGTCATCTCGTTCGGGATCCCGAGGTAGGACTTCGCGTCGCTCTCGCGCTCGGCGAACCACGCGGTCCCCGCGCCGAGCCCGAGCATTCGCGCCGCGATCATGATCCGCTCGGAGACGCGCCCCTCGTCGTAGGCCTCATGAACCTCGTTCTGGCCCGGCAGCACGATGGCGATCGCCAGCGCGCCATCCGCCATCCACGGGATGTTCGGGCGCAGGTCGCCCAGCTTCTTCAGCATCTCCTTGTCGCGGATGATGACGAAGCGCCACGGCTGGGTGTTTCGCGACGAGCCTGTCCACCGCGCGATCTCGAGGATCTGGTTCAGTTGCTCGTCGGTAACCTCGCCCGGGATGTACTGGCGCACCTGACGCACCGTCCGTACCGCCTCCAGCGCGGAGCTGTTGTCCGTAATGTTGACCATCATGTCCTCCTGGGTATGCCGGTTGAGCCGTTTCCCCAGTATATGGCCGAACCCGTTGATGCAGGACCGCTACATCCGGGCGTATACGTCGTCATACGGGATCTGCTCCGTACACACGTGGCGGTAGTAGGGACAGTAGTTGCAGAGGAACGACGGGTTCGGTTTCCACTCGTGTTCGGAAGCAAGACGTTCAAGGTCGGCCGTGATCTCTCCCCAGATGTGGGTGCAGAAATCCACCGAGAGATCTCTCACGTCCTTTTCGCCCGAATCCAACCAGAGCCAGGTAAACCGGACGTCCGCAGACGACGCGTTCCCGACGCGTTGCCCGAGCAGGTTCCGGGCAACGTAGCGCATGATGACCGCTGGTGTGTCGTCGGGCCGCCTCTTACCGGTCTTGTAATCGATGATCTCGAATACCGGTCGGTCGCCGATATCGTGGCGCTGGACGATGACGTCCGGTCTGGCGATCAATGTGTAGTCAGGAACCTTCGGGAAGAGGCGTATCGGCCGGTTCAAATTTCGCTCGATGACGAGCCACTCCGGATCCGGAATCCCTTCCAGATACCGCCTCCCGACGTTGACCCACCGGAGGATGTCCCGTGCATCTGCCATCCGGGCGTCCTCGCTTGGGAAGTTCTGCGGCGGGAGGCGTAAACGCGCCATCCTGAGGACCGTCTCGTCGTCGACCGGAGCTGCATTTCGCCGCAACGCGTATGCGATCGAGCGAAGGATGTCGTGCGCGATGCGGCCCTTCCTGAGGAAGACGTTGTAGACAAATGGTTCCGGAACGCGGTCGAGATGTGCGAGGCGAACGCGGAGCGCGCAATTGCGGTAGTTGTTCAGCGTCGTAGGTGAAATCCAGCGATCCACGGGCCAGCGCCGGGACATCACCGGCGCGCTCATGGCGTCAGATCCAGTCGCCGTACCCCGTCGGGATCGAGAACTCGATATCTCCCCAGGCAATGAAGCAGACCAGCAGTCCACCGAGTGACGCGATGACGATCGCTTCCGGGGGCGCCGTCCGGCCGGGGTCGCGTGGCCAGAACGAGAGGCCGAAGGCGGCAAGGATCAGCGGCAGGATCGGCAGCGCGCCGACCGAGGCCAGGCCGAAGACCACCAACCCGATGCCCCAGCCTATCGCGTTCCAGAAGAAGAGCTGGGCCGGGAGGTCCCACGGGCGCAGCAGCGGCCCGGGAATCGTCAGCGCGAGGAGGCCTGCCGTGGCGAGGTAGAGGTGCTCCTGTGGCGAGAAATTGACCACATCGGTCCGCGTGATGAACAGAAGCGAGAGGGTTGCGCCGAGCAGGAAGAGCGCGGCCATCCATCCCTCTCGTAACCGGAACATGGACGGAGCGGCATCCGTTGATTGTGACATCTGGCGTGCCCCTCCTTTCCACCGTTCTCCGGGCAGTCGCATAGCGAGTATCCCAGATTGCGGGGTAAGTGAGGTCGCCAAATGTCGTATGGATGCCGCTCACGATGAGGTTCCTCAGCGCTCCCGGATGAGGCGCCGGGACGCGATGGCCCCGAGCGCGACGTAGATCGCGCCGACGGCCGCGACGATCCCGACGATCTCCCAACCGTCATGCCCGGTTCCGCTCCCGGTTACAGGCAAGGCGGTGACGACCGGCGGCTCGCCGGAGTCGGATGCGCCGCCAGGAGCCGGGTTGGAGGACGGTTGCTTCACGGGCGGATTCGGGTCTTCCGTGCCCGGGACGAATGGCGCCGCATCCTCGTCGTCCTGGACGGCGTCGTTGTCATCGTCGGGATCCTGGATGTTCGGGATGCCGTCGCCATCGCTGTCGTGGATCGGCGAGAGGATATCGGGCGCGACGGTCGGTTCGATTTCCGGGTCGAACGGGGCGGGATCGTCCTGATCCGACGTACCGCCGTTGTCATCGTCCGGGTCCTGGATGTTGGGGATGCCATCCCCGTCGCTATCATGGATGGGCGAGAGAGGATCAGGCGGCGGTGTCGGGTATGTTTCCCCGGGCACCTGGCCAGGCGGCAGAAGTTGATAGAGAGCATCCGCGTCAGCGTGCGTTGCGGGGCCGGCGCTTGCCGGTATCGTACCCAGGAGCAAGAGCAGGCAGGCGGACAGGACAAGAGACCCGAGGCGAATCGGTCGCATGATTCCATGACTCCCATCGATAAGCGGGATCACGGCCGCGCGAGTGCGACCGTGCCAACGGGAACGGAACAGTTTCTTTCACTATGTCAACCCTGCAAATACGATAGCTGGCGGTCGAGGATATGTCAATACGAGGGGTCGGCTCATTCTCAGGTTGCTCTTAGAAATGCCCCTGACACTCGAAGAAGTGGGGCGCGACGTCGCGCCCGTTGCATGACGATGTTCAGGAGGAATCATGTCCCAACGACGACCCCGATTGAGCCGTCGCGCGCTTGTCATTGGCGGGGCTGCTCTCGGCTGCGTCGCGATTCCCACCGTCGGCTCGATCGGCTACATCGCGTTCCAGTCAGCGACCGGCGGAAACGAGATCTCGAACGTCGGGGAGTTGTCACTGGATACCCCGGTCGACATTCCGCCCTTGTTGGAGCCGGTGATCGATGACGATGGACGCAAGCGATTCGATCTCACGCTGCAAACGGGCGAAACGGAAGTCCTGCGAGGCAAGAAGGCCGCAACATGGGGCGCAAATGGCCCCTTCCTTGCGCCAACGATTCGCGCCTCGCGCGGTGATGATGTCGCACTCTCGGTCCGGAACGAGTTGCCGGAGCTGACGACGATCCACTGGCACGGGATGCACCTGCCGGCCGATATGGACGGCGGGCCGCACCAGCCGATCGAGCCGGGCGACACCTGGGAGCCGTGCTGGACGATCGATCAGCCGGCTTCCACGCTCTGGTATCATCCGCATCCGCATGGGGAAACCGCACTGCACGTCTACCGGGGCATCGCCGGCCTGTTCCTGGTCGACGACGATACCGGTGACGCTGTCCCGAACGAGTACGGCGTCGACGATGTGCCGCTCATCATCCAGGACAAGAACTTCACCGACGACGGAGAATTCCGCGTCGATTCGGGCCTTGACCAGGTGCTCTCCGGGAACGCCGGACGCTCCTCGTTCGGGATCCAGGGCGACACGATCCTTGTCAACGGTACGCACAACCCGATGTTCGAGGCGCGAAGGACGCTGACGCGGTTCCGGCTGCTGAACGGTTCGAATGCCAGGTTCTACAACCTCGGCTTTACCGACGACCGGACATTCCGGCTGATCGCGACCGAGAACGGCTTCCTGCCGGACGGTCCGGTGGAGCTGGATCGTCTGCTGCTCGGCCCTGGCGAGCGCGCCGAAATCCTCGTCGAGGTCGAAGCGGGGGACGACGTCATCCTGCGGAGTTACGAGCAGGATCTCGGCGTCGCCGGCGTGAACGGCTCGTTCATTGGCGCCAACGACACCTTCGATATCATCCGGATCCGGGCCGCAGCCGACCTGGAGACGTCAGGGGACTACCGTCATCCGGAGACGGACAACGCAACCTCGGAAATCCCGGACGAGGTCGTGACCCGCCGGTTCGAGCTGCAGGAGCACCAGAAGATCAACGGCAAGACGATGGACATGGCCCGGATCGACGAGGTCGTGGCCGCCAATGCCACCGAGATCTGGGAGGTGACCAGTGACGGCCAACCGCACACTTTCCACATCCACGGCGCGACGTTCCACGTCCTCGATGTGGATGGCAACGAGCCGGAGGAGCACCTTCGCGGCCCGAAGGACACCGTGCTCGTCTCGCGTGACCATCCGGTGCGGCTGCTGGTGCAGTTTCGCGAGTACACCGATCCGGAGTTCCCGTACATGTTCCACTGCCACATCCTGCGGCACGAGGACAACGGCATGATGGGACAGTTCGTCGTGGTCGAGCCGGGCACGGAGGCGTCTGTGGACCAGCAGGTCGACACCGGCCACGCGCATCACTAGGATCACGATCCCGCTTTCACAGAATCCTCTTAGGAATTCTCCCGAGACTGGTCATGGCGCTGGAGAACGGCGCCGTCACCAGTCTCGTTTCTTTGGAGGAGTTGTATGAACACAGGAGCAATTGCCCGGTTCGTCTTACGGCACAAGGCAATCGTGGCGCTCGCGTGGGTCGCCTTGCTGGTCGCGTCGATCGGCCTGATGCCACGCGCGCTCGGTGCACTATCGGAAGATTTCTCACTGCAGGATTCTGAGAGCACGCAGGCGAACGGCCGCATCCTTGGCCAGTTCGATGGCGTCGGCGGCATCGCGCACCCGCTGGTCCTTGTCGTGGACCTGCCGGAGGGCACGACCGTTGACGACCCGATGGTCCAGCAGGACCTCGATCGCGTGTTCGGCAAGGTCGCCGAGGCCCGGCCGGATGCCCGGATCGCGTCGTACGCCTCGACCGGCGACGATGTCTTCGTCTCGGAGGACCGGGGCACGACCTACGGGCTCGTCTATCTCCCCCCGATAGGTGAGGCCGGGGTCGATGGGCTGCCGGAAGTCCGGGCGGCCGTGGAGGGCGAGACGGTCGGCGGTGCGCCGGTCCAGGTGACCGGCCGTCCGGCCCTGACCGAGGTCGAGGAGACGTCCGGCGAAAGTGCCGGCGTGCTTGTCGAGACGTTGATCGGTGCTGGTGGCGCGCTCATCGTGCTGCTCTGGGTGTTCGGCTCGGCGCTGGCGATCCTGCCGCTGATCATCGCGGCGTTCTCGATCCTGACGAGCTTCCTCGTCATCGGCGGTATTGCCAGCACGGTCGATATCAACACCGTCGTGCAGTACATGGTCGCGCTGATCGGCCTCGGCATCGCGATCGACTACTCGCTGCTCGTCGTCACCCGCTGGCGTGAGGAGCATGAGACGGGTCTCGATAACCAGCAATCCGTGATCCGCGCGATGGAGACTGCCGGCCACGCCGTCGTCTTCAGCGGTACTACCGTCGGCGTCGGCCTGCTCGCGCTCGTTGTGCTGCCGATCGACATGATGCGGGGCATCGGTATTGGCGGCCTCATCATCCCGCTGGTGAGCGTAGCGGCAACCCTGACGTTGCTGCCGGTCATCCTCGCGACCGTCGGCCCGCGCATGGACTGGCCGCGCAACCGTCGCGTTGTCCATCATGGCCAGGGGTGGGAGCGCTGGTCGCGCGGCGTGGTGAAGCATCGCTGGGCGGCGACGGTGGTCGCGGTCCTCATCCTCGGCGCGCTGCTTATCCCGGCCGTCCAGATCCAGATCGGCGAGCCGCGCCCGGATGCCCTCGGCGGCCCGATCGAGGCGCGAGCCGGACTGGAGGCGCTGGAGGAATCTGGCATCGACGCCGGCGTGACGAGCCCATTCGAGATCGTCGTCGATGGTGATCCGGCGCCCGTTGTCGAGGCGCTTGGCGAGGTGGACGGTCTGCGTGGCGTCTCGGCGCCGGAAGGTGATTCCTGGCGTCGTGGCCAGACCGCGATCGTGCTCGCCATGCCGCAGTCGAACGGCAGTGGCTCGGCCAGCCGGGACGTGCTGGGTGACGTGCGAGAAGTGACGCACGGGCTGGATCAGCCGGTGCTCGTCGGTGGCTCCATGGCGTCGGAAGGCGACTTTGTCAGCGACACCTATGGCCAGCTCCCGCTGATGATCGCGGTGATCTCGGTCGTGACGCTTGTCCTGCTGGTCCGCGCGTTCCGCTCGCTGCTGCTGCCGTTGAAGGCGATCCTGCTGAACATGCTGTCGGTCGCCGCCTCGTTCGGTGTGCTGGTCATCGTCTGGCAATGGGGGTACGGCTCGGAGCTCATCTGGGATATCCCCTCGGCCGGCTCGATCACGAGCTGGGTCCCGATCATGGCGTTCGCGTTCCTCTACGGCCTCTCGATGGACTACGAAGTCTTCATCCTTGCCCGCATGCGTGAGGAGTACGACATCACGCGAGACAACGACGACGCGATCGTGCGCGGCCTGGGCGTGACCGGCCGACTGGTGACTTCGGCGGCGCTGATCCTCTTCTTCGCCTTCGCGGCGATGGCGGCGGCCCCGGCAACCGAGATCAAGATCATGGCGACCGTCCTGGCCGCCGGGATCCTGCTCGACGCGACGATCGTTCGGGCCCTGCTCGTGCCCGCGCTGGTCTCCCTGATGGGCGACTGGAACTGGTGGCTGCCGTCGTGGCTCCGCTGGTTGGCCCCAAACGCGCCTGATGCCATCCAGGCGGGGCATAACGTCCACGTGGAATCCTCCGGTAGCCCGGTGTCCCAGGAGTGGCGGGCGCCACAACATTGACCCTGGTGGGTGTCGATCCCGACAGATCGGCACCCACTCCCTCGATCCGCTCCCAGCTACCGGAGATTGCAGATGACACATGTAACAACACCGTCCGATATCACCCCGAATGCCTCGAAGCCGAACCGCTCCGGACTGGTCGTCGGCGCCCGGTGGACCCTGGTGGCGCTGGCCGCGGTGTTCACCATCGGGGCATTCGCCCAGTTCTTCCTCGTCGGTCTCAGCATGTTCGAGGACGGAGCGCGCTGGCAGGATCACAAGAACCTCGGTCACATCCTTGGATTCTTGCCGTACGTGATGTGGATCCCCGCCGTGCTCGGGAAGACCAGCCGGAGCTTGCTGATCGGGACACTGATGCTCTTCGTCCTCTTCATGGCCCAGTACGCCTTCATCAGTGTTGACAACGGCGTGGCGAAGGCGTTCCACCCGCTCAACGGCACCTTCCTGCTCCTGCTCGGCTCCTGGATCTTCCGGGCATCGCTCGACCAGGCGCGGCATGGACGCGCTTCCGGAAAGGAAAACGCATGAACACCATGATCAATGTCCTGATGGGACTCATCGTCGGCTACCTGATCGGCATCATCCTCGCCGCATTCGTCGCCTTCGTCCTCGGGTTCGAGGATGCCGCCCGGTTCATTGCGATCGGGTCCGGCCTGGTTGGCGCGGTGTTGGGTCCGTCCGTTTTCGGCCGGCTCCGGGAAGACGCGGGGTGACCAGGCGCGGCACGGTTTCGCGGGGCGACTCGCTCGTGCCCAAACCCGATTTCCGGCCGTTCGCCTCGAGCTTGCGCCGTCACGCTCGAATCGGATCGGGAGCGTCCCAATTGGGGGCTAACCGGTAATCGCAAACCCCCGGTACCGTCGTTCGGGAAATGAGTCTCACGATGCAACAATTTCGTCATAGATCGTCGTTAAGAATGACGAGGATCGTCATCACACTGGTGACACCAGGGCCCACGGCGACGGATCGATGTCGATCTGCCGCCACTGAACGTCGTCCACGATCCACAGGCGGACTAGATGAGCACGCAGCCACACCGATCCGACCCTCTTTCCTATCCGCGTGTGCGGACCTATCAACCGACGACGGAACGCCCGTCCCGGCCACGATGGACGATGCCGTCCGCTTCTGCCGGGACGCTGAAGCAGGTCGTGAAGGGCTCGCGCGAGACACTGATCGTCCTCTTCGCGGTCTTCACCTACTTCTTCGTTCGCGGCCTGATGAGCACCTCGGTCGACCGCGCCTTCGAGCACGCCCACGACCTGCTGCGCCTCGAACGCTGGCTCGGCATCGCATGGGAAGCCGACCTCCAGCGCTGGGCGCACGACGTGCCGGGGCTGATGGATGCGATGAACAGCATCTATATCTATGGTCACTGGCCGGTCATCGCCCTGACGCTTGGATGGCTGCTCTGGAAACATCCGCACCAGTTCCGCACCATGCGGACGGCGATGGTGATCTCCGGACTCATCGGGTTCGTTTTCTTCGCGCTTTACCCGATGGCCCCGCCCCGGTTCTTGCCCGAGCTGGGATTCGTGGATACCGTCATGCGGGATACGTCCTCGTACCGGGTGCTGCAGCCGCCGGCGTTCACGAACCAGTACGCGGCGATGCCCAGTCTCCACGTCGGCTGGAACCTGTTGATGGGGATCGCGATCTGGCGGACGACGCGGCACGTCGCGTGGAGGACCTTCGCGGTGGCGATGCCGTTCCTGATGTGGGTCGCCACGATCCTGACGGCGAACCACTTCGTGCTCGACGGCGTCGTTGGCTCGGCGGTCGCATTGACGGGGCTACTCGTTGCGGTCAAGGTGACGAAGGAGAAAGGAGCGCCAGCGCATGAGCCAGTCGATTCGCGCGCTGGTGGTGGAGGATGATCCGTCGATCTCGCGATTGCTCCAGCTGGAGCTGACACATCGCGGATTTCACGTCGATGTCGCCCAGAACGGGACCGATGGGTATGACTTCGCCTGCCAGCGTCGCCATGATGTGATCCTGCTCGATATCCTCCTGCCGGGAATGGATGGCGAGCGGATGCTGGCGACGCTGCGGCGTGAGGGGATCCGGACGCCGGTGATCATGCTGACCGCGCGGGATGCCGATCGCGACAAGATCCGGAACCTCGAGGTCGGGGCCGACGACTACTTGACGAAGCCCTTCAACGTCGACGAGCTGGTCGCCCGCATCCGCGCCGTCCTTCGCCGGGCCGATCCGGTCCGCGTCATCATGGTCGGCGACCTGATGATCGATCTCGACGCGCGCGAGGTCCGTCGTGGCGACCGGACGATCGACCTGACGGCTCGTGAATTCGACCTGTTGGCGTACCTCGCCCGGAACGCGAGGACCGTCCTCAGCCGGGCGCAGATCCTCGATCATGTTTGGAGCGAGCGGCCGGATGTCGAGCCGAATGTCATCGATGTCTACATCGGATACCTGCGCAAGAAGATCGATGGTCCCGGCGAGCCGCGCCTCATCCAGACCGTGAGAGGCGTTGGCTTCTCCCTCAGGGACTCCAATCATGCGTAGATTGCCGATCCGATGGCGGCTGACGCTCTTTTTTACCGTCACGCTGACCGTCATCACCCTCGGGCTCATCCTGGCGATGTTCGCCGTGCAGGGCACGATGCAGCTGGACCAGCTCGAATCGCGTGTCACGGAATGCGCCTGGTCGGGAGAATCCCAGGCCCGCGGCACCGGCTCGCTCTCGCCCGCTGACCTGCCGGAGGGGTGCAGCGGCGCGACGATCGCTGTGCTGGACGAGAACGGGATCATCCTGTCCCAGATCGGATACGCCGGGGAGCCAGGCAGCGTCCATCCCGATGCGATCTGGAGCGATGCCCTGCGCACCGGGACGATGCAATCGCGCGATCCGCGATCTTCCAGGGTCGACGACGGATCGGTGACGGTCGCCGTTCCGGTGGACGAAAACGATTACGATGCGCGGGTCGTCGTCGCGTCGATGTCGGTTGCGTCGATTGGCGATGAGGCGATCTGGATCGTGCCGGTCGCGGTTGCCGGGGTCGGGATCGTTGTGCTGATCGCGATGTCGATCGTGTCGTGGATCCTCGTTCGCTCGTCGCTGGCCCCGGTCGCGCACATCACATCCAGCGCCCGAGAGATTACCGCGAGCGACCTCTCGCGCCGCTTGCCGGTCGAGAACCCGCGCGATGAGCTGGGCCAGCTTTCGATTGCGATCAATGAATTGCTGGCGCGGCTGGAGGTCGCCTTCCGCGATCGCGACCGCGCGCTGGAGGAGCAGCGCCGCTTCGTCGCCGATGCGAGCCATGAGCTGCGCACGCCCTTGACGTCGATCCTCGGCTATACGCGGATGCTGCGGTCGTGGGGTCTCGAGAATCCCGAAATCGCCCGGGAGGGTGTCGATGCCGTCGAGCAGGAGGCCGAGCGCATGCATGGCCTGGTGGAGTCGCTGCTGCTCCTGGCGCGCGGCGATGAACTGCCGGCGATGAACCCGGAGCTGGTCGATCTACGCGAGTTGGCGGAGGACGCAGCCCGGGCGGCGCGCGCGGAGAGCGCGGAGATCGAGGTCACCGTGCCGGACGAACCCGTTGCCGTCACCGGTGACCGGGGCATGCTGCGACAGGTCGTTGCCATCCTGCTGGATAACGCAGTGAAGTATGGCGGGTCGGATCGTCCGATCGAGGTATCGGTCGCATCAGGCAAGGACGGGGCAGCGATTGCCGTGACGGATCATGGCCAGGGGATCGCGGCGCACCATATTCCGCACCTCTTCGACCGCTTCTACCGCGCGGAGTCCTCTCGTACAGAACCCGGCAGCGGACTTGGCCTGGCGATCGCGAAGCAGCTCGTGGAGCGCCACGGCGGCACGATCGAGGTGGAGAGCGAACCGGGAGAGGGCACGACGTTTCGCGTCGTTTTGCCAGCTGATCGTGGCACGGCGGCTGAGGAGGACTCACAAGATTGATCCGTAGAGGACGACTTGCGACCACGGGCCGCGATATGAACCGAGTCGCTGTCGTCCCGCCCGGGTATATCCGCTCCTGTCATGAGTCTGCCGCGCCGAACGGGACGCCATTGGCCATGCGATCGACGCCTCGGGAAAGCGTTCTGCGGCGCGGCCAAGACGTCCCCTACAACGCAATCAATCTGATGTAGGGGAGGTCTTGCGGCCGAGCCACGCGTGTTGAGGGGCGCGAATTGGCCGCAATGGCCTCCCTGTTTTGCGTCGCGCCGTCTTTACCCGGCGCGGTTCAGCAACAGGCCGCTTCCCGCTGCGAGCAGTGGCTCGTCGTGGCGCTCGGCGTCGTAGACGGTCTGGCCACGGCGGATCGTGCGAACGACGAACCCGGTGATCTCCCGGCCGTCGATGGGCGTCCAGCGGCTGCCGTCGAGCATGTCGTGGTCGCTGGCGGTCCA
>DATGPC010000211.1:0-2595 GCA_035305265.1 Thermomicrobiales bacterium | reverse complement strand
GACTATCTCGGCTGGATGCGGTCCTGCTGGTACGTCTCCGCGACGACGCTTCCGGCGATCTCGGTGCCGTGCGGGTTCACGGATGACGGGTTGCCGGTCGGGATCCAGCTCGTCGGACGTCCGCTTGGTGAGGTAGACCTGCTCCGGTTCGCGCTGGCTTTCGAGCATGCAAACCCGGCGTGGCGGCGGCGCCCGGAGATCGCCCCGGAGAACTAGAGCCCATCGAGAGCTGGCCCCGGCAACGACGCCCCGGCCTTGACATGGTTTGGGCCGGCTGGCAGTCTGGAATCCGTTCAGCCACTTCCATGCTCGAATGGGCACCCTTCTCTTCAGGACGACTACCACTCGTTCGTTGGCTTCCCTTCGATGCGTGGAGGCTGTGGGTCCCATGACGATTGCAGGTCACCTGATTGGAAGGAGCTCGAGATGTCCCCGCTGGATCAGCTCACGCCCATGCAGCGCTACCTGGTGCATGAATTCGTCGAGGATTACGAGGACGGCCTGATGTCCCGGCGGGACATGGTCAGCCGCGTGCTCCATATCACCGGGGGCGTCGGCGCGGCCGCGACCGTGCTGACGTCGCTCGGCGTCAGGGCCGCCGCTGCCCAGGATGCCTCTCCCGCCGCATCGCCGTCAGCCTCGATGGAGCCGAAGAGCCCGCTGACGGTTGCCGAGAACGACCCACGGGTGTTCGCAACGAACGTGACGTTCGTAGGCGCGGACGAAGCGCAGGTCACCGGTTACCAGGCGTTGCCGATGGACCAGCTGGGAGAGAAGCTGCCGCTGATCCTGATCTGCCACGAGAACCGGGGCCTGACCGAGCATATTCGCGACGTCGCCCGCCGCTTTGCGGTCGAGGGTTACCTGGCGCTGGCGGTCGACCTGCTCAGCCGCGAAGGCGGCACCGACGCGATCGAGGATCCGTCCGAGATCCCGGCGCTGCTGACCGAGGGCGACATGAATCGCCACGTGGCCGATTTCCAGGCGGTGCTCACCCACTACGGGACGAGCGGCGAGGCCGACCTCGAGCGCGTCGGGATGACCGGGTTCTGCTTCGGCGGCGGGATCACCTGGCGCGCGGCGACGCAGATTCCGGAGCTGAAGGCAGCGGTCGCCTGGTATGGACCGCCTCCGCCGCTGGAGGACGTGCCGAACATCTCGGCGGCGGTCCTCGGCATCTACTCCGACGATCCGGACGACTTCGCGAATGAGGGGCGCGACGAACTGGAGGCGGCGCTGCAGGAGGCGGGCGTGACCTACGAGATCAAGGTCTACCCGGACACCCAGCATGCCTTCCACAACGACACCGGGCAGCGCTACAACGAGGAGCAGGCGTTAGTGGCCTGGCAGGACACGCTCGACTGGTTCAGCCAGTACCTGGCGGCAGGTGGGCCCACGCCGGAAGCAACGCCGGAGGGCTGAAGCTTTTCATCGTCATCGTATGAGGCATTACGGAAGAGGGTGCGCGAACTGTCGCGCACCCTCTTCCGCTGCCCTGAAGGTGATCATGATCATGCTCAATGCGCGTACCGGATAGGGACTCGTATTAATACATGTAATTCAAGATGCCCAAGTTTCGGTGTATAGGGGAAACCTGGGCATCTTGGATGGTGATGCTTCGGGACGGGGAGCGAACAGGATGAGAGGCAAGGCGTCAAGGCGCCAAGTTTCCGTGTATAGGGGAAACCTGGCGTCTTGGCGTGTATGGGTGGTGACGATTCAAGGCGGCCAGGATGGCCAGGTATAGGGAGACAGGGCCGGGGCTGCGAGGCGCATTGGTTCATGGCGGAGCGGGTTGCCGGCTGCATCGCTTCGCGTCGCTCGCAGCTGCGGGGTCCTTCGCTCCGCCCAGGATGACGAGGACTTTTGGCGCGGGGTGGGCGGACACGGGGTCCGCCCCTACGGGATGCCAGAGGTGATGGCGGGGAAGGAACGACCCCTTACTACCCATTGGGCTCGGGATCGCCCTTGTCTGCAGGCAACGGGTGCGGTGGGCAATTCCTACCCATCGACGGTCTCGCCTATATGCAAATTGGGATATTCCTGCCGATGTACCTATCGTCATGCTTCGGCACTGTAGGAGGCGACGAATCCGCCGTCCTACCCGACAGGTTGCATCATGGTCGTCCACTCCACCACTGCTCACGGGACCTGCACGAATACGGAGCTGCGCAGCGGCGTTGCCGTGCCGGCGGGCACGCTGGCGGCTCTCGCGCTCGCCGGAGCGAACGTGCTGTGGGCCGGATCGGCGGCAGCGAGCAAGGCGGCGCTCGACGGCATGACGCCGCTGCTCCTGGCGAGCGTTCGGGTCGCGATCGCCTTGCTGATCCTCCGGATGATCCTCGCCCGGCGGGGTCAGGGCATGGCAATGGGGCGGACGCCCGCGCTGCTCGGGCTGACGGGCGTCGCACTCTTCTGCGCCTGCCAGAACGTCGGGTTGCTCTTTGCCGACGCGACGACCACCGCGCTCATCGGCGCCGCAACGCCGGTGCTGACGGTCGGCATGGCCATCCTGCTCCTCGGGGAGCGACCCGGCACCGCACGCGCATCCGGCCTCGCGGTCTCCATGGCAGGCGTCGCGGTCGTGATGATGGC
>DATGPC010000210.1:0-8075 GCA_035305265.1 Thermomicrobiales bacterium | reverse complement strand
GACGGAGATCAACGGCCGCCGTCTCGGGGACGTGTACGAGGTCCTCGTCGAAGGCAAGCAGCGCGGTCGCTGGACCGGCCGCACCCGAGGCAACACCCTCGTTCACTTCGACGACGAGCGCGACCTGACCGGCAAGCTCGTCGATGTCGAGATTACGAAGACCAGCCCGTGGTTCCTGATGGGCCGCGCGGTAGGCAACCCGAGCTAGACGTCACTCACAACACCGCCCGATGACGGGCACACATGCGACTTCAATCCTGAAAGGAAATACGTTGGCCAACACACGACAGAAACCGAAGACCAAGAAGCAGATGATCCGCGAGGCGCTCGACGCATCGCTCGAGAGCCGCTGGGAAGACGCCCTCCGTCTCAATGACGAGCTTCTTGCCCGCTTTCCGCGCAATGCGGACGCGCTGAACCGCAAGGGCCGCGCCTACATCGAGCTTGGCCAGTACACCGAGGCGCGCGAAGCCTATTCCGAGGCACTCAAGGCCGACCCGGCCAACATGATCGCCCGGCGCAACCTCCAGCGCCTGGAGACGCTGTACAACAGCTCCGAGTCTCCCCAGGCAACCAGCGAAGATGCCGTCTCCAAGATCCCGCGCGCGGCGGTCTTCGTCGCCGAGACCGGCAAGACATGGATCGACGAGCTCGCCGACGCCGCCGATCCGGCCGTGCTGGCAGCAGTTTCGCCCGGCGACAAGGTCATGATCTCCATCGAGGACGGTCGCGCCGTGGTGCGCACCGAACAGGGTGTCCGGCTCGGCGAGATCGAGCTTCGCATCGGCGGCCGCATCGCCCGCCTGATGGAAGCCGGCCACGAGTTCGAGGCCTTTGCGCTCGGCATGGCCGCCCAGAGCCTTCGCGTCATCATCCGCGAGACCAATCGCCCCGAAGGCAGCGAAAACGTCCTCACCTTCCCGCGCCAGGAATTCGCCTCGCAGGATCTCATGCGCGAGCGCGAGCAGCTCTTCCTGCGTGAGGAAGGCGACTTCGACTTCGGCGACGAAGAGGACGAAGAGCTCGTCAAGGACGACGACGAGGAGGCGGACGAAGCCGACGATGACGCCGAAGAGGACGCCAGCGCCTACATCGACGAGTCCGTCATCAGCGATGACGATGAAGACGCCATGTAGCCGCATCTGACGCGGTACACAGAGAGGCGCTTCCCGCTGTGGGAAGCGCCTCTCTTTTTCTCTCTCGTTCCGTCAAGAAGAGGTGTCCAACGGCGTACGGACTTGCTATACTCCCGGTAACACATGATCCGACGGGCGCGGACGCGTCACGAAGTCCGGAAGGGACGAGCCAATGGATCAGCCCACGAAAAGTGAATGTGATCCATCAGGTACTCCGCCGCCGGGGATTCTCCCCGAGCGGTCTTTTTGTACCCGCCGGCATGTGGCATTCGGAGGGTTGTAGCGCCCCAACGGCGCAGAGGAAAAGGAGCGGAAACGCCATGAACTCCAGCATGATCGGCAAGATCGAGAAAGCCCACCGCTATGCCAACGAGCCCGAACGCATCAGGGTCAATGTATTCGACGCCACGATCAGTGGCGACAACGATCAGTACCACGTCCGGCTCACCCCTGACGGTTGGGACTGCTCGTGCCACACCTTCCAGAGCCGCGTGCTCGGGGAGGACACCTGCAGCCACATCATGGCCACGCAGCTCATTCTCGGAAAGATGCTGAACGACGAACAACGGTATTCATCCGTCTCTGACGAGGTGCTTTAACCCGGGCATCCGTCAAACGGAAAACCGGACGTCGCGAGGCTGCGACGCCCGGTTTTTCTATGCCCGGTTCATATGTACAGGGAGGAACCGACGCCATCCCGGCCCGATCGACGCTAATTCAGCGACCGGTCCTGCGGGATATCCAGCGGCATCGTCAACACCGACCGCCCGACATGCTCGCCAGGATGGAATCCCTGCGGTGCGTCCGGCAGCATCCATACGTACGGATGGCTCTGTGCCGCGCGCACGTCCGTGATCCCGGAATCCTGCAGCTGACCGTAAGAGACCGCGGCGGCGATCAACAGCCCCTGCCAGTACCGGCGCATTCGATCCCTCACAGGTCCACCACCTTGCCGTCCTCGATGCGCACCATCCGGGACATCGGAAGCACGAAGACCACCGCCCCGCCCACTGTGACGTCATGCACGCCAGCCGGGAACCAGTCCATGAACTCGGACATTTCCGGCTCGATCTTCACCTCGACGCGTGACCTGCACGTATCTCGAATGATCCCGACCGCCTGCGGCACCTGCTCCGCATGCATCGCCATGATCACGGTCGCGTTCCCCGTCCGGAGGAACCCGCCAACGCTGGAGATCTTCGTCGCCCGAAAGCCTTTTTCGACGATGGCTCGCAGTAATTTATCGCAATCATAGTCCTGGACAATGCTGATAACTAACTTCATATGCGCTGGCAGTCCATAGAAATGCCGGGCGATGGGTCGCCGGGCCACGTCGACTCGTGACAGTATCGATTCTACGATGAAAACCGGGAATGGGAACGGGCCAGGGGGCGATCACCCCCTGGCCCGTCGGCCCAGTGCCTGAAGTCGTGCCTAGCGAAGCCCCGCAGCCTTGGCCAGGATCTCCGCCTTGTCCGTCTTCTCCCACGGAAGGTCGAGGTCCTCGCGGCCGAAGTGGCCGTAGGTGGCCGTCTGGCGATAGATCGGCCGCTGCAAGTCCAGGTGATCGATGATCGCGGCCGGGCGCAGGTCGAAATGCTCCCGGACCAGCTTTTCGATCACGTCGTCCGAGACCTTGCCCGTCCCGAACGTCTCGCACATCACCGACGTCGGGTGCGACATGCCGATGGCGTAGGAGATCTGCAGCTCGAACCGGTCCGCCAGTCCCGCCGCGACCACGTTCTTGGCCACGTAGCGCGCCGCATAGGCCGCCGAGCGGTCGACCTTTGTCGGATCCTTGCCCGAGAACGCGCCTCCTCCGTGGCGAGCCATCCCGCCGTACGTATCGACGATGATCTTGCGTCCCGTCAGGCCCGCGTCCGACATCGGGCCACCGATGACGAAACGCCCGCTCGGATTGATGTAGTACTTCGTGTCCTCGTCCAGCAGCTCCGCCGGGATCACCCGCTTGATGACCTTCTCGAGGATGTCCTCGTAGATCTCCTCGTTGGTGGCCTCCGGGAGGTGCTGGCTCGAGACGACCACTGTCTCGACGCGCACCGGCTTGCCATTGGCATATTCGACGGTGATCTGGCTCTTGCCGTCCGGCAGCAGGTACGGCACTTCGCCGTTCTTGCGGACCTCGGACAGCCGCCGGGCAACCTTGTGCGCCAGCGAGATCGGCAGCGGCATGAGCTCCGGCGTTTCGTTCGCGGCGTACCCGATCATCATGCCCTGGTCGCCAGCGCCGGTGATGTCGTACTTGTCAGCCTTGCCGTTGTCGCGGACCTCGAATGCCCGGTCGACGCCGCCCGCGATATCCGGGCTCTGCTCCTTGATCGCGACGATGACGCCGGCCTGGCTGGAGTCGAAGCCATGGCTGGAGTGGTTGTAGCCGATGTCGGACACGACCTGGCGGACGATCGACTGCACGTCGACGTAGGTGCTCGTCGTGATCTCACCAAAAACGAGGACGAGGCCGGTGGTCGTGGATGTCTCGCAGGCGACGCGGGCATCCGGATCTTCAGCGAGGATCGCGTCAAGCACCGCGTCCGAGATTTGGTCGCAGACCTTGTCCGGATGGCCCTCTGTCACCGACTCGGAGGTGAACAGAAGGTGTGAAGATGTGTCGAAGGTGATGCCCATGTGTGCTCCCTCGGGGAGATGTGCGCTCCCGGAACGCGATGAAAAACGAGCCCGGCCACCGTGGGATGCGGTGGCCGGTTCGGGCAACTACTCGCCCTGCCAGGAGTTCAGGTAGGTGTGCTGCTCGTCCGTCAGCGAGTCGATGTTCACGCCCATCGCCTGCAGCTTCAGCGCCGCGATCTCGCGATCGATCTCCTCGGGCACGCGGTACACCCGGTTCTCGAGGCTCTTCGCCTCCTTCACGATGTACTCGGAGGCCATCGCCTGGTTTGCGAAGCTCATGTCCATCACGCTGGCCGGGTGCCCCTCGGCGGCAGCCAGGTTGATCAGGCGCCCCTCACCGAGCACGATCACGGCCTTCTCGCCGATGGTGTACTCCTCGACGAACGGCCGCAGCGTCTTGACGCCTTCGCCCGACATCTCGGCCAGGGCCTTGAGGTTGATCTCGGAGTTGAAGTGACCGGCATTGGCGAGCATCGCGCCGTCCTTCATTGTCTCGAAGTGATGCTTGTCGACGACGTTGATGTTGCCCGTCGCGGTAATGATGAGGTCCGCGTGCTGCACAGCCTCCTCCATCGGCATCACCATGAAGCCGTCCATCGCCGCCTCGAGCGCGCGGATCGGGTCGATCTCGGTCACGACGACATGGGCGCCGAGGCCACGGCTCCGCATCGCGATGCCCTTGCCGCACCAGCCGTAGCCGGCAACCACGACCGTCTTGCCCGCGAGCAGGATGTTGGTCGCGCGCAGCACGCCGTCGAGCGTGCTCTGCCCGGTGCCGTAGCGGTTGTCGAAGAAGTGCTTGGTGTCAGCGTCGTTGACCGCGATGACCGGGAACTTCAGGACGCCCTCGGCCTCCATTGCCCGCTCGCGGATAACGCCGGTCGTGGTCTCCTCGGTTGCGCCGAGCACCGACTCGGCCAGCCCCGCGTACTCCCGGTGGACCGTGGTCACAACGTCCGCGCCGTCATCGACGATGATGTGCGGGTTGTGCTGGATCGCAGCGTGGATGTGCCGCATGTAGGTCTCGTTGTCCTCGCCCTTGATGGCGTAGACGCGAACACCCTCGTCGACCAGCGCCGCGGCAACGTCGTCCTGCGTCGACAACGGGTTCGAGGCGCACAGCACGGTATCCGCGCCGCCCGCCTTCATCGCTAGGATCAGGTTCGCGGTCTCGGTCGTGACGTGCGCGCAGGCCGTGATGCGAACGCCGTCGAACGGCTTCTCCTGCGCGAACCGATCCCGGATCTGGGCGAGGACCGGCATTTCACGGGCGGCCCAGGCGATGCGCCGGTGACCGGCAGCGGCAAGTGACGGATCCTTGATGTCGAAGTTTCGGGTCTCGGTAGCCATGATGCGCTCTTTGCTCCTCGCGGGCGCCGTAGCGATGCCCGCCTTGTCTTGTTCGAAACGGCCAACCGACCGCAACGGGATGATTGCCCCTGGCGGCTAGTGCGCCAGGGATTCGAGGTCGTCCACCGTCAAGGCGCCCTTGAAATCAGGGAACGCCTCGTCGAAGCGCTGGACGAACGATTCACGTGTGAAGCTGTGCTCCTGAGGACCGTGGTACTCGATCGCGTGGGTGGCCGTCAGTGCCGCCATGCGGCCGACCACCGGCAGGTCCTTGTTGAGCAAGAGACCGGCCATCAGGCCGGCGCGGTAGGCGTCTCCGCCACCGGTCGGGTCCGCGAACGTCTTCGGTGGCGCCACGGGGATTCGATAGGATTCCCCGTTCGCCCGGATCTCGGATCCCTGCTCGCCATAGGTCACGACGGTCAGTGGCGTGGTCCGGCTGATGTCGTCGACCGACAGGCCCGTCTTCCGCTCGGTCATGCCGAACTCGTAGTCGTTGCCCATCGCGATCTCGGCCAGTTCGAGGCCACGGGCCAGCTGCTCGCCTGAGAGGATCACGATCTGGAACGCCGGGTCCCAGACCAGCTTGCTCGAGCTTGCGATCTGCTCTGCGTGACGCACCATCGCCACCGGATCCCCGGCGCTCACGATGCCGTATTCCGCCGTGCTGGACACCTTCGTGACATCGACATCCTGGGATGCCGCCGCCGGGCCGGGGTAGAACGACGCAATCTGGTTGCCGTGATTGTCGGCGTTCATGTACGCGGTCGCGGTGAAGTCCTCGTCCTTCTGGACCACGTGGGAAAGGTCCACGCCGAGCTCTTCGAGCACGGTTCGGTACGGGCCGAAGTCACCGCCGACCGCGCCAACCAGCGCCACCGGCACGCCGAGCAGCGCCATGTTGTAGCCCATGTTGCCCGCGACGCCGCCACGCTGCTGCTTCAAAGAACCGAGCAGGAAGCTGACGGAGATGACGTGTGCCTTGTCCTCGAGGATATGGTCCTTGAAGGACCCATCGAAGTGCATGATGTGGTCGTATGCGATGGACGCACTCACCACAACCTTGGGGGTTGGTGTCACGTTGTATGTACTCCTGTCCGTGACAATTGGAGCTTTCTCGTCCTGGCCGGGAGGGCCGGCCGGCGAGACGTGTCATGAATAGACACAGGTCAATGCGAGCCACGCGCAGCGAGGCATGCACTGAGCGTCAGGATAGCATGCGACCCTTGACGCTGCCTATGCACGCGAGACGGCGGCCAAAGCGTGGTCGATCTCCGCATCGGCGATATCCGTGCGGATCTCCACCCCTCCGGCCGCGCGCGGCATGACCCATTGCTGCACGCCACTCGCCTTCTTCTTGTCCCTCGACATCCGCTCGCGCACCACCTGTGGATCGAACGACGCGGCCGTCGGTAGCCCGAACGCCTCCAGCAGCCGGACGAGCCGGTCCCGGATCGTTGCGTCAACGAACCCCTTCTCCACACCGATCTGCATCGCGGCGACCATCCCGACCGCCACCGCCTCGCCATGCAGCAGCGAGTAGTCCGCCGCCTCGATCCCGTGCCCGATAGTGTGGCCGAAGTTCAGGATCTGGCGGAGATGCGACTCCTTCTCGTCAGCCTCCACGACGGACGCCTTCAGCGAGATATTCTGGCGGATCACCCATGAGATCAGCGGGTCCTCGAGGCACAGGAGCGCGTCCGCATTCCGCTCCAGCACATCGAGCAGGAACCCGGCCTCCCCGCCCGGCGTCGACGCCTGGATCACCGCATGCTTGACCACCTCCGCGAACCCGGAACGAAGCTCGCGCTGGGGCAGGGTCTGGAGGAACGCCGGGTCCACGATTACGAGGGGCGGCTGGTAGAACGCGCCGATCAGGTTCTTCCCGGCGGCGTGGTTAATCCCCGTCTTGCCGCCGACGCTACTGTCCACCATCGAGAGCAGCGTGGTCGGTACCTGCACCAGCCCGATCCCCCGCAAGGTGGTTGCGGCCGCAAACCCCACAAGGTCCCCGGTCACGCCACCACCGACCGCGATCGCCACATCATTCCGCTCGACACCTCCGCCGATCATCCAGTCGTACAGACCAGACAACCCTGCGAGCGACTTGCTGCCCTCGCCCGGCGGAACGGAATAGCGGGATACCGTCAATCCCCCTTCGCCCAGGGCATCGAGCCACGGCCGGTGCTCCTCGCCGACATGCTCGTCAGCTGCCACCCAAACCCGGCGGGCCTTCGGCCATCGCTCCGTCAACAGGTGCAGGAGGCCGTCTCTCGCACCCGTCCTGACCAGGATGCGCGACGGCGACGAGGTCGACTCCAGCCGGACCTCCGACGGCGTCCCGGTCGAGAGGTGCACCAGTTCCGTGATGTCGGCGGCGGTCCGCTCGGCAGGCCGGTTGCCGACCGGAATCGTCACATCGGCACGCTGGTAATACGCCTCGCGTCGCGCCAGCAATCCGCGAATCCGCTCGAGCGGGTCTTCGGCGTCGAGCATGGGTCGCCGGGCGGTCTCGCCGGGCGCGGCCTCGCTCTTGTGCCGGTCGATCCGGCGCTGGATTTCATCCGGCGACGCCTCGAAACCGACGACGTACGTGCCCGGATCCGCCCGCAGTGCCTCCCACGCCTCTTCCGTGCAGACGGCTCCGCCTCCGGTCGAGACGACGATCTGCGTGCGTTCCAGACACTCCCTTAAGAGCGTTGCCTCCCGTTCGCGGAAGTACGCTTCGCCATGCCGGTCGAAGATGTCGGGAATGGCCATCCCTTCGCGGCGCTCGATCTCGTCGTCCATATCCACCAAAGACCACCCGAGCGCGCTCGCGACCAGGCGGCCGGTGGTGCTCTTTCCGGTGCCACTGAATCCAATCAGGATGACCCGTGTAATCATCGACCGTGCCCCCGTTCATTCATCATCTATTCATTCATTTGCATGGATTACATA
>DATGPC010000209.1:0-8023 GCA_035305265.1 Thermomicrobiales bacterium | reverse complement strand
ACCCTCATCCGGACCATCCTCGTCCCCGCGACGATGCGGCTGCTCGGCGACATGAATTGGTACATGCCGAAGGCGCTCGGCTGGCTGCCGGAGATCCACGTCGAAGGCAAGCTTGAGCCGATCCGACTCCAGCGCCTCGAGGGTGAGCAGGTCAGCGCGGACTAATTCAACGGGACAACGCCGTCCCACTGCCCCACACAAGAAGAGGCCGGGCAACGATGCCCGGCCTCTTTCTCGCGTTAATGCAGATCGTGTAGGGGGCGACCCCGTGTCGACCCGATCGTCCGGAGGGCGATACCTGTACCGGCGGACGCGATGTTCCCGCCTTCGCTTACGCCGCGGTCACTTCGTAGCTCGCCACCTCGCTGCCCGGTCGCGCCGGCTCCCGCCGGTGCATCACGTCCCCGAGTGAGCTGCCATACCCGAGCAGCCGCAATCCGTTCAGCACCACGATGATGGTGCTGCCTTCGTGCCCCACGACGCCGAGCGGGAGTGGGATGCCGACCAGCAGTGTCGAAGTCGCCAACACCGCGATCACCGTCAGCGAGAAGCCGAGGTTCATGCGGATGATTCGCCGCATCTTCCGGCTCAACCCGATGGAGTAGGAGAGCTTCGTCAGGTCGTCCGACATGAGCACGACATCCGCCGTCTCCAGCGCGACGTCCGTCCCCGCCGCGCCCATCGCGATGCCGACGTGCGCCGTCGCCAGCGCCGGGGCGTCGTTCACCCCGTCGCCGATCATCGCGACGCGCCCTTCCTTCTTCATCTCTTCGATAATCTGCAGCTTCTCTTCCGGCATCAGGTCGGCTCGCACCTCATCGAGGCCGATGCTCGACGCGATCGCGTGTGCGACCCGTTCGTTGTCGCCGGTCAGCATCACTGTCCGCCGCACTCCTGCTGCCTTCAGCGCCCGGATCGTTTCAGCCACCTGCGGTCGCACGACGTCCGCGACGCCGATGACGGCCTGCACACCATTCCGCGTCCCGACCAGCATGGTCGACTTTCCCTCGGTTCCGAGCCGTCGATAATGCTCGGTTGCCGACGGGGGAACGGCGATGTCGAGATCCCGGAAGAGTCGCTCGTTCCCGATCGCAACCAGCTCACTATCCACGGTCGCGGTGATTCCCCGCCCGACGTGCGCCTCGAGATCCCACGCAGGAGGCAGATCGAGCCCGTCGCGCCTTGCCGCGCTGACGATCGCCGTTCCGATCGGGTGCTCGGAGAGCGATTCCGCCGCCGCGACTATCGCGAGCAGCCGCTTCGGGTCAGCGCCGTCCAGCGTCACGATGTCGGTCAACTGCGGCTTCCCGATCGTGAGTGTCCCGGTTTTGTCGAACGCGACGGTATCGACGCCGCTCAAAAGGTCGAGCGCCCGGCCGCCCTTGACCAGCACGCCCTTGCGCGCCGCGTTCGCCAATGCGGAGAGGGTCGCGGCCGGCGTCGAGATCACCAGGGCGCACGGTGACATCACGACCAGCAGGGTCATTCCCCGGTAGAACGCGTCGTAGGCGTCCACGCCGAACAGTATCGGGACGGTGGTGACGAGCGCCGAGAAGACGATGACGAAAACGGCGTATTTCCCCTCGAACGACTCCGCGAACTCCTGCATGTCGCTCTTGTCTTCGCGGGCATCGGCAACGAGCCGGACGATCCGGGCGAGGGTGGAGTCACCGGAGAGCTTCGTCACCCGCGCATGGAGGGAACCGGTCCCGTTGATTGTTCCGGCGAAGAGTTCGTCATCGACGCCCTTCTCGACCGGAATCGACTCGCCGGTGATCGCGGCCTGGTCCACAGCGGAGCTTCCGTGGATGACGACAGCGTCCGCCGGGATGCGCTCCCCTGGCTGGACGACGATCGTGTCACCCAATGCCAGGTCCTCGACCGGGATGGTGACCATCGCGCCGTCGCGCTCGACCAGCGCGGTCTCGGGCGTCAGGTCCATCAGCGCGCGAACGGCGTTCTTGGTGCGGTCGAGCGAGTACTCCTCGAGCGCGTTCGAGGTGGAGAAGAGGGAGAGCAGGATCGCGCCTTCCGCCCAGTTCCCGATGATGGCCGCGCCGGCTGCCGCCAGGACCATCAGGAGATCGACGTTGACCTGCCGATCGAGCAGGTCCGCGATCGCATCTTTCGTTGCCAGCGTGCCGCCGCAGAGATAGGCGAGCACGTACGTCCCGGTGACGACCAGGGCCGGCGCCCCGATCGCATGATCCATCACGAGGCCGGTAACCGTGAACACCCACGCCAGGACAGCAAGGATCGCGAGATGCCAGTGCACGACCCACCGGGCGATACCGGTCCGGCTGCCCTGGCCGTGACGTGATTTGCTCTGTTCTCGTGGTGTGGTCGCTGTTATCATCCTCGCCCGCTTCCATCATCGGGCTACATTCGCGATACCCGAGCCGGAGGGTCGTATTTGAGAATCATTCTCATTAACGAAAGTATAACATTCCAGGCGCAGCAGGCGGGGTCTGACGCGCGGAAGATAAACCCTGTATTCTATTGAAGGAAAACGGTGTAGCGAACAGGACTGCGGTGGACGATCAGGTACTTAGCCAGAGCCATATCGAAGAGCAATCGGCGGTGTCCGGGCAGGTTCCAGCAGCACCAGAGGCCGCTGGTGAACGCCGTTCATTTGCCGTGCTTTTGGAGTCGCTGCGAGAGGCTCGCGGCCTGACCAAGGCGGATCTTGCCAAGCGCGCCGGCGTCGACCCGAGTACCATTACCCGGTTCGAGCAGGGCACACGGCTGCCCGAGCGGGCAACCGTCCTGCAGCTGGCCGATGCCATGGTGCTGCCCGTCACCGATCGCGACACCTTGCTGGCGTCCGCCGGATTCCGGTCCGGGCTCTGGGACGACCCGATGCTCACCGAGCTGGTCCAGCTCCTCGCGGATCCGGGGATTCCCGAGCACGCCCGGCAGGAGGCAAGGATCGCGATTCGTATGGCAATCTCCTACCTGAAGCTGCAGCGGTTGCAGGATTCCTAGTGATCCAACGGTGGATACCGATGTATCGAACTGGCGCGAGATCGACTCATGGAGGCGCACTGCGGTGGGTCTCCCTGTCCACACTCTTTCTCCTGCTGGTCTCTTACATCGCGCCTGGATCGCTCCAGGCCCGGCAGGTCGATAGCAGCCAGGAATCGCTTCCACCAATCGAGATCGATGCCGTGGGGAACGCCCGCTGGTCCGATCATTCGATCTATGTCTCCCCTGGCCAGGTCATCATCGTGACCAATCGCGACGTCGAACGCCACACCTTCACCATCGACGCCTGGAACATCGACGTGAACTTGCCGACGCTCGAGCCGGTCGAGGTACAAGTTCCCGAAGACGCAGCTATCGATGCGGAAGTCGAATTTTATAGCGGAGTAGGGGATGATCAGGTCCAGGGGATGGTCGGGATCATCCATGTTATCCCCGCCGAGGAGCAGTTGGCAGGGGCTGGTCGCGACGTCGGTGTCGCCACCTCCATCCAGGATCGAACCGTTATCGAGATCAACGACGATTTCTCTTTTTCGCCGGCGTCGTTGGAAGTCCAGGCCGGATCCTTCCTCGAAATCCGCAACTCCGGGGTTATCGAGCACCATTTCGTGGTCGATGAATGGAACGTCAACGAGACGATTCCCGCCGGAGACGTCGCCATCGTGCAGATCCCGGATACGATCGCGCCGGGAACGACATTCTCGTTCTATTGCTCGGTTCCGGGGCATCGCTCGATGGGGATGGAGGGCCGGCTGACCGTGACAAACGCCCGGATGAGCGCCGGGACGCTCTCGCCCGATGACAACGGGCGGGTGGCCGTCGGCAAGGACCTCCGGCCGTTTGTTCCCGATGCTGATTTCCTTGGCTCCGAATGGACGCGGCTGCGTACCGGCGATGCGACGACGCTGCTGGAGAATGATGCGACCATGTCGTCCGACGTCTTCCCTTCGGAAGGGTTGGGCGCCGTGTATGTTGGCCCGGAAGGTAGCCGGGTGACACTCATCGTCCTGCCGCTGACGGACCGGTCGATCCCCGCGAATCAGGTCCGGGATGCTGTCAGCCTGGTCCAGGCGGCGATGATCGACAACTGGAACAAGGATCGCATCGGGTCGGCAGCCTACACGGACGCGGCCCCCCCTGCCGGGTGCGATGTTGCCCTGCGAGCCGGGGGTATCGTTCCGGTCCTCACCATTCCGGGCGGCTCGACCGCCTGCCAGCTCCGGAGTGCCGGCGTCGCGATCTTTGTCTCGGTAGAGGGGACGGTCGGCGACCTCTCCGGTGTGGCCGCATCGGACGAGGTCATCTCGATGCTGCTCACCAGGTCGCCAGGACGGTAATCCCGCCCGCATCCGTGCGGGCATTGTCCGCACTGCATTAAGGACATGTCACGTGAAGCGATATTGGGAAGGGCATCGGGTCCGGCTTCGGGCGCTCGAGCCGTCCGATGCCATGCGCCATTTCGAGCTGGACCGGGAGCGGGATGTCGATCGCAACCTCGACGCGATCATGCCGCCGAACTCACTCGCGCGAGCCGAGAAGTGGGCCAGGGAGGTGTCGGAGCAGGGCTTCCGGGACGATGAGTTCTTCTTAGAGATCGAGGCACTCGACACCGGGGAGTTCGTCGGCTCGATCTCCACGCACCATTGCGATCCTCGCGTGGGCAGGTTCTCCTATGGTATTTCGATCCGGGAAGGGGCCCGCCGGAAGGGCTACGCATCCGACGCGATCTGTCTCGTCTTGCGGTACTACTTCCTCGAACGCCGCTACCAGAAGTGCGATGTCGGCGTGTTCTCCTTCAACGAGTCCTCGGCGAAGCTCCACGAGCGTCTCGGCTTCCAACTCGAGGGACGCCGTCGTCGCGCCACATACACGGGTGGCGCGTTTCATGACGAGATTCTCTTCGGTATGACAATTGAGGAATTTTCCGAACGGTACCCTGAATACCTAAAAATGTAACCGATCGTATATTGAAACGGGGCCTTCGGGATGGTCTAACTAGAGAGGTCGGGCGCAAGAGAGAGACGTCTGCTGTACTTCCCAGAAGGGGGACCTGTCCCGTGGCCATGAAAATTGCAATTTCGTCCTACTCATTCCTTGGTTTTGGCGGTGGTCCCGATGGATCCGACCTTCCGTCTGCGCACCAGATGATCGATCATTGTGTCGATTTCGGTGTTGACGGCATCGAGTTCCTCAACGAACACCTGACGAAAAGCGGCATCACGACGCCAGAGAAGCTCGCAGAGCTCCACCAGTACGCCGCGATGCGTGGTATTCGCCCGGTAACCCTCGCCGCCTCGAACAATCCGCTCCGCACCACGCCGCAGGAGCGGGCCGACGACCTGATGCAGCTGATCGAGCACATCGATTGGGCCGTACAGCTGGGCGCGCCGTTCGTCCGCGTGCTCGGTGGCCGCTGGAACACCATCACCGATTTCGGCGAGCTGACCGCGAATCGTGGCGAGGAGCCGCCGGTGGAGGGCTTCACCGAAGAGCAGGGCTTCGAGTGGATCGTGACCAGCCTTCGCTATGCGGCGGAGTACGCGGGCATGAAGGGCGTGACGCTCGTCCTCGAGAACCACTGGGGTCCAACCGGCACGGCGGCCGGCGTCAAGAAGATCCATGACGCCGTCGACTCGCCGTGGCTGAAGTACGTGCTGGATACCGGCAACTTCTTCCATCTCGAGGACCAGTATGCCGAGATGGAAGTGTTGATGGACGACCTCGCCATCCTGCACGCAAAGGTCTATCTCGGCGGGTCACGGTACAACGTGCCGGACGTCGACTATGGCCGGGTGAGCGAGCTGTTGTCGCGCATCAACTACTCCGGCTATGTCTCCATCGAGTTCGAGGGCAAGGCGCATCCGCGGGAGGGCATCGCCGACGGGGTCGAGCAGATGCGGAAGCACTTCGTCGTCGCACCGGAGCGCGCGCTCAGCCGCGCCTGATTGGCACCACATGAGAAGTAGGGAAACGGGGCATCGAAAATCGATGCCCCGTTTCCCGTGCGTGTCAATCTGGCACATATTGTAAGTACACTCTTTACACGTCACAATATCGGGAGCATAGAGGCATGCGCCCAGGGAAGACACAGAGGGGGAGGCGATTCAGGATGCAGCAACTGGACACGAGGGCCATACAGGACTGGTTCCTCGGACTCTTTAGTTGGCGCGAGAAACGGTCTGGCATGATCGCGCCGGATGAGCGGCTCCCCTGGGGCGAGACCGCCGTCATGGGATTGCAGCACGTGCTGGCCATGTTCGGTTCGACGGTGCTGGCCCCAATCCTCATGGGGTTCGACCCGAACGTCGCCATCCTTTTCTCCGGTATCGGGACGATCATCTTCTTCATCATCACCGGCGGGAAGATCCCGAGCTACCTTGGCTCGAGCTTCGCGTTCATCGCGCCTGTCGTGGCGATTACCGGTGGATTGGCCGACTCGCCGGAGATACCGAAGGCGTTAGGCGGCATCGTCATCTGTGGTGTCATCTACACGCTCATCGGGTTCCTGGTTCATATCTTCGGCTCCGAGTGGATCGACAACCTGATGCCGCCGATCGTGACCGGTGGCGTCGTCGCGATCATCGGACTGAACCTCGCCGACGAGGCCCGGGGCATGGCGCAGGCGGATATCGGCCTCGCCTTGCTGACTATCCTCGCCATCCTCGCGATCGCGCTGCTCGGCAAGGGCCTCATCGGCCGGTTGCCGATTCTTCTCGGAACCGTCGTGGGGTACCTGTTGGCGGTGATCCTGGGTGGCACGAGCGGTGAGGGGCGCGAGATCCTGGGCTGGAATGTGTCCGGGGTGGAATTCGGCCCGGTCAACGACGCCGCGCTGTTCGGCTTGCCAGACTTCCGCACACCGTCATTTGACGGCAGCGCCATCGGGCTGATCGCGCCGGTCGCGATCGTGCTTGTGGCGGAGAACACCGGGCACATCAAGGCCGTCTCCGAGATGACCCGCCGAAACCTCATGCCGTACCTCGGGCGTGGATTCATCGGTGACGGTGTCGCGACCACCGTATCCGGCCTCGGTGGCGGTACCGGTGTGACCACCTACGCCGAGAATATTGGCGTGATGGCCGTAACGCGCGTCTTCTCGACCGCGATCTTCATCGTCGCCTCCGGCGTCGCCCTGCTCCTCGGCTTCTCGCCGAAATTCGGCGCGCTGATCAACTCGATCCCCCTCGGCGTCCTCGGCGGTGTGTCCATCGTCCTCTTCGGTTTGATCGCCGCGGCCGGTATCCGTATCTGGATCGACAACCGTGTCGATTTCTCTAAGGGCATCAATCTCTTTATCGCGGCGGTGACGCTGATCGTCGGCGCGTCCGACCTGACCTGGTCGCTGGGCAACTTCGATCTCAACGGTATCGCGCTCGGCACCTTCGGCTCGATTATCCTCTACCAGATCTTCCGGAGAGCGCCGGGCGCACTGGATGAGGACCCCGGTGCTACACCTGCCAGCGCCGGTGAGCCGCCCGTGAGCGATCTCGATTTCGTGGACGAGCCTCGCCGCCGGACGCCAACCGGTCAGCGCCGGACGCCCCAGCGGGAACCGGGCCGGCAGCGACAGCCTCGCATCGATGAGCCGCGACGCCGTCGACCGGAGCCGGTGCAGGAAGAGTTCTTCGAAGAGGAGTGGTCGGACGAGCCGGAATTCCCTGAGCCGCGCCGTCGGCAGGCTCCACCACCGGAGCGACCTGCACGGGCACCACAGCAGCGGCCAACCCAGCCGCGCCAGTCGCCGCCACAACGACGTCCGGAGCCGCGGCGGGACATGCCCACCTCACCCCCGACCGGACGGCGGTTCGAGGATGAACCGCAGATGCCGCCTCCGCCGACCATTCCCCCGCCGCCGACGCGCCGGCAGCAGCGCCCGTCCCAGGCGACGGAGCGGGGTTATGACCGACCGGCTGGCGACGATATCGTGATCGATGATCCGTCGTCGATGCCGCGTGGCGGGACGAGTCGGCCGAGCCGGGGAGGGGAGTACGATTTCCTCCCCGACGATCCGCGCCAGCGGCCACCGCGACGGCCAGCGCCG
>DATGPC010000208.1:0-9743 GCA_035305265.1 Thermomicrobiales bacterium | reverse complement strand
CGACGGTGAGGTCGAGCGCGCGACCTTACGATTGTGGGTAGTGAACGGGACGGATGATGCTCCGGAGCTATGGTACTCGCCCAATACGTTCTGGACAGAGGACGAGCTGACATGGGTAAACCGGCCGGCGGTGGACTCGCTTGTCTCGAATCACGCGGGAATAGAAGAGGGAACCTGGCTGGAATACGACGTGACCAACGCTGTGCGGGAAGACGGCCTGTACACGTTCGCGTTGATCCCCGAGGACAACGACGGGATCGACCTTCAGACCCGAGAAGCGGAAGAAAATACTCCCCAGCTCGTCGTCGAGATCTCGTCGGGAGAGACCTCGGCGATAGCGACCGACGACGATGTGGCGATCCTCCTGGCGGCCGGAGATATCTCGACCTGCGACTGGGAAGAAGACGAATACACTGCCCGGATTCTCGATGATCGGCCCGGCACCGTTGCGGCGCTGGGCGATAACGTTCAGCGGGACGGACTCATGGAAGAGTTCACCGACTGCTACGATCCCACGTGGGGACGTCACAAGGACCGGACGAAGCCTACTCCCGGAAACCATGAGTATCACACCCCGGATGCGGAACCGTACTTCGAATATTTCGGCGACGCCGCGGGGACACCGGGAGAAGGCTATTACAGCTACGAGCTTGGTGAGTGGCAGGTGATCGTCCTGAACAGCAATATCGATATGGAGCCCGGTTCGCCGCAGGAAACCTGGCTTCGGGAGGAGCTCGAGGCTAGCGATGCGACCTGCACGGTCGCGTACTTCCACCACTCACGCTTCAGCTCCAGCACCGGTCACGGCGGATCGTCGCGGGTGGCACCAGCGTGGGATGCGCTGTATGAGCATGGCGCCGATCTGGTCCTGAACGGGCACGAGCACATCTATGAGCGGTTCGCGCCGCAGAATCCTGAGGGTGAAGAGGATCTGGAATACGGCATCCGGCAGTTCACGGTGAGTACTGGCGGTGCCCGCTTCCGACGGATCGGGGAGATCGCGCCGAACAGCGAGGTCCGTGGCACGGAAGCGCACGGCGTACTTCAGGTCACTCTCTATCCGGACCGGTATGAATGGACGTTCCTGGCGATCGACGGGCAGGTGTTTTCCGATAGCGGCAGCACGGAATGTCACGGCGCCCCGGGTGAGGAATCGTCAGCCGTCAAAGGTGAGACGAAGGCGGCTGTTTTGCCGGTGGCGGATCGACGGTCTGCCGGCCGTTTCGGGACGACACTCCTGCTCAACTGAACGTCCTGTCGGGCCCGGACGGGGTGGAACGCTCACGGGGCGAATAACCCTGGTGCCTCCGAAAAGCATTTCGACTGATGGATCGGGTTCATCGACAACGGGCCGGAGACATTCGTCTCCGGCCCGTTTCTCTTTCAGCCTGGCATGCTCTGGCTAGACTCGAACGAGTGCTTCCCTGAAGTAGGCGATGGTCGGGACCAGGCCCTCGGCGAGCGGGACTGTCGGTTCCCAGTCGAGGAGCCGTTTTGCCTTGTCGATGTTAGGCCGCCGCCGGGTCGGATCATCGGTCGGCAGCGGCTCGAAAACGAGGCGGGACTCCGACCCGGTGATGGACAGGATCTCGTTGGCCAATTCCAGCATCGTGAATTCGTAAGGATTGCCGAGGTTGACCACCTCTCCGGTGATGTTGTCGGTTTCCATGAGCAGCATCAGCCCGCGCACCAGATCGTCGACATAGCAGAACGAGCGGGTCTGCGTGCCGTCACCGTAGATTGTGATGTCGTCCCCACGGATCGCCTGCACGCAGAAGTTCGGGACGACGCGACCATCACGTGGATGCGACCGCGGTCCATACGTATTGAAGATGCGGGAGATACGTGCATCGAGGTTATGCCGGCGCACGTATTCCATCGTCAGGCTCTCGGCGAAGCGCTTCCCTTCGTCGTAGCAGGCGCGTGGGCCGTTCGGGTTGACGTTGCCCCAGTAGGTCTCGACCTGGGGGTGGACTTCCGGATCACCATAGACCTCGGATGTGGATGCCTGGAGGAAACGGGCACCGTCCCGGTGCGCGATCTTGAGAGCGTTCAGCGTCCCAACCGAACTGACGAGCAACGTCTCGATCGGGTACTTGCCGTAGCCGCGTGGGCTGGCGGGGCAGGCGAGGTTGTAGACGCGATCGAAGGGACCTGGCAGCGATTCGGGAGTGGAATCGTCCGTCAGATCCTGCTGCACGATCTCGAGTTGGTCGTGTAGCTCGGCGGAGATCAGGTTGGAGAACCGTCCGGTTAGGAAGCTGTCGGCGACCACCACGCGATGTCCCTGGGCCAGCAGGGTTTCGGTAAGATGGCTGCCGATGAAGCCGGCACCGCCGGTAACCAGGATATTCATGCATTTTGCTCCAGGATGATCGAGTCGCCCGTGACGGGCTGAGATATATGTCGTGACCCTCGCGAAGAGTTCGTCACCTCGCGGTAGATGTCCATCAGCTCGCTATAGTTTGTCTCCGGGGTGTACCGTCGCTCGTATTCTTCTCGCGCATTCCGTCCCATCTCGCGGAGTTCCGCGCCATGGGTGATCGCCCACCGGATGCGCTGGCTCAGGTCATCGACGTTGCCCGGCTGGAAGTGGAGACCGGTGACGCCATCCGTTACGACTTCCCCGATTGCGCCATCGTTGACGGCGAGGACCGGCGTGCTCTGAGCGAACGCTTCGATCGCGACGCGCCCGAACGTCTCGTACATCTGGGTTGGCGCGACCAGCATCTCGGCCCGCGCCATCAACTCGAGGATTTCGTCGCTGCTCTTGCGCCCGACATAGTCGAGCAGGGGGTACTGACGAGCAGCAGCTTCTGTCTCTTCGGTCATCGGGCCGTCACCGACGATCGTCAGGCGGATCGCCGGGACCTTCTGCCACGCCTTGATGAGTGTAAGGAGCCCCTTTGGTTCGGTTAGGCGGCCAACGTACAGCAGGCCGGATCGTTCCGCATTCGCGGGTGGTGGAGGCCCGGAGCGGACAAAATGTGGCTTGATGACGATGCGGTCTGCGGGGAAGCCGCCCTGGATGAACTTGTTGCGCTCGAACGCCGTCATGGTGATGTACCGGTCGACGTCGCGGGACCACGTTCCCCGCATGCGGTGCGCGGTGATCATCGCCGCGACCGCGCCCGTCTGCGCGCGCGAATCCCGGTAGCAGGCGTGCTTGATGGCAGGGATCGGGGCCACTTTGCCGAGGCATTCTTCACACGTATGGCCATCCCGGTAGAGCACGGCGTTAGGGCAGAGCAAACGGTAATTGTGGAGGGTCTGGACCACCGGCACGCCATGCTTCCGGCACGCCGTATAGGCGGCAGGGGAGAGCAGCGGGAAGGTGTTGTCGAAGTGGACGACGTCCGGTCGGTGCTCGCGAATCGCCGCATCAACGCGCTCGTACCCGAATCGGGACCAGACCGTGGATGCTGCCAATTTGATGGACTCGAGCGGAGAGCGATTGTCCGGGATATCGTCGTTGGTCACGATCAGCGTGCTGACATCCTCCCCGAAGTCACGTAACAGCTCGACTTCGGCGTCGAAGCAGACATCCTCGCCGCCGCGTTCCTGGTATCGATTATGGACTCGAAGGATGCGCATGCCGTGTGGCCTTCCCGCCTTGTTGTGGCGTTCCCCACCGATTGCAATGTGAGGTGTGCGAAGCGTTAACGTCAATGGCCCCATGACCACATTCATCCGGGCCGCTACCAATACGCGTTAGTTACGTGAATCGGTACCGGATTCCATGCCGATCGTCTTTGCGGTGACGACGGGCGATTTCAGGCGACGGGGCCAGATGCGGATTGAAGGTGCCGAGATACCCTGGCCCATAACCCATTTCTTGCCGAGCCTGGCCCCAAATCCGATGAACGGTTTCTCGACGAGGTGATAGACGCTGAAGGAGAAGAATGCCGTGGCCGATATGAAGATGATCCATTGGACGAACAGGTTCTGATCGGCGAGGACGTCGAATCCCAGCCAGATACACGGAACATGCACGAGATAGATGCCATACGAATATTTGGCAATGGTGGCGCATACGACTTCGAGCCGGGCATTCGTGGGTTCCATCAACCTTGGGAGCAGGAGCCCGAGCGCCAGGCAAACGACCATGCCCAGGACATCGATTGTGTGCTCGCCTCCGGGTGCGTTGAATACGGCAATGTAGAGGAGGACGATCGCGACAAGCATCCCGGGAAGAGCGCGGAAAGGGATACTCACCCTTGTTTGCGTCCACAACGAATAGGCCACGATACCGGCCAGGAAGCAGGGCACGAAGATGAGGATTTTCGGGAGGATGATAGTGCCCCAGGAAAACGACGCGATGGTCATCCCGAACACTTGCATCGCCAGGTATGACCCGATGGCGAGGCCAGCTGAAAGCCCCCAGAGTGTCAGGAGCGCGGGCAGGTTCCGGATCGGACGGAAGAATATGAACAGCATCGGCAGGAGGAGATACATCTGGATCTCGAGAGGAAGGCTCCAGAGTGGTCCGAGCAGGGCATTCGCGCCCTCGTTGCTGATGACGACATTCTGGACAAGCAGCATGTCAGCGATGAACCCAACACTGTCCGTGCCGTTGTAGGTCACGCTGTTGACCTCGATATGCCTGCCCGGAATCTCGAAGATGACGATCGCTAGGACGATGAACATACTGAGCGGATAGATTCGGAAAATGCGTCGAAGCATGAACGTCGAGTAGAGGCGCCGATGGCCGTACAGCTTGACGTGTCGCTCGAGCGAGAACATCAGGACGAGGCTCGTATGGACAAAGAACAGGAGGACGCCAAGGCGCCCGATAGGGGCCAGGCTGCTGAGTTGCAGCCAGCTGACACCCTGCGCCTGGTCCACGTGGCTGTAGAGCACAAGCAGGACAGCGAACGCTCGCAGGAAGTCTAGTTTGGGCGATGCGGACGGCATCATTGGCGCGGCGGCTGTTAGTTCATCGCCCTTCTCGCGCATCTTCGACCACCTGAGAGAGTCTCGTATCTGCATGGGGTTCTCCTCTATGCATCTCGCCACGCGCATCGCTAGCGACCAGATGTCCCTGTGTTGTAGTCATTGGCGCGCGTTGCAGAGACACGGGATCGAAGGGTGAGATTCTCCGGTCTGGAGATCGCGGGTCTCCATGCCTGTGAAGCGCCCGGGAGCCAGACGCGTGCCTCGTTGAGACAGATCAGGAGGATCAGGGTCGGGAACTTCGCCGATATCACCGGCGCGGCAGTGTAGGTACAGACCAGGATGTAAAACAGCACTCCGACGAGCAGCACGTCGTGCGTCCGGAATGCTACCCACAGCGCGCCCAGGAGGACGATAACCATCAAGCCAAAGCCGATCATCCCGGTGGTGAGCAGCGCCTCAATCCAGGCGTTATGGGTATCGCCCGCCCACTTGAACTCGTCCATGATGGCAAAGCGACTTGCATAGAATCCGACACCGGTAATGGGTGTTTCCTGGAACTTCGCAATCGAGTGCTCCCACAAGCCGGTTCGTCCGTTCAGGTTCTCCATATCTTCTGGCTGCAGCCGAAGGATTGGGCCGAACAGGTCATCGGGCCGAGGGCCGAACGTGATAATCGCGAAGTAGGTGAGCATTATATTGAAGAGCACGAATGCCGCGATGGCCCTCACCTTATTCGGGTACTTCACAAAGAATGCGACGAGCATCGCAATGGCGAGCGCGGCCATGCTGATGCGTGCATCGGTCATTTGGTGAATGAGCAAAAGGGCCGGGAACAGGCATGCTTTCTTGCGCCAGGAATAGCTGGAGGCGAAGAGCGCGATGAGAGCGAACGATGTCAGGTCCGCGTATTCAATCGGATGGTTGTGTGCCAGCATGAGACGGGGGCGTGGAGTGCTCCAGTCAACGCCCTTCATGGCGAATGGGCGGCCATGGATGAACGTGTTTGCCACCAGACCGAAGAACACCAGTCCGACGAGGACGGCGGCGAGTGCGTTGGTGAAATCAAGCCGGTTTTGGCGGATATAGTCGAATCCGCTGACGAAAAGCATTGCGCCACCGATGAGCGCAATCATCTCGAACGACTTACTGGCGCTGAGCCACGGTGAGGGCGACCAGGTCGCCGATGCCAACGTCCAGAGGCAATAGGCGAACAGGGGGATCTGACCGGCGAGGCGCAGGTACAGGGGATATCCACGGGTCATGATAGTCAGGGGAACGATCGCAAATCCGATCAGGATGAGCAGCGTTTCGTACATGCGCCCTGGCGTGAGTCCGGTGGAAAGTGCTGAGGAGTTTGGCAGCAGGCGGATGAACGCCAGGCAGACCAGCACCAGAGATGAGTAGAACAGCACAGGAGTGGGAAGCGCTGCGATCCGGTCTTTGGACACAGCCTTGGTGTTGCCGAAGTTCGTTGCTGCGAGGTGCATCGGAGGCTCCGCTATTGACCGGTTGTTCTCTCGGACCCCAGTCAGCCACGGCTATTCCGTGACCGTCTTCACTTGTCTCAAATGGCCTCGTTCCAGTATAAACGAACAATACATAAAATCAATGACCGTGGATGGTTGCATACTCACGAATACCCAGAATGCGGCCGGGGAAGAGCGTTCCAACCAGAATTCCGTAGCCTCGCGCGGCCTTGATCCAGTACCGGAAGTACCTTCGGGGCCCAAACGGGAGCATCACTGCGGCAGCCAGCCCGTTGAGCGTCATGTACCCGCCACCAATCGCGAGCCACTTGACGGTCTTGAGCGGCGACGGGCTGACTTCCCGAACCAGGAATCCCTTGACGAGACCGAACCGCAGCGCTCGCTGGGTGAGCCAGCGAGGCGTGTTCCGGCTCGCGTGGAGCCGGTCCCAGATGACTGCCTCATCGCATCCGATGCTGCGGAAGCCGAGGTCGTGGAACCTGGTGAAGAAGAGGCTGTCCTCTCCCCCGGTCAGGCCCAGGCGTGGATCGAACGGACCTTCGACGTGCTGGAGTGCGGAAAAGCGCACAAGCGGACCGTTGGAGCCGAATGCGCCGGTTGGCTCTCCCGTCGGGCGGTGCACCTCATCGAAGATGCCGGACCAGTGCGCCCAGGGGCTGGTGCTGCCCTCGAAGGTGTGCGGAACCCGGCCAACCACGCAATCTGCGTTGTACTGTTCCGCTGTCGTCACCATGAGCTGTAGGGCATCCGGTTCAACGAATTGGTCATCGTCGAGAAACCAGATCCAGTCCGGATCGACCATCGCGGCGCGTTCGACAAGCCGGTTTCTTACGACCGGGAGGCTGCGGACCGGCTCGCAGTCGTAATCGACCGGGATGCCTGCGTCGCGCATGACGGCGGCGACGACCGGCTCGGCGGATCGTTCGGCATCGTTGTCCACCACGAACAGATGGACGTCCAACCCGGCTCGATCCATGGCCTTGATGCTTTCCAGCAATTCCGTCAGGTTTGCCGGCCGCTGGTAGGTTGGCGTACAGATCGCGATTCGCGCCCCGGAGCGGGTTGACTCCGGCTGGCGTGAGGTCGCGGTCCGTTCGGGGCGCGCGACCCACGGCGAAGAGGTGGGGCTGGTCATGCCATTTCCCTCGCCATGTGATCGATCAGTCGATCGATGAGGTAGCGATTCAGCAGGTTGGATCGGGCGCTCTGCGGCCGTCCCTCAGCTTCGTGGCGAAGGATGGATTCCAGCAACCCCGCGATCTGGAGCGCGCGGATGACGTACGGCTCGAATCTCGGACCTTCCTGGATGCTCTCGAAAGCCAGGAGATGATCGAACGCCTGCTCGTCTGTCCAATCACGCAGGAGGACGCCCGCCTGGATGTGATACTGGACCTCATCGAGGAGCGGCAAGCCATCAATATGGGCAGTCTCCCAGTCAAACGCCCGCAATTGACCGTCGTGCGAGCGGAGGTTCCACGGCGCAAAATCGCCATGCACGATCGTTTGAGGTACCACCGCATTCCCCAACACCTTGCTGACGAGCTCGAAAGCAGTGACGAGCCGCGGATCGGGGAGCGTGGTGGAGTGCATCCGTCTGGAAAGCGAATGCATGAATTCGGTGTCACTCACCTTCTTTTCGGGACCGATACTGAATGCTCGTAGAAGATCGGCATGGGCGGGAGTGAGGTCCGGTCCGGACATGACTCCTGGCAGTGCCCGTTGGGCGGCGGCGAAGGTGCCATCGATGTCCATGCCGAACAGCAGCTCGGGCACGCGGTCGGCTACAGCCGGGATTTCGGCGAGATGCCGGAGCGCGTTTGCTTCCTTCTCGACCAGCTCGCGGGAGAGACCGGTTCGTGCCAGCTTGACGAAGGCATTCCAGTTTCCATTAACGTCAAGCACTGAGATCGTCGGCTTCCGGGCCGGGCCCGGGGTACCACTGGACAGTGCGAGCCGAATATCGATGCCCGGCAGCGCCGTCCGTAAGGCCTCCTCGAGCGGCGGCATCGTGCGCTGGGCGACGATGATCTGGTTCCGGAAAAGGAACGTGGCGCCGGTCCTCGCAGCCATCACAGCAGCGGCGTGCTTGGCCTGCGCGAGTAGACGGAAACAGGAGTGGATCCGTATGGCTTCAGTGGCCACCTTGCGTGATTCGAGCGGGACGAACCACCGGGCATCTTCCATATTGGGCAGGACGGCAAACCGGCGGACATGCGAGAACCCGGCGGCGCGCAAAGTGTCGGGGGTGATTCCTCGTCCATTGACGGCCACTACACCCATGTAGGGGGCGAGATTGGGCAGGTCCTGTGGGCGATCACCCCATGAGACGAGCACACTTCCACGGCTGCCCGTGTTGAGCGTTTCCAGCGAGCGTTGGAACGCCTCCGGGCCATTGCGCACGGTGAAGGTGGTATCCGATGGGAACAGATGGTGCCACGTAAGGGCGCGGGAATCGATCATCATGGTGCGAGCTTCCTGAAACGACGACGCGTGCGCGCGGCGTACGCGGAAATGATGAGGTCCCGAATATCGCTGGTAATCTGGTCGATCGGCTGGTCAGCATTGACCCGGTGGATGTCCTGACGCGGGTCGAAGGATGTCCGTGTTGGAGTGTGGGTTTCGAGCGCGATGACGAGGTCGGCCCTTGGCGCGAGCAGACGACGCCAGCTGCGCCCGATCCTTGTCCTGTCCTCCGGTTCGCCGAGCGAGAGGGCCAGTATTGGACGCTCATCGATGACAAGTCGCCCGCGCGTCAGCCGGTACCGTGTCCAGCGCAGGTGGGCGAGCCAGGCGTCGATGGCCTGGTAGGTAAAGGCCATCGTGCTGCGGGTGGCCGCCTCGGTCGACAGGCCGGGAAGGCTCGGCAAGATCCGTTGCTCGGCGGTGAGATGGTCGATCCTGCCGCATGGCATTTGGCGCCAGCCGGCTTGTTGGAGCTGCTGCACGACTGGCAGCTCGGCCGTGGCGTCGTTCCGGACGAGGCCAACCACGAGCCCTGATGGCTGGATGAGGGTGCGGACCCGGCTTGCCAGCTGGGAAACCGAAGCACCAACCTGTCGCACCGGGCGGCGGCGGAGCGATCTGCGCCAGAGCTGCCGGCGCAACTGGTCCACCAGCGTCTCGGACTCGGCCAGGTTGCCGTCCCGGATCATGGTGACGAGCGTATCGGCCAGGCGCGGCCCGAACGATCGCTTCAGCAGCGAATACATGCGCTCGGGTTCTTCTCGCCAGGCGCTCGTGATCGCCTCGGTATAGGTCGTGGAGTAGAACCCGCTCCAGACGAGCTTGGAAACCCAGGTGACATAGGCCTGGTGCAGCCTGGAAGCGACCATAATCCCGTCGTCATTCCAGCGTTCGGCA
>DATGPC010000207.1:0-5007 GCA_035305265.1 Thermomicrobiales bacterium | reverse complement strand
GCCGGTGGCGGGCATGGTGCCGAGGATGATCGACCCGTCCTCGAGCACGAAGGCGGGACCGCTCATCACGGTCGCATACTCGCGCGGGAACCGCACGACTTCCTCCGGCTCCCCGCCGTTCGGGGAGAGGCGCATCAGGGAGACGGCCACCTCGCCGTTCTCGTCCCGATCGTACCGCTGGAAGACGATCTCGCCCTCCGGCGTCCAGCCGGGCCAGACATCCATCGGGGCATCCGCCAGCACGTCGCTGCCGTCATCGGTCAGGTTGCTGACGTCGCCGGTGAGGGCGTCCATCAGCCAGATGTCGGAGTCGAGACCGGTGATCAGCGGCTCCGAGGTGAAGACGAGCGCGGTATTGTCCGGCGACCATTCCATCCCCTGGAGGGATTTCGAGTCGATGCCGATGTCGGCGCGCGTCTGCTCAAGCGTTTCGATCTCGGTAATGCGCAGCTCGGTCGAGCCGTCGTGCCCGATAGTCGCGATGCGGCTTCCATCCGGCGACAGGAGCGCCAGCTCCCCGCCAGGCGCTGCGTAATCCGGTCTCAGGGCGCGATATGGAGCGTCGGTTGTAGCCACGTCCGCAGGCGTAGCGGATGGTGTCGGGGCAGGGCTTGCTGCCGGGGACGCGGCGTCAGGCATACCCGGCGACAGCTGGAGCAGGAACGTACCGACAGAGGTATGGAGCAGGACCTGATCGTCGTCCGACCACGTCATCCTTGGCAGGATGGGCGAACCGGCCGGGTCCTCCGGACTGTCTTCGATAGCGACTGTCTCGATGACGGTCGTGCTGCCGTCCGGATAGATAAGGGCCAGATCGATGATGTCAACATTCTGAAGAGCCATGAGAACGACTGAACCGTCCGGGGAGAAGATTGGGGGGGCGTACATCCTTCCCTCGATCGGGGTCTCCTCCCCGGTGGTCATGTCAACGAGAGCAATGTTCGGTTTGTCGAGATCATCCACCAAGACCACGGGCCGGAACACCAGGAACCTGATGCCGTCCGGTGAGACCCCGATGAGGTCTATCCCGTCGAAACCAGGCTCGCCGAATCCGGGCTCTTCTTCATTGGCGATCAACACCTCCATGGTGCCGTCCGGCGCCATGCGCACGACGCCGCTCTGGAACGAGGGGTCGTTCGGGTTCGGTGTGGTGCTGAAGAGGATCGATCCGTCAGGCAGCGCATGAATCGGTGATTTCAGGAGCGGAGCAACATCGTCGGGGAATGCCGCGACAACCTCCGGCTCGCTGGCATCGAGCGGCAGACGCATGATCGAGGCGCTCCGGCTGCCAAGGTCAAGGCGGTGGAAGAGCAGCGCGTCACCTTCCGGAGTCCATGCCGGGTAGGTGTCCGTCAGGATCTCGTCATCGGCTGTCATGCCCCGGTAATCTTCGATTCCGTCGTCGGTGAGGTTCCGGATGTCGCCGGTGTCCACGTCGAGCAGGTAGATGTCGGAATCGATCAGGGTTTGAGACCAATTGAGGCTGAACGCGACGGCCGAGCTGTCCGGCGCCCACGTCGCGCTGTACAGGTCCACGACCCTGCTGCGGATCGGCTGGTCCTCGCTCTCGATCTCCGTGATCCTGGGTGGGAGGCTCCCGCAGCGAGTCTCGTCCGGTTCGATCACGCGGACACAGATCTCGTCGGGACGATCCGTGCGCGCCTCGAAGATCATTGTGCCGTCAGGTGAGAGCAGCCTGGTCTCTGCCCCGTTTTGCTCAAGGGATTGGACGCCGGTGACGTGCCAGTCATGATCTTCCGCAGTGACGGGCGTGGGAACAATGAGAAGCGTGACGAGCAGGGCACCGACGAGGTGCACGAGACGCAGAGGCATACGGACCCCTCCTGATCAACGAGCGTGTGATACATGGTCAACGATCAGGAGGGAGCGTTGGTTCCCGGTGGTAGCGCTATGAGGTGCCGGCTTCCTCGGCGGATTCGGGGAGCGAGGGGCGGTCCTCGTTGCCGCCGATGGTGTGCCGGAGGGTGCGGAGCTCGTTCTGGAGGCTACCGAGGTCGCGCCGGAGCGCGTCGTACCGGTCCTTCGACGTGCGCACAAAGCGGGTGTAGGGCGAGACCGCGTCTGCAATCCGACCGACGGAGCGGTTGAGCTCGTTCTCGAACGCCTCGTTCATCACCGCGACCAGGCGCTGTTCCAGCTCGGCGGAGCGCTTGTGGAAGTCCTCCCGCGCCTGCCGCCGCTTGATCGGAAGCACGAAGAGACCGACGCCGGCCAGCACGCTGGCGGCGAGGATGCCGGTGATATCGACGGCGGCGGTGCTGGCCGCGGCGACGACGAGCGCCCCGAGCCCGACCGCGCCAGCCTCGGCGACGGCGACGGTCGCGACCGCGTTACGGACGCTGATCGAGATCTCCCGGGCGTGCTTGTCCGCGTTGTAGCGATCGACCTCTTCCTGCGCGCGCCGGGAGACGGATTCGAGCAGCGCCCGGCGGTCATACCGGAACTGGCCGCCCACATCGCCGATCAGCTCGTCGGCGTATTTGTTCAGCCGGCGGCGATCGACGTACTCGTTGACCGCTTCCCAGACGCGAAGATCCTGCTCGACCATCCAGTCGATCAACTCGTCGATGGTCTGGTCGATCGCGCGCTCGGTATCGCCGACGACCTTGCGCTGGAACTCGTCCTTGATCTTGTCTGAGTTCATCAGGTCGAAGACGCGGCCGATGCGGATGGTCTCCTCGAAAAATTCGTCGCCCCGGTTGTTCATGCGGTGGATGATGTTTTCCACGCGCGTGAGGTGATAGGCGAACTGCTTGCGCATGTCGTCCTTGTAGAGGGCGAGCTGGCGTTCGATGTTGTCGATGGTGGCGAGGTCCTCGTCGAGCACGGCGAGGCGGTCATCGGTGAGCTTCAGGTAGCGCTCGGTGAGATGCTCCGAGATGCCGAGCGGGTTGAGGAGCTTCAGGCGGATGCGCCCCTCTTCGTCGAGGGTGTCGATGATGTAGTCCTCGAGCGCCTCGAAGCGGCTGGCCTGCCAGAGGCGGTCGCGCTCGGCCGGGTTGCGGTCGGCCATCGCCTTCGCCTGTTGCGCGAGCAGGGCGGAGACCGGGAAGACCTCCGGCGTGAAACCGAGGAGCCGCTGGATGCTGTCACGCACGAACGCGACGACCTTGTCGCGGGACTCGTCGTCGCGCAGCAGGTCGATCTTGTTCAGGATGATGACGATCTTCTTGCCCCACTCCCGGATCTCCGACATGAACTCGCGTTCGCTCTCGGTGAACGGGCGGTCGGCCGAGGTGACGAAGAGGACGAGGTCGGAGCGGGGGACGAAGCTCTGGGTCAGGGCCTCATGCTCGCGGATGATGGCGTTCGTGCCCGGTGTGTCGACGACGGTGATCTCGTCGAGGAAATCGGCCGGATAGGTGCGCTGGATGATGCCGTCCGGCAGCATCGTCTCGGTGACCTCGTCGCCGTGGCGGAGCAGGTTGATAACGGCCGTGGTCGGCGTGACGCCCTCCGGCATCACCTCCTCGCCGACAAGGGCGTTGATGAAGGCCGACTTGCCGGAGTTGAATTCGCCGACGATCACGAGCAGGAAGAGCTCGCCGAGCTGGTTTGCGGCGTGGCGCAGGGATTCGAGGTCTTCGTCGGTCGCGGGGAAGGTCTCGAGCGCGACGGACAGGCGCGCGATGATGTCCTGCTCCTGGGCGAGCAGGTCCTGATGACGATCCGTCAGGATGATTTTTTGGTCCGCACGGCCATTGTCCCGGCCCCGCATACGGAAGACACCACGCATCTGGATTCACTCCTGTTGCCCGCGGACACGCAAGCCGGGCATGTCGGGCCGGAAGACGCCGGCGATCGACAATCGTTGCACGAAAGAGTACTACCGTCGCAGGATTTTGGCCCCTGTCGAGGTGATAGAGGGACCAACGCCCGGGGTGGCGTACACTTCGCCATGCACTGTGCCGCAATTGAGCAGGTCCCGTACCGTTCGACCCCGCTTTTGGAGAAGAGCGCCATGACGTTTCCCGCCGGATCACAGATGACGCCGAAAGCCGGGCGGAAGCGCCCGCTGGCGCTGGTCGTGAACGATACGCAGGAGATCCTCGACCTCTTCCGGGACATCCTGGAGGAAGAGGAGTTCGATGTGGTCCTGACCACCTTCGCTCCGCGTGACCTCGATGAGCTCGTCGCGGTCGATCCCGACGTCGTGATCCTCGACTTCATGATCGGGAACGAGGCGGTCGGGTGGCAATTGCTCCAGAAGATGAAGATGCACCGGGCGACAGTGGGGATACCGGTCGTCGTCTGCACCGGGGCGGTCCAGCTGGCGCGTGAGCTGGAGGGCCAGCTGGCGTCGAAAACCGTCGGGGTGGTGTTGAAGCCGTTCGATATCGATGACCTGCTGCGGACGCTCAACGCTACGATCGGTCTTGCAGGGAAGACGTCGGGCACGATGGACGTCGAGGAAGGCGCAACCGGGTAGCCCGTCCTTACAGGCACGGTAATCGTACGCGCGGGGAGGTGGCGATCGTCATCTCCCCGCGCGTTTTGATCGATACCAAGTGTCATGAGCCGGATGACGCCGGGCGTTCGGCATGAGCCGGTTCCGGGCCATACTGCTCCAGGAGCGTTGTCGCCACCTGATGCGTGTCCCCGATGGGTTCCGTCGGGAAGGGACCGGCGTCCCGCACCCATGCCGTCTCCCATTCCTGCAATACCTGGTCAATGTGGGCGTCGTCCGGGCCGGCATCGAGGAACATCCGCCAGCGGGGGGCGTGGAAGCCGCTGAGTAGCCCGGACCAGAAGCGCCCCGAGTAGTCATTCAGGAGGTCGTTGTCCGGGGTTGACCAGGTCGTGACGAGCAGGCGGGCGTTCTCCGAGAGGCGCTGCCGATCGGCATCTGTCTGGCCCCACCGCTCGGCCGACCGGACCCATGTGCCAAGCAGGTACGGCGCGTATGTTGCTGCGAGGCGATCGAGCTCCAGGATGATATCGATCAACGCATCGCCGAGGGTTGTGAACGTGGCCTCGTCACCCGCC
>DATGPC010000206.1:0-17661 GCA_035305265.1 Thermomicrobiales bacterium | reverse complement strand
TGAGGACTCCCTCGCGCGCTTCCTCCGACAAGCCCTTGCCCTCGTGGATGGCGAGCGAGAGCTTCACCATGTCTTCCGGCGTGCTGACGTCGTTGCGCTCGTCGCAGGCGTAAGCCACGTTGTCCGGGCTGGACTTGTAGTTCTTGAGGTGATCCTTGAGGAAGGCGTAATCGTACTGCGGGTCGGCCGCGTCGACGTCTGCCAGCGCGCAGAACATCTCACGGATGGTCAGGGGAATGTGGGTGTTGTTCATTCCCAGCTCCCGCAGCTCGCTGGCGACGCGCTCCTTCCCGATCCGCTCGTAGACGAGATCGGTCGCCCAGTTGTCGGAGACGATGATCATCAGCTCGGCGAGATCCCGGATCGTCGGCTGCAGCCCCTCGTCGAGGTCCTGAAGGACGCCGGAGCCCGGGACGCGATTGTCGTGGCTGAGCGTGACGCGCTCGGTGAGGTCGATCTCACCGGCGTCCGACATGCGATACAGGACATAAAGGAGCGGCGACTTGAGGGTCGAAGCCGTCGGGAAGATCTCCTGATGGTTGTAGGTGAGCTCGAGCCCCGTGGCGAGGTCGTGAACCATCACGCCGACGGTGCCGCCGAGGTTGGCGAAATGCTCGTTCATCGCGGCGGTGAACGCTTGCTGCGCGAGGGTTTCGGTCGTTGAGGTCATGTGTGGTTCCTTCTTGTTGAGCGGTTGACAGGTCGAGATGGCTATCGGGTCAGGCGCGGGTCGAGGACGTCCCGCAAGCCGTCGCCGAGCATGTTCACGCCGAGCACGAACACGGCGATCGCGAGGCCGGGGAAGACGGTGATCCACGGCGCCTGGTACATGTACATCCGGCCGCCGGAGAGGATCGCGCCCCATTCCGGCTCCGGGGGTTGCGCGCCGAGCCCGATGAAGCTCAGTCCGGCGCCGGTGAGCAGGGCGCTTCCGAAGCGCATGCTCGACAGGATGATCAGCGGGGCGACGACATTCGGCAGGATGTGCTTCATCATGATCCGGGTGTTCGAGACGCCGACCGAGCGAGCGGCCTCGACGTACGTCTCCTCCCGCGCGCTCAGCACCGAGCCGCGAACGATCCGGGCGTAGGCCGGGATCGAGAGGAACCCGAGCGCGAGGATGACGGTGTTCAGGGACGGGCCGAGGATGGCGACGACCGCGATCACGAACAGGATGTCCGGGAACGAGAGCCAGATCTCCAGCAGGCGGCTCAGCACCGTGTCGACCCAACCGCCGTAGTAGCCGGAGATCAGTCCGAGGACGATTCCTCCAAGGAAGGCGACGACGACGGAGACCATACCGACCTGCACGGCGATCCTCGCGCCGTAGAGGACGCGGCTGAAGATGTCGCGGCCGAACTCGTCGGTACCGAAGTAATAGTCGGACCCCGGCGCGGTGAAGCGATCCGGCGTATTGACGAGGATCGGGTCATTCGGCGCGAGGAGCGGGCCGAATGCCGCAAGAAAGATCAGCAGCGCCAGCAGCAACGAGCCGATGATGCAGAGCGGGCTAGTGCGGAACCGCTTCAGGTACATCTCGCGCGGGGTGCGGGTGGCCTTGCCGAGCGGCTTGGTCGTCTCCGGCGCCTCCCGGAGCGTCATGGTTGTGGTGCTCATGAGTAACGGATCCTCGGATCAACCCACGCGTAAAGGATATCGACGATCAGGTTCGTGACGATGAAGCTGACCGTCACCAGCAGCACGGTCCCCTGGACGACGGGGAAGTCGCGCTGGAGGATGCTGTTCACCGCGAGCTGCCCGACGCCGGGCCAGCCGAAGATGACCTCGGTGATGAAGGCACCGCCAAGGAGCGCGCCGAACTGGAGCCCGATGATGGTCATCACCGGCAGGAGCGCGTTGCGAAGGGCGTGCGTCATCACGACGCGTCGCTCCTGGAGACCCTTCGCGCGGCTCGTGCGGATGTAGTCCTGGCCCAGGGCCTCGAGCATCGCGCTGCGGGTCAGGCGGCTCTTCGTCGCTACGCTGGGCAGGGCCAGCGTGAGGATGGGCATGACGAGGTGTTTCCAGGAACCCTCGCCAGCGACCGGCAGCCAGCCGAGCTTGATCGAGAAGAGCCAGATCATCAGGAGCGCCACCCAGAACGAGGGCACGCTCAGCCCGACCGTGGTGCCGACCAGGACGGCGACATCGGTCGGCTTGCCGCGACGGACCGCGGCGAGCGCGCCGCTGGCGATACCGATCACGGCAGAGAGCGCGACCGCGCCGAAGGTCAGGTACAGCGTGTAGGGGAGGCGATCCCCGATCTCGACGAGGACCTCCCGGTTGGTCCGGATGCTGGTTCCGAGGCTGCCTTCGGTGAGCAAGCGCTCGATGAAACGCCCGTACTGGATGAAGAACGGGTCGTCGAGACCCATCTCGTCACGCAGCGCGGCGATGGCGTCCGGCGATGCGTTCTCGCCAAGGATCGCCACCGCCGGGTCGCCGGGGACGAACTGGGTCATCGCGGCGACGGCGACGGAGACGCCGAGCAGCACGACGACCGACTGCAGGATTCGATTGATGATGTAACTTGCCATGCGGCGGGTATCCGGCTGGTGACCTGACGGGAGGACACGGTCGTCCTCCCGTCAGTGTAGAGATTTCTATTCCTCGATGTAGGCGTCGTGGAGCAGCAGGGTGCCGGTCGGGAACATCTGCACGCCCTGGACCCGCTTCGCCACGGCCGTCTTGATGATCGGCATGTACAGCGGCACCCACGGCAGGTCCTCCAGGAGGATTTTCTGCGCGTCGTAGTAGACCTTCATCCGCTCTTCCTGATCGAGCGTCTGCTGTCCCTTGACCAGGAGCTCATCGAACTCGGGGTTCGAGTAGTGGACGCGGTTGGAGGTCTCGAGCCGGTCGGTCGAGAGGAAGAGGTAGAGCACGTCCGGATCGCTCCAGCCCCAGCTCAGGAGGAGCATGTCGTGCTCGCCCTTCGGCGTGAAGTCGAGCAGCGCGGCCATCTCGAGCTGGTTGATCTGGACGTCCATGCCGATGTTGCGGAGCTGGCCCTGGATCAGGGTCGCGAGCTGGCCGAACGTCGTGGAGGTGTTCGTGTACAGCTCCGGGGCAAGCTTCTGGCCGTCCTTCTCGCGGATGCCGTCCTCGCCCTCGACCCAGCCGGCTTCCTCCAGGAGCGCCTTGGCCGCCTCGACGTCGAAGCCCGGCGCCTCGGCCTCGAGCTCTTCGCTGTAGCCGGGCACGGACGGTGGCAGCGGCGTCGCGCACGCCTGCGCCAGGCCTCCCTCGAAGAGGGTGGTGACGATCTCTTCGCGGTTGATGCCGTGGGCGATCGCCTTGCGGACCATCGGGTCTTCCATCATCGGCCGGGTGCGGGTGATGCCGAGATAGGCAAGGGCGGTGTCGTTCGCCTCGAAGATCTCGAAGCGGTCATCGTTCTCGAAGCGAGGCAGGTCGGTGGCGGTCAGGTCCACGGAGTCGACTTCACCGGTCTCCAGCGATGCGATCTGCGCGAATGCCTCTGGAATGACGCGGTAGTTGAGCTCCTGGATGTATGCGGCGCCCTTGTTCTCGTAATAGTTCTCGAAGTTCTTGTAGTCCGGGAACGCTTCGAGCGTGACGGTCGAGCCGGACTGCCATTCCTTGAGAGCGTACGGGCCGGTGCCGTTTGGCTGGCGGGCGTAGTCGTCGCCGGCGCTCTCGGTGTACTCCGGCGCCAGCATCGCGCCGTAGCCGCCGGTGAAGGCGTTGAAGAAGGCGGCGTTCGGCTGGTCGAAGACGAGCTTCGCCGTCAGCGGGTCGACGACCTCGACGGTGATGCCGCCGGCCATCTCGAAGTTCGGGTTCTTCGCGCCCACCTCGGCGAGACGCTCGAAGGTGTACTTGACGGCGTCGGCGTTGAACTCGGATCCATCCTGGAAGGTGACGCCCTCGCGCAGCTTCAGGGTGATCTCCGTGTTGTCCTCGCTGATCTCCCAGCTCTCGGCGAGATCGCCCTGGAAGCTCAGGTCAAGGTCCTGGTAGAAGAGCGAGCTGTGGATCTTGCTGAAGACCGTCCAGGCCGCGCCGTTCGAGGTCATGTGCGGGTCGAGCGTCTCCGGATCGGTGGTGACGGCGAACGACATGCTGCCGCCGGGCTCCTGGGCCGCGGCCTGTGCCAGCGTCAGCGGCGCCGCGACGCCCATGGCGCCGAGCAGCTTGACCATGGTGCCGGCGCTGAGGCCGAGCGCCGAGCCGCGCTGCAAGAACGAGCGCCGGTCGATGCTGCGCTCCTGGAGATCATCGAGCAACTGCCGAAGTGAATCCTGCTGTGTCATGCGAGTTCCTTCCTCTACTAAAAACCATCATGCGTTGTGCTTGTCGGCGTCCCGGTCGACGACCGGAGCGCCTGGAAAGCCTTGGTTGGTGAGCCCGCTAATCGGAAACCGACGCGTCATTGAGCAGGAGGCCGCCCGTAGGGAAGACCTTGATGCCTTCGACACGCTTGTTCACGGCGGTCTTGTTGATCGGCATGATCAACGGTACCCACGGCAGGTCCTCGATGAGGATGCGCTGGGCGTCGTGGTAGATCGGCAGGCGCTGTTCCATATCCAGGGTTTGCTGGCCCTGGCGGAGGAGCTCGTCGAAGTCCGGGTTGGAATAGTGGGCGTCGTTCGATGTGCCGATGCGATCGGTTGACAGGAAGAGATAGAGCGCGTCGGGCTCGCCCCAGGTGAAGCCGAGCAGGATCATGTCGTGGTCGCCAGCGGGCGTGAAGTCGAGCAGCGCAGCCAGCTCCATCTGGGTGATCTCGACCTCGATGCCGACGTTGCGGAGCTGCGCCTGCATCAGGGTCGCCATCTGGGCGCGGGTGGTCGATGTCGTGCAGTGCATGGTGAACGAGAGCCGCTCGCCATCCTTTTCACGGATGCCATCTTCGCCCTCGACCCAACCGGCTTCCTCGAGCAGGGATTTTGCCTTCTCAGCATCAAAGTGCGGCGCCTCGTCGGCGAGCTCCTCGCTGTAGCCCTGGATCGAGGGTGGAAGGGCGGTGTAGACCGGCTCGGCAAGGCCGCCGTCGAAGATCGAGGTGACGATCTCGTCGCGATCGATGGCGTGGGCGATGGCCTGGCGGACCGGCAGCTCCGAGAGCTTCGGTCGGTTCATGTTCAGGCTGAGATAGGCAATGCCGCTCGACTGGCTTGTATAGATCTCGAAGCGGTCGTCGTTCTCGAAGCGCGGCACGTCCGCTGCCGTTAGGTCGACGGCGTCGATCTCGCCCGATTCGAGCGATGCGACCTGGGTGAAGGCTTCCGGCAGGACCTTGAACGCCAACTGGTCAATGTATGGCCGGCCCTGGTTCTCGTAGTAGCCCGGCGCAGCGGCGAAATCGTCGAACGCATCCAGCGTGACGAGGGAGCCCGTCTGCCATTCGCCGAGCTTGTAGGCGTTGGTGCCGACGGCCTGGCGCCCGTAGTCGTCCCCGGCGGCGGTCACGGCGTTTTCGGAGAGCATGGCGCCGTAGGCGTTCGAGATGGCGTTGAAGAAGGTCGCGGACGGCTCGCTGAACGTCAGCGTGACCGTCTTGTCGTCGACGACCTCGATCTCGCTGATCTTCATCACGTCTTCATAGATCGGTGACCGGGCGCCTTCGTTCTGGAGGCGCTCGAAGGTGTACTTCACCGAGTCCGCGTTGAAGGGCGATCCGTCGTGGAAGGTGATCCCTTCGCGCAGGTTGAATGTGACCGAGAGGTTGTCGTCGCTGGTGGTCCAGCTCTCGGCGAGCAGCCCCTTGTACGACAGATCGAGGTCCTGGTAAATCAGGGTGCTGTAGATCTCGTCAAAGACGGTGTAGGCCGCGGAGTTGGTCGTCATCTGCGGGTCGAGCGTCTCCGGGTCGGTGGTCACCGCGTAGGTGAACGAGCCTCCGGCCTCCTGGGCCGCTGCGAGCTTCAACGAAACAGGCACGGCCGTCCCCGCCGTGGCGAGGAGCATCGTCATTGCCCGGGCGCTCAGCCCGAGGGCTGTGGCGCGCTGCAGGAATGAGCGGCGATCGAGTTGGCGGTTCTCGAGGTCATCGAGGAGATGGCGAAGAGAATCTTGCTCTGGCACCGAAGGCACGTCCTTTCACGTCTGTACCGCAGATTGAACGGTCGCCCCGGGGGCGATCGCGTCATCTCATACATGGCTTGTCAGAACACTCGCGCGATCGTAGCAACGCGCGTACCCGTGGTCAATAGGATGATGCACTCATCCCGTACTCCCCGGACCGGCAGGGCATAGGCATTGCAATCCCTTCTTTCATACGGATGCAGCCAGCGACCTGAAGGGATGAGATGTCATGGGCAAGTTCAGCATGTTGATGAAGGTCGGCGCGGGTATCGGCGCCGTGATCGGTGCGCGCGAGGCGTTGTCGAGCCGGGTCGAGGAAAGCCTCGCCGGCAAGGTGGCGATCGTCACCGGTGGATCGAGCGGTCTCGGGCTCGAGATGGCACGGGAGATGGCGCGACAGGGAGCGCGGATCGTGATCTGCGCGCGGACGGAGGACGAGCTGGAGCGGGCGGCGGACGCGATCCGGTCGCACGGCACCGAGGTGCTCGCGGTTCCATGCGATGTCGGCAACGAGGACGACTGCAAACGCCTGGTCGAGCAGGCGATCGACCGCTTCGGCCAGGTTGACGTGCTCGTGTGCAATGCCGGGGTGATCCAGGTCGGCCAGTACCGGAGCATGGATAGCGACGATTTCCGCCAGGCGATGGACATCATGTTCTTCGGGACGCTTTATCCGATCCTAGCGGTGCTGCCGCACATGCGGAAGCGACGGAAGGGGCGCATCGGCCTGATCACGTCGATCGGCGGCAAGATCAGCGTGCCGTACCTGCTGCCGTACAACGCCGCGAAGTTTGCGGCCGTGGGGCTCGGGGAAGGGCTGTATGCCGAGCTGGCGCGGGACGGAATCTCCGTGACCACGATCGTGCCGGGGCTGATGCGCACTGGTTCGTACCTCAATGCGCAATTTGCCGGCGAGGGGAAGCCGCGGGACCTGACGTACCGGTTGTTCTCGGTGATGTCGAGTCTGCCGTTGCTCACGGCGGACGGAGCGGAGGCTGCCCGCGAGTTCGTCAGCGCGATCCGGCGAGGAGACGGATATTTCATTTACCCGCCGCAGTACAACCTCATCGCGAAGATTCATGGTGTCGCCCCGGCGGCGACGATGGCGGTGATGAGCCTGGTTGCCCGGCTGATGCCGAAAACCGGCGACAGCACGAAGAACGTGGAGGGGGAGTCGATCGACGATCGGCAGGACCCGGATGGCGTGTGGGGAACGTTGACCGCACCCGGGCGACAGGCTGCCAGCGAGATGCAGCTCCGGCCGGGCGCCGACCAGCCGGGAGAGGATCGCACCGAGCCGATCGACCGTTAGGACTCGGCAGCGCTCTCAACGCAGGACGGGAAACCGCGTTGAGCGTCGAGCCCGGCACGCGAGGTGCGACATATTCCGAGACGACCATTCCTTCCTGACACCGGGACGACCGCCGGAGACCTCCACCATGGTGATATCTACCGCTCCCTTCGAGCCTCGCGAGCGGCTCCGTATCATGACCCGCGCGCTGCAGGAGCTGCATCGCACGCTTCTCGAGTACCAGCGTCGCGAGTACGAGAAGCATTTCGGGCGCATCGGGAGCGACTTCTACGTGCTGCAGCTCGCGGCAGAAGACGCGGAATTCGCATGGCTCCGCGCGCTCTCCAACGAGATGATCCGGATCGATACCGCGATTGGCGGCAAGGAAGCGATCACCGCCGCCGACCTTCGCCTTGCCGGCGAGCGCGTTCGGTATTTGCTGACGCCGGACGCGAGCGGGAACAGCTTCCAGAGCCACTATGACCGGGCGATGCAGACGAACCCGGACATCATCATGGCGCACGCGCAGGCAATGCGGTCGCTTCCGATCGCGCGGGAGACGCGGGTGTTCCGGAGCGATCCGGCGACGGATATCCGGACCTACGACGCCGCTCCGGGCTTCGAGGCGCATGTTCACCATCCCGGCGAGATGCTGCCGGGCCATGGCGACCACGGCTATCGCGCCCTGGCGGTGATCGCAGAGTGCTTCCTGGCGCCGGGAACCGTTATCCCGATGCATCGCCACGCGAATGAGGATGTGGTGTCGTTGGTTCCCCACGGTGAGCTACGGAACAAGGACGCGGCTGGGAACACATACGTCCTGGATAGCCGCACGTTCATGCTGATGAACGCCGGGTCGGGTCTGGAGCATGCCGAGGAGACGCTCGAGAACGCCGCGCCGATGCGGATGCTGCAGGTGTACGCGCGGTCGGCGTCCCTCCAGGGCGAACCGGATATCCAGACCGTCGAGATGCCGGACCTGACGCCGAACCAGTGGCGGACCCTTGCCGGACCGGCGGGTGAGGACGCGCCGGCCCACGTTCGTAACAATCTCTGGATCATGGATGCCCTGATCGGGGTCGGCGAGAAGATCGCCCTGCCGCGCCGTGACGGATGGGACACGGTGTTCTTCGTCTTTCACGGGGAGGTCATGATCGACGACGTGCCGTTCTTCACCTCCCGAAGCGGCCTGCTGCCTTCCCCGGGAGAGGTCACGATGCGGGCGGTGTCCCGGTCGCGCGTCGTGGCGTTCCTGGTCGATCCTGCCGCGAAGGTGACCCGCGCCGGCACGTTCGGGCAATAACGCTGGCAAATGGTACACATCTTGCTTCCTCGACCCCCAGAACGTGTAGCGGATGTCCAGCGCCGTTCTGGCGCCGTGCCCGCTACAGCGATGATGTCCCGTCCGATGACGGGAAGGAGGACGTAGACAATGAAAGAGCGATCGCTGGTGGACAGCATCAGGGCGATCCTCGGAGTCCTGATCGGCTCGGTGGCGTGGGTGATTCGCCTGCTCTTCTCGGTGGTGCGGGATGCCGTAACGGGCGGTTCCGGCCAGGCAGGGGATGCACAACGGGACTCCGGCGCCGCTCCGTCGCGGACGGGATCGACGGCCACGCAGGGCGGTGAGGATGAGGACGAGGGGCAGGAGCTTTCCTACACCCATACAGAGGCGGCTCCGAGCCTGACATCCGACCAGCACGCCGGACTGGGCGGCGTTCCCCCGGCACCGCGCATGGGCGATGTCGCCGCGGCGAACCTGTCGTCCATGGGCTCGGTCTATGACGAGCAGGCGACAGGCTCGCTCGACGAACGTGACCAGCCGGAGGACGGGCAGTCAACCCGCCTGTCACAGGGCATCCCGAATCTTGACGAGCCGGGAGACGAAGGGTCCGACTTCGTCAGCGAGCCGGGCGAGGTTGTCGAGACCGACCAGCCGGTCACCGATTACGCGGGCCAGCCGGTTTCCGAGAGCGACATCGGCGTCGAGCGGGAGCAGGATCGCTCGGAGCTCGCGGACAGTCCGGACAACGACCTCGACGCCGGGGTTGACGCCTACGACATCGTCGACGCCAGCGACACCGGTGATGAGGACGATCTGCCCGCGCCGGAGGAGGGGATTCCCTCGGCGAGTCGTGGCTGGAACGAAGAGGCTGACGATCCACTGGCCGGGGACCCGCTCTACGGAGAGGCTGCGTCGTCCGAAACGGGCGAGGAGGCGGATCTTCGCAACGATGAGATGGACACCGCTTCGGGATCCGGCATGCATCTGGTGGATTCGCCAGACGAGCCGTTCATCGAGGATGAGCCCGTCGATGGCCTCGGGCTCGATGCCGCGTCGACCGACCTGTCCGAAGTCGACGATGCGACCAATCTCGAGTCCGCGACGATCGATGAGTCGATGCTGGCCGCCGACGCCACCGGGCGACCGGTCGGCGATGACCCGGCGAGCGGCGACCTCGGGGCCGCCCAGTCGTTCGAGGATACCGAGCGACCGGCCGAGGGCGGATATGAGCCGGGGAACGTGATGGGCGCCTACGACGGATCGGGCGTCGACGAGTTCGCCAACGACCGGGTCGCCGAGGACCTCCTTGGGGACGTCGGCGACGCCGCCGCACAGGATGACATGAGCGGAACTCAGGCTGAAGAGGAGAACGATGAGCAGATGACGACCGATTCCGGAGATGAAACGACGCAGTCCGCCGCGTGGGCCTCGACGTCCGGGGTGCTTGACGAGGCGCTGACCAAGCCGGTTGGTGTCGAGAACCTCAGCGACGATGAAGATTCCCAGCCGCGCGATGATGGCACGGACCGCCCGGGTGACCCGAACAGCGGGGAGGGCGTTTACGAGGACTTCACCACGCATGGCAGCCCGAGCGACGCTGTCCGCGCGCCGCAGTACGATCCGGAGGATGCCGGATTGCGTGATGTCGCGGCCGAGATCGCCGAGGACATCGACGTCGATGGGCCGCGAGAGACGGAGGGGCAGCCGGGCGACCAGGGGGTCGACATGAACGACCCGCGAACCACGACGCCGAGCGCTCCCGGGCAGGGAGATTCGGACGATCGCGACGCCCGGGAGCGCAGCTCGGGTCCCGCGCAGTCCGGCGGCCAGGAAACGGCACGTGCATCCTCCGGCGGTCCGGCGAACTCCGTCCGAGGCGACGGGACGCCGAATTGCCCGGAGGGGTATCCGATCAAGGGCAATGCTCGCTCGAAGATCTATCACACCCCCGCGGATTCTTCCTACGAGGGGACCATCCCGGAATTCTGCTTCGCCACGGAAGACGATGCTCGCGCGGCGGGATTCCGTCCGCGCAAGTCATAGCGCCCCTCGGGGAATCATGCGAAAGGCACAATAATGGACCAGATCCTGGGCGGGCTCTTCGGGGCCAATGACGATGACGACGACCAGACCCGCGTGAGCCGCGCGAACGATTTCGTGTCGCGCGTGAAGGCCGGGAACAAGGCCGATGGCTATTCCACGGAAGAGGCGGTCAAGAACTACAAGAGCGTGGCGACACAGCTCCCGGACGACGAGTTCGAAGAGGTTGCGGCGAGCGCGTTGAGCCAACTTTCGCCGGAGGAGCGGCAGGAGTTCAACCGCGTCGTGCGTGACCAGGCCGGGATCGATCTCGGTGACGGCGCGGACGACCCGCGCCAGCTTGCCGGCCTGACGCGGCAGCTTCGCGCCGGTGGTGGTGGCGGGTTGCTCGGTGGGCTGCTTGGCGGAGGCGGCAGCGACGATATCCTCGGGTCGCTCGGCGGTCTGCTGGGTGGCGATTCATCGACCACGGGCGGCGCCGGCTCTGGGCAGACGAGCCAGGCCGGGATCTCCGGTCTCCTGAGCAACCCGATCGTGAAGATGGTGCTTGGCCTGATCGCCGCCGAGGCCATGAAGCGATTCATGGGCGGCCAGGGGACCTCGACCGCGCGAGTCACGCCCTCGGGCTCCGGCAACGAGCGGGATTCCGGTGGCGGAGGCCTTCTCGACTCGCTCTTTGGCGGTGATGACAACACCCAGGCCGAGCGGGATCGCCAGGATAACCAGGGCGGTGGTGGATTGCTGGATGCGCTTTTCGGCGGCGGGAACGACGATGACAAGCGGGACGCCCGCAAGGCCGGTGATGCCGATGTCGACGTTTCGAAGATCCGCGACAACGACAGCCGCAAGCGCAGCATCTGATCGCTCGAGAGATCATTCATGCACAAGAGGTCCCGGACGGCACTCGTCCGGGACCTCTTTCGTGTTGGCCGTCCGGTACCCTGTCGCCGGCTCAGCTAGGAGGTTGCTGCTGTCGCATCATCTCCTCCGCGATGACCCTGGATCCGACGTATCAGGATCGGGGCGAGGAAGGCGAGGAGCGTGATGAGAAAGATCGTCAGCGAGATCGGCCGGGTGATGAAGACCGTGTAGTCGTTCTGGCTGATCTGCAGCGCTCGCCTGAACTGGGTCTCCGCCTGTGGTCCAAGGATCACGGCGACGACGGCCGGACCGACCGGAAGGTCAAACCGCCGCATCAGGTAACCGACGATGCCCAGCCCGTAGAGCACCATCAGGCCGGTGATCGACTGGCTTTGCGCCCAGGTGCCGAGGCCGGCGAAGACCAGGATGCCGCTGTAGAGCCACGGTCGCGGGATCGAGAGGAGCTTCACCCACAACCCTACGAGCGGGAGGTTGAGGATCAGGAGCATCAGGTTCCCGATGTAGAGGCTCGCGATCAGACCCCAGACGAGATCGGGATTTCGCTCGAAGAGCTGCGGTCCCGGGTTGAGGTTGTACCGCTGGAACGCCGCGAGGAGGATGGCCGCGGTGGCGGTGGTCGGGAGGCCGAGCGTGAGCAGCGGCACCAGCGTGCCTGCCGCCGAGGCGTTGTTGGCCGCTTCCGGCCCGGCGACGCCCTCGATGGCGCCCTTGCCGAATTCGTCCGGGTGCTCTGAGAGCCGCTTCTCGATGTTGTAGGAGAGAAAGGTCGGGATCTCCGCGCCGCCCGCCGGCAGGGAGCCGATCGGGAACCCGAGCACGGTGCCCCGGAGCCACGGCTTCCACGATCGCTTCCAGTCATCCCTGGTCATCCAGCGCGAGCCCTTGATCTCCTCGATCTTGCCCGGTGTGCTGCGGAGCCGCGAGGCGATCCAGAGCGTTTCGCCGACCGCGAAGAGTCCGACGGCGACGGTGACGACGTCGATGCCGCCGAGCAGGTGCTGGTTGCCGAAGGTGAACCGCGGCTGGCCGGTGAGGGCGTCGATGCCGACAAGTCCGAGCGCGAGGCCGAAGAAGAGACTGACGAGGCCACGCACCATCGACGATCCGAGCAGGGTCGAGACGGTGGTGAAGGCGAGGATCATCAGCGCGAAATACTCGGCCGCGCCGAATTTAAGGGCGACCTCCGCCATCCACGGCGCGATGAGCGTCAGGCCCATCGTGGCGATCGTGCCGGCCACGAAGGACCCGATCGCGGCGGTCGCGAGGGCCGCCGCGCCGCGTCCCTTGCGGGCCATCTTGTTGCCTTCGAGGGCGGTGATGATCGACGCGCTCTCGCCCGGCGTGTTGAGCAGGATCGACGTCGTGGAGCCGCCGTACATGCCGCCGTAATAGATACCGGCGAACATGATGAAGGCGGGGATGGGGTCGAGCGCATAGGTGACCGGCAGCAAAAGGGCGACGGTCAGTGCCGGGCCGATGCCCGGCAGGACACCCACAAGGGTGCCCAGGAACACGCCCAGCAGCGCCCAGAGGAGATTCTCCGGCGTGAGGGCGACACCAAATCCATCAATCAGTGAGTTAATCGAATCCATGCGAGCCGCTTTCGTTCGTGTTGCCGTCTACGTCCCGGGTTCGTCATCCCTGTCAGGGCAGGATGTCCGCGAGGATGCCGTCCGGCAGGCGGACGCCGAGCCAGCCATCGAAGATCAGGAAGACGATGATCCCGAGCACGAGCCCGATCAGGACGTTCAGGACGTGCCGTTGGCTGCCCATGGCGTAGGACGTGATCGCGAACATCAGCGCGCTCGCCAGCGCGAAGCCGAGCGGCTGCACGGTGAAGGCGAAGATGGTCAGCGCGATGCCGATGATGATGAGCGTGCGCCAGTCGGTCGGTGCGTCGATGTCGACATCTTCCGAGTCCTCGCCGCCCGAGATCTCGTGGGGATGCCGGATGATGTCGATGACGTACCAGGCGCCGACGAGCAGGATTGCGATACCGACGATCTGGGGGATGATGCGGGGGCTGACCGTTGCCGCGCGGGTGACGCGGATATCTTGCGTGCCGATCAGGATGATGATGCCGGTGAGCAGGAATCCGGCCGCGACCAGCAACTCGCTCCAGCGTTCCCATCCCGTCGGGATGCGTTGCGGTTCCTGGAGAGCTGGCGGCTCCAGTGGTTCTCTCGCCATGAAAGGCTCCTCACGGGAAAGGCGCAGGCGTCGGACGACACCTGCGCCTTACACCGGTTCCGGGTCGGGATTACTCGCCGATGAGCTGCAGGTCGGTCAGGATGGTGTTCACGCGCTCGGTCTCCGAGGCGATGAACTCGGCAAACTCGTCCGGGCCGATGTAGTAGTCGGTCCAGCCGAACTGCTGGAGCGTGGCCTGCCAGGTCTCGCTCTGGACCGCTTCCTCGATCGCCGCGGACATGCAGCTGGCGTCCTCCTGGGAGATCTCCGGGGGAGCGACAATGCCGCGCCAGTTGGCGAGCTCGACGTCGATGCCGGACTCCTGGAGGGTCGGGATGTCCGCGCCGAAGGCGGCCGCCGGCGATGCCGCACCGGCTTCCGGCGTGGCGCCTTCACCGCCGCCAGCGCGGCCGGAGACGGCCAGCGCGCGAAGCTCGCCTGTCTCGATCTGGGCCTGCCACTCGCCGAGTCCCGAGACGCCGGCGGTGGTCTCGCCGCCGAGGATCGAGGAGAGTGCCTCGCCGCCGCCCGAGAACGGCACGTAGTTGATCAGCGTCGGGTCGATGCCGCGCGCCTGCGCGAGGAGGCCCACGAGCAGGTGGTCGGTGCCGCCTGCCGAGCCACCGGCCCAGCTCACAGCGCCGGGGTCTTCTTCGAAGGCGGCCATCAGGTCGTCGATCGTCTGCAGCTCGGAGGCGGCCGGGACCACGATGACCTCGAACTCCGTCGTGAGGCGGGCGATGGGGGTGGACTGATCCAGACCGACCGGGGCCTCGTTGAGGCCGATGCCGCCGATCATGACGAGGCCCATGACCATCGCCATGTTCCCGTTGCCGGCGTGCTGGCTTGCGAGCTCGGCGAGACCGATCGTGCCGCCGGCGCCCTCGACGTTGAACACCTCGACGGTGTTGACGATGCCTTCTTCCTGCATCGCGCGCTGGAGCTCACGAGCAGTGGTATCCCATCCGCCGCCGGGTCCGGCCGGAGCCATGATCTCGAACGTCGACGACCGCCACTCGGAGCAATCGCCCTCCTGCGCGAGAACTCCGCCAGGACCGAACCGGATGCCACAGGTTGCGGCGACGGTCGATGTCGCAGCGAGCTTACCGAAGGTACGGCGCGTGGTCTTCACCATGCTGGTACTCCCTTTCCCCTAAGAGTCGCCCGGAGTCGCATGTCCGCGCGATCCGCACGGCCAGGCTTCCGGTCTTTCGCTGGTTGCATGTGACATAGCCTAGCAGATTCCATGCCGAAATTCGGCAGCGGTGCGTATTCGATTGCATACGGCATACATAAACACGAGACGCGGTCATCGAGAGATGACCGCGTCTCCTGCAGACATGTGGTGGTTAGTCCTCGGATGGCCCCTCGACCCAATCACCGTCCTTGTTCTTGTGATACTTCTTCTTCACCGCGCCCCATGCGACGCGATGGGCTCGCTCCTCGTCCTTGTCGTATTGCTCCCAGGCGCTGTTGAACGCTTCCATGTAGATGTCCTCGGCGTGGGCGGGCAGGCTGTCGCGTACCGATTCGGGCAGGTCCTTCTTCTTGTCGTAGGGCATGGTCGCCTCCTTTCGCCGGTGCCTGCGCAAGTTGCGCGCCGGAGGTATACGAAACGCCGCACTACCTGTGCGGCGTTTCGTGAGACGACAGGATTAGGACTCCGCTATGCCAGGGCGATCCGCGCCCCGGAGAAGAGGGCGGCGTCCAGCGGCGTACCGCTCCCCGGGCTGATCGGACCGTCGTGTGTTCGGAGCGTCAGCCGGTATGGCCCCTTGCCGTGGCGTTCGAGGTGCTCGGTTGCCTCATTCGAGCCCGGCTCGGTGAGCAGGATCCAGTGCGGCCCCAGCGGCAGGATCGCTCCGAGCTGCCGGTCGTCGAACGGCGACCGAAGATCCTGCGCGGTGGTGCCGAGGATCGCCTCGTACTCTCGGGTCGACGTCTGGAGATCCCGAACGAGCACCGTAATTCCCGCGACACCGGTAGCGCCGTTCGGATGGTTGACCTTTTCCGGCTCCTGCGGCACCCGCAGGTCGCGTGGCGTCGTGTCCTCGATCATGAAGGGCCAGCCGCGCTCGCCAACGGCGCCAGGCGGCGTGCTGAGCTTCCATGCGATGCGGGTCCCGTCCGGCTTCTCCCGCGCCATGTCGAAGGGCTCGGGATAGCCGATTCCTCGTTGCCGGACACCTTCGATCTCGGTGTCGAGGTCCTCGCCGAGCAGGCAGAAATCGACCATCCCGCCGCCGTTCCGCAGCCGGTTGAACCAGCGGTGTTCTGCGGAGCGACCCTGTTCCGTCGGCGCGATCAACTCGATGTAGGCGCCGTCCGCGAACCCGATCAGGGCGTTGTGGGTATTGCCGTCACCGTGCGTCCCGCCGGGAACGACGGTGAATCCGGCCTCACGGGCGCTCGCTATCGCGGTGTCGAGGTCGTCCGAGATGATGACGATATGGTCGATCATGGAAGGCATACGCGTCTCCAGTGCGGGTGGTGCCGCGCGTCGGGTCGGGATCCAAATGTCCGCCTATCATGACACGGAGAAGGGTAGTCGCGGTACTATCGAACGTACATCGGACCCTTCCCGTTGCCGGTGCGCAACGGGCATTTCCAAGGCGAGTACTCATGACATCCCGGCATTTCATCTCCCGTACACCACGTGGTGTGACACGCCGCACGTTCCTGACCGGCGCGGCAGCGGCGGCCACATACGCGATGCTGCCATCCCGCCCGGGCGCGGCGCAGAGCATCGATCCGTTCACCTACATCACCGCGATGGACGCGACGACCGATGTCGGTCAAAAGGTCGGTCAGCCGGCCAGCGAGGTCGATCCGGTCGCGGCGGGTGGCTGGTACTGGGATGCCTACATCCAGCTCCCGATCAAGGAGGGGCAGGATTTTCACCTCTCCTGCGAGTTCGACACTGCGTGGATCATCCTGATGGCCTACGGGTTCGACGTCCCGCTCGACGAGCAGCTCGAGATCGTCGGCATCGATGACTCCATCGAGCCGTGGTACGAAGACAACGGCGACGGTACCTTCACGATCTACGGCGGCGACATCAACAACTATTTCTGCGGCCATATCGACACCAACATCCTCGCCAAGTGCCGGTGCAACGCGATGCGGAAGGTGTTCGAGGCGAAGGGGCTCGGCACGGTGATGACGCCGACGCGCGAGGAGATCGAAGCGGCGCTACTGCGCGGAGAGCCGGTCTTCTTCAAGTCCACGGTGGACATGCTTCCGTGGCGACCGGCGACATGGCACACCACCGGCGGCGAGCAGTATCCCGTCGTCCTCAGCAACGACCACGCACTGGCCGTCATGGGCTTCAACGCGGACGAGGTCATCATCCGCGATCCGCTCGGCCCGACGTCTACGAATTGGGAGCGGCCGTGGCAGTGGCGCGTCAGCTGGGAACGCTTCCTGGAAGTCATCGCCGCACAGGGGAACGACGCCATGGCGATCACACCAGCGCCGGTGGACCCTGCCTGAGCCATCACCTTCGATCATCCTTGCATTCACCACGGGATAACGCGTGCCTGACTCCGCATCTTCACCGTTCGACCTGATCGTGATCGGCGGGGGCCCGGCTGGCAGCCACGTCGCTGAAGGCGCGGCGGCGGCCGGCATGGTTGTCGCCCTGGTCGAGGCGGACCAGCTTGGCGGCACCTGCCTGAATTACGGCTGTGACCCGATGAACACCCTCGTCGAGGCCGCCAGGGCGCTGAGGAGTGCGACAACCGCCGACCGGTTCGGCATCGAGACGGGCGGCGTGCGAGTGGACTGGTCCTCCGTGCGTCGCCGGATCGACGCGATGGTCGGAACGATCCGCGACGGGGACGGCGTCGATGATGTCCGCGCCAAGGGCATCACATTCGCTCGTGGCCAGGCGAGGTTCCTCTCGGAGATGGAGATCGAGGTC
>DATGPC010000205.1:0-5857 GCA_035305265.1 Thermomicrobiales bacterium | reverse complement strand
GCGTCGCCCCCGACCCGGAATATTCCCGTGATCTTGATGACGGGTGACGAGTTGATGCTGCAGAGCCGTGTTGCGGACAGGGACGAGGACTCCGACACGGAGATGCTGTCGAAAGCCATGTCTCCCCGCGACCTTGCATCGATGATTCACCGGGCGCTGCAGGCGCAGGGGGTATCAGGGGCATGACGGGACTGTCGTTCAATCCCTTCGAGTCGGACAAGCCGAGAGTCCTTGTCGTCGACGACGATGCGGATATCAACCGGCTGCTCCAGGTGCGATTGCGGAACGTCGGCTTCGCGGTGACGTCTGCTCCCGATGGGGAGACCGCGATGGAGATGATCTGGCGGGACCGGCCGGACATGATCCTGCTCGATATCTCGATGCCCGGTATCAGTGGGCTGGAGGTGCTGGATCGCATCCGGAAAGACGAGCTGGATGTCGCGGTCGTCATGACGACCGCGTTTGGCTCCGAATCCATTGCCATCGATGCCCTGCGGCGTGGCGCTGATGATTACCTGCGCAAGCCGTTCGAGCCGGGAGAATTCCGGGCGGTGATCGACCGGACGCTCGGCCGTGTTCACCTGCGACGACAGAACCAACGGCTGCGCCAGCAATTGGACGCTGAGCTGAAGCGTGCCGCAGAGCTTCAGCAAGTGCTGTTGCCGAAAGACATGCCACGCATTCCCGGCTATGAGTTCGCGGCGACCAGCCGGCCGGCGAGAGACGTCAGCGCCGATTTCTTTGACTGGCATGCAGCGGGTGATTCCAGGCTGACGTTCACCGTCGGCGGCGTCATGGGCAAGGGGTTGCCGGCCGCGATGATGATGACCACTGTCCGGTCCGCCTTTCGTCCCGCCATGCGTCTCGGCCGTGATCCGGGATCCATCGTGAATGTCGTCGCCGACACGCTGCAGGACGACCTCTCCCGGACGAACAGCATCGTGACGCTGTTTGTCGGCGTACTCGACGTCGAGGGTCACACGCTGCGATGGGTGGACGCTGGCCACGGGTTGGCGATGCATATTCGCGAAGGCGGCTGGTATGACCCGTTGGGTGGCACCGATGTCCCTTTCGGCATCTTTCCAGACCCGTCCTATGGGTGGCATGAGATCGCGTTGGCGCCGGGGGATTCGCTGCTCGTCTACAGCGACGGGCTGCTGGATTCCCTCGATGGCCAGGAGGCGGCCAACATGGCCCTGAAAGTTGCGGATGCCCCTTCCGCGGTCCAGGCGGTCGACTCCCTCATCGCCCATGCAAATGAGGCCGGGGGCTGGACGGACGATGTGACGATCGTCGTGCTGCGGCGACTGCGGGACCAGGGCGAGAGCATGATGAGCCAACAGCCATGATCCTGCTCCGACCCGCCACGCTGGGCGATGCCGCCAGGATCGCCTCCGTTCACTTGATGGCCCGGCGCGAGGCGATGCCCTACCTGCCGGTCGTTCATACCGAGGACGAAACCTTCGATTGGGTCCGGGACGTTGTTATCCCGCAGCAGACGGTATGGGTGGCGGCAAGCGAGGATGGTATCGACGGCTACATCGCGATGACGGCCGACGAGCTGAACGATCTCTACGTTCGGCCCGGAGCGCAGGGAAAAGGCGTCGGCACGGCGTTACTGGACAAGGCCAGGGAGCTCAGCGCCGGTACGCTGCGCCTGTGGACCTTCCAACGAAATTCGAGGGCCCGGGATTTCTACGAGCGTCGAGGGTTCGTCGCCATCGAGATGACCGATGGCCAGGACAACGAAGAACGGGAACCCGACATTCGATATGAGTGGACGCGTTCCGATATGGGTAGCAGATGAGCCGGAGGAAGCGCCGAACCGTCGCCGTTGATTTCGATGGCGTCATCCATCGCTATAGCAAGGGATGGATCGACGGCACGATCTACGATCCGCCCGTCAACGGAGCGCTGGCCGCGCTGGAACGCCTGCATCGGCGGTATGACGTCGTGATCTTCACCACCCGGGTCAACCCGGCGATGCGTGGCGCCGATACCCAGATGGACGAGATCGTCAGGTGGCTCGAGCGACACGGCTTCCGGAAGGGACAGCACTATGACGCTATCACGCACGCGAAGCCCGCAGCCCTGGTCTACATCGACGATCGCGGATTGCATTTCCGTGATTGGGACCAGGCGCTCGACGAGTTCCGCACACGGTATCCCCTGTCCTAGAGCGTGAGCTGCCGTCACTTCCCGTAATTATCGTAAAAAGCCCGTACTTTCGCCGTTTTGCGCCAACGGGTCTTCGACCGTTGAGGCTCCTGTACATACTCCGTACACACTTGACATGCTGCGGTCCCGTGTGGAAGAGTGGGCCGCACATGAAGGGCTGTTCCGGGAGATCCATGGCTGGAGGATCGGGACGGCGCTTTCATTCGATTTTGTCGCGTGCCCATAGACCCGGGCGCGTGCATGCCGAACCGGCATTGGAGGGATGCGGTTTCGGCCACCTGATCCAATTCTGAACGCATGTGATCCGGTTCGTCGTAAGGCGCGGCCGTCAGGCACGGCTCAGGAGAGGTCTTGGAGACGAACGGCCCGGAAGCGTGGATGAATCACCTTCCGATCGCCAGTACCCACATGGCTGGTGGGATCGATCCCCTTTCCTTTCCTGTTGCAGACGGTACCGCGACGCGAGGGCCGCGAGTGTCCAGTCCACTCCGAGCTTCGCGCCGGCGTTGACGTCGCCGCTCGTCGAACCAGAAAACAGGGGGATAACCCATGTCACTCTCTCGTACCGGTGTGGATGGCTCCGGACGGATGTTTACACGGCTTCATCGCCTCGTCGCGATGGTCATGGCGATGACGCTGCTCGGTACCGGGCTCGCCGCGATCCCGATGGACGCGGCCGCGAATGCGTCATCGACTACGACGCTCGACGAGCTGAACCTGCGCGCGGAGCCGGCGCTCAACGCGACGATCCTCGATGTCATGCCGGCCGGAGCCGGCGTCGAGATCACCGGCGATCCCGTTAGCGGGTTCTATCCGGTGGCCTACAACGGCCAGGTGGGCTGGGCCTACAGCGCCTATCTCGCGGTTGGCTACACCGGCGATGGACCAGTGACCACTGGCGGTCCTCAGGAAGAGGTCTACGTCGCCGACGGCCCGGTTAATTTCCGCACCGGCCCGAGCACCGATGACAGCATCATGATGGTCATTCCGGACGGCGCGCTCGTCGCGTTGAACGGCGACAGCGCTAACGGATTCCTGAGCATCATCTACGCGGATACGAGCGGCTGGGCCCACGCCGGGTCAGTCCTCGGCACCGGCGAAGCGCCGGCTCCTGCTCCCGTCGAGCCCGCTCCGCAGCCAGAGGTGCCTGAAGCGCCCGCACCAGAGGTTCCGGCCGAGCCGGTCGTGCCAGATGCCGTGCCGGTTGGCGACACGGTGACCGGAAACGCGACCGTGATCGATGGCTCGTTGAACCTGCGGACCGGCCCGAGTCTCGATCACCCGGTTGTTCTGGTGATGCCAGATGCCGCCGGCGTCGAGCTTCGCGGCGACGCGCAGGGTGGCTTCTTCCCGATCAGCTACAACGGCACGACGGGTTGGGCGTATGCCGAGTTCCTGCAGGTCGGCGCACCGGCTGAGCCGGAAGCACCGGCCGAGCCTGAGCCCGCTCCTGCGGAACCGACCCCGGCGCCTGCCGAGCCGACGCCTGCCCCCACTGAGCCCGCGCAGCCGGAGACACCGCCGGTTGACGGCAGCGACGGCTACACGGAAGAAGAGATCATCCAGATCATTTACGCGGCCGCGGACGAGTACGGCCAGCCGCGCGAGGACATGCTGCGCGTGGCTCGCTGCGAGTCGGTGCTCGACCCGAATGCGGTGAACGCGACAAGTGGCGCCAGCGGCCTGTTCCAGTTCCTGCCCGGCACGTGGGCGCGAACGCCGTGGGCGGACGAAGATGTGTTCGACCCGGTGGCAAACGCTTACGCGACGGCGTGGATGTGGGATCAGGGCAACCGCAACGAGTGGACCTGCCAGTAGCTCCACTTTGCCTCGACTTCACGTGAGCCAGCATGAAGGGCCGGTTACCGTTCAGGTAACCGGCCCTTCATCATTCCGGTGGCACCGATCAGTCTGCCGCACGATCCGTCGAGGGCACCGATGGCGGCGCGATGTTGGCAAAGTGCCGGAACAGGTTCGTCGGGTCGTATCGAGCCTTGATGGTTGCCAACCTGGCGTAGTTCTCGCCGAACACGGATTGGGCGCGATCGTCCTGTGATTCATTCACGTAGATGCCTCCGGTCGTGAACGGGCTCATGGCGTCGAAGAGTTCTCGCGTCCACTTGATGTTCTCGTCATCCTTGGCGGGATCGGTCCACATCGACAGCATCACGAAACCGAACCGGGCGTTGCGATGCGCGAAGGCGGTGACATCCGGCGCAACACGCGTCGTGGCGCCATGGAGCATGTCGATCAGGATGGCGCTGTGGGACGAAGGAACACGATCGAACAGGTCGATGACGGTATCGATCCCATCGTCTTCCAACTGGTCGGCGAACGCCTGCTTCCAGTAATTCCGTCGTCCTGGAGGTGCCGCCTGATCGATCAGTTGGTTCATCTGCGAGTACGGCATCGTCTGGACCAGGTCCACCAAAGGCGGCCCGAACCCGCGGATTGGGGCAAGGACACCTTCCGCCCCCTCCTCCTCGCCACACCAGCACGGGATGAGTGCAATCGCCTTGTTCCCATCGGGCGCCGTGAGGAGTACCGCGAAGACTATTAGCTCGTCGGGAGCAGACGACGCGACCTCCCGGTAGAACTGCAATACCTCTCGCGCGCGCTCGAAGGGATGGATCAGCATGCCGCCTGTTACCTGACGGAGCGGGTGCAATCTGAGGTCGAACCTGGTGACCACGCCAAAATTGCCGCTGCCGCCACGAAGCGCCCAGTAGAGGTCGGGATGCTCGTCGGCGCTGGCGTGCACTGTCTCCCCGCTGGCCAGGACGACCTCGGCGCCGACAAGATTGTCGACGGCGAGGCCGAACTTGCCACCGATCCAGCCCATGCCGCCGCCAAGCGTGAGCCCGGCCACGCCCGTGTCGGATGCCGTCCCGGTTGGCGTGACCATGCCGTAGCGTTCGGTCGCCTCGATCATTTCACCGAGCCGCACGCCCGGCTCGACATGGGCGATGCCTCGATCCACATCGACGGTGATGCCTTTCATGAGCGAGAGATCGATCATCAGGGCGCCGTCGTTGACGCTATGTCCAGCCACTCCATGGCCACCGCCCCGGACCGTCACTGGAATGCCGCTTGTTCGAGCGGTGTCGATGCACGCAACAACATCGTCTGTGGTGATACATCGGGCGATGGCTGCCGGTCGCCGGTCGATCATGTCGTTGAAGACGCGCCGGGCTTCGTCGTACCCGGGATCCCCGGGGAGGACAAGCTGACCCTGAAGTATTGATCGCAGGTTCATCAGGTCCGGGACATCGGCCTGGATATTCGATGAAGTCCCCTTCTCGGTCGATCGCATGGCTGGCTCCGTGGCCTGGCCTGCACGACACGCTCGACGAACGAGCGGGCGCAGGAGGAAATGAATGTGCGACCCGGGTAGCCGCAGCCTAGCACCGCGCTTCCGGAATACCAACAGCGCTGTCAACCGCTCCGATCGGAGCCTCGATCATCGCGATTGTGCCCACGAATGGCGGACGCGCGTCCAGGTCGCGCAGACCACGGACTGCTGCCTCGTCAGTCCGATTCCCGGAGCGTCCCGCATCTGTTGGCACCGACATTGCACCTGAGACAGCCTGGTACCGAGGAGGAGCGCCGGCCAGCCATGCCGCCGGAGCATCCAAAGGACCATTGGAGGGACCAACGTGATCGATCCGGGACCACTGAA
>DATGPC010000204.1:0-3222 GCA_035305265.1 Thermomicrobiales bacterium | reverse complement strand
AGGAACCACGCGGCTGATGGCTCTGAGAACGTGGCCACCACCGTCAGGTCATCGACCGCTTCGAGCGATTCGACGGGCTCCCACTGCTCGATGCTGACCGACGCATTGTCCGGATTCATGATCCATTGCCATGTGAAGACGACATCGTTGGCCGTGAAGGGCTCGCCGTCACTCCAGACGACGCCCTCCTTCAGCTTGAAGGTCACGGATCGCAGATCCTCGGACAACAGTCCGTTCTCGACCGCGGGGACCTCGGTGGCGAGCTGGGCGATAAGCGACCCATCCGGCAGGAAGTTCAACAGCGGCTCGCTGACGAGGGCACCAGCGAGGAAGTCCTTGGTACCCACGTTGACGTGGGCGGCGGCGGTCGTTGGTGCCTGCCACTGGATCAGGCGAAGCTCCCCACCCTCGCCGCGCGTCTGGTTCTCGGTCCCTGCATCCGGGAAGCCGGCCGCGTCCGGAGCCGGGCTGGCGGATGGCGTGCCGTCCTGGCCCGGGTAGACGGCGAAGCCGTTTTTCGAACCGCCGGCGGCCGCGATCACGGCTGAATTGGCGAGGAAGAGCGCAGCGCTGGCCCCAATGCCGGTGGCTGTAGCGCGATGAAGGAATTGTCGGCGCGTGATCTTTCCAGCCTTGAGCGAGTCATACAACGAACCGAGGGTGCTTCGTGACGTAGCCATGTTTCCCGTGACTCCTGTTTCGCCGGCAGAGCGCCGGCCGGGTGAAAACAGAACATGGGTCCCTCGCTCTCGGTCGAGCGTGTGCCGGACAGCTCCCTTACCGACCCGTCCGAACGTTGACTGTGTGTATGCCCAGGATCATAGTGATGCCTGCTCGCTGTTTCCACAGCAGGGATACATAATGCTGGGGCCGCCGCGGAATCGACGCGGCCCGGAGAATACCGAAACCGCCGAACCTCCCCGACTAGGAGGTTCGGCGGCTCGACGATGACTTTTCGCAATCTTTGGCCCCGGAACGTGCGTCCGGTCCCTAGCCGTCGGCGAGGTTCCAGTTCGCGATGTTCCAGTACGCGCCGGAGAATGGCGAGCCCAGCAGGTTCTCGAGGCGCAACGTGTGCGCCGCCATATGGCCACCGGCAGATACCGCCAACGGCACGAGGACGTTCTCGTTGATCACCAGGTCGTTCATCTCGATGAAGAGGTCGATCAGCGCGTCCGGATCCATCTCGGTCTGCGCGGCCTCGAGCGCGGCATCGTACTCGTCGCTGCGCCACCGGCTGTTGTTGGATCCGCCCCAGCCGTTCGACTTCTGGGCGATATTCTCGCCGTTCGGCCCCGCGTACCACTGCTCCATGTACGAGATGGGACGCGTGGACGACTGCGGGCTGATGTAGAGCATCAGGTCCCACGGCGCCTTGTTGAAGCTCTGTTCGTTGCCCGGCGACGCATCGAAGAAGATGGCGGAATCTACCTGCTCCAGCGTGATGCCGAATCCGACCGCTTCGAGATTCGCCTTGATCGTCGCCTGCGTCTTCTGCCGTCGGGAGTTGACCGGGCTGCAGAAGACGAGCTTCAGCTCAACACCGTCCTTCTCGCGGATGTTGTCGCTGTTCAGGGTCCAGCCAGCATCCTCCAGCACCTGCGCGGCGGCCTCGGGATCGTACGTCCAGGAGGTGTTCTGGGAGAACACCGAGGGATCGCCGTTGACGACGTTCTGCCCCGGGAGCGACCCGAGCCCGTAGAACCGGTCCGTGATGAGCTGCCGGTCCACGGCCAGGGCGATCGCCTCCCGAACGGCGGGATCACTGAGGACCGGGTTCGGCGTATTCATCTCCGAGATCTGGCCGTCGACCTCCGTATGCGGATCCGAGAAGTTGATGAAGAGCCGCTCGAAGCTGACCGGCTGCAGCGGGACGATATCGCCGAGCGCGTCCGGCCCGACCATACTCTCGTACACGTCGGGCTCGATCTGCGGACCCCAGGCGAAGTCATATTCGCCCGTCTGCATGATGGCACGGGCCGCAGCGGCGCCATCGCCACCACCCTTTAGCTGGACACGGCTGAAGTACGGCTTGTTCGGCTCGCGATAGTGCTCGTTCGGGACAAAAATGATCTGGTCGTTCGGCGTGAACGACTCGACCTTGTACGGACCTGTACCGACCGGGTTGACCACGAACTGATCGTGCGCGCCCTCGACCTCCAGCACATGCTTCGGGTAGAGCGCGCCGGTGACGTAGGTCACGAACGGCTCGAACCAGAACGGATTGGGTTTCCGGAACGTCACCTGCGCCGTCAGCTCATCAACCACCTCGACACTCTCGATGATGTCGTAGGTGGTCTTGTTGGTAGATGCGTTCTCGGGATCCTGGACCCACTCAACGGTGAACTTGATGTCCTCCGCGGTTACCGGCTCGCCGTCATTCCAGAGGAGACCTTCCTGGAGGACCAGCGTGACGCCCGTGCCATCCTCCGAGAGCAAGCCATTCTCCAACGACGGCACTTCCTGGATGAGGTTGGCGTAGAGGACGGCATCCGGCAGGTAATGCATGAGTGGCTCGAGCACAATCTGGGCGGCGTCGTAGTCCTTGTAGCCGGTAGAGACATGCGGGCTGAGCAAGGTCGGCGCCTGCCACTGGATGATGCGGAGGTCGCCACCCGCGCCACGTTCCTGGTTCTCCGTCCCCACCTCGGCACGATGCCCATTGGAGACGAACAGGTCGTCGGTCGCGGGTGACGGGCTCGCGTCCTGTGCCGCGCCATGCCGTGCCATGAGCCCGGCGACCGATACGCCGACGCCGAGCGCCGTTGCCCGCTGCACGAACGTCCGCCGGTCAACCCTGCCGGCACGAAGGTCGTCGTACAGCCGTCGAACTGGTCCGGAAACCTCTCCTGTGTCCCTCATGTCTCTCTCCTCGAATCGAACGTCATAGATACGACGCGACCGCCACGACACGCATGTGTCGACGAGATTCGTGAGCCTGCGACGGCTCGCCCGGGAACAGCGGCGTTCCCCGCGAACAGGTTGTGAGGATTTTGGACAGCCTATGCGCGGCGTATGTATCTGGCAACAGGTTGTCGAGGGGGGAATTTTGACATGGAAATGTCATCATTGCGCACGGCTTATGATTATGTCACGATTACCATATTGGGACCCCGTTCATCCTGCATTCACCGCGTCCGAAGCACCGGACGACGCCCTTTCGCCCTGTGGAGGTCCACTGATGGGCAGACGCCTGCATCTCCATCGCTCGCCTACCCTTAA
>DATGPC010000203.1:0-7874 GCA_035305265.1 Thermomicrobiales bacterium | reverse complement strand
TGAGATGCGGTCGGGGAGCGGACCTGGCATACGGATTGTCGTAAAGGAATTCGGGCGAGTGCGCGAGTAATTACGGTCATTCGGCTGAGGAAACGATCATGAAGACACCCACATTCCAGTACGATCCGGATGCAGAAGCCGTCTATATTCGCATGTCGCATGGCGAGATAGCGGAAACCGTCGAGGTCACGGAATCACTGTACATTGACGTCGATCAGCATGGTGACCCGATCGGGATTGAAATCCTCGGCGTTGATGTATCGGCTCTTGCGAACCTTCCCGGATCGCAGGATGAAACGGATTTGCGTCAGTTGCTCAAGGGTGCGGCCGCGTGACGCGACAGGGCCTCTGGGGCGGACATCGGCCGCAGCTGCGAGAGTCCGCCCTTACGATCGGGATACATCTGATGAGCGTGGAGAGAATCGTTCGCTAGTGATCCGCGAGGTAATCAAGTGCTTCCCGGTGCTCATCGATGAGCCGAATCACCATCGCCTCAAATTCTTCATCTGACATTTCGCGCTGCGGCTCCGGGTGGATAGACACGGAAACCTCCTGATTGTCCTCAAGCCTGGCGACCTCGGGACTCGTCGGCGGTATTTCGATCACAACCCTGTCACCTTCCTTGCGAACAATACCCCGAAACATCGCGGACCTCCTGAGTAGGCGCTATAGCAGAGGATCATGGCAGGATAGCCGCCAACCTCAGCCCTTGAGGTAGGCCGCCAGGTCGTTCAGACGCGCCTTCCAGGTGGCTTTCCGCTCGTCGATGGATTCCCGCGAGGGGAGCTTCTCGATCTGCATCGAGACCGACGATTTGCCCTCGCCCTTGTCGGTGAAGTGGAGGGCGACGATCCCGCCGAAGTCGTTGTCGTCGAAGCGGGCGCTCCTATTCTCCTGCGAGGTGCGCAGGGAGAGGGTGCCGGGGGCGAGCCACCGGTCGCGTTGGGCTTCGTCGATCCACGCCTGGAAATGGGCCTCGATGCCGGCCGGGACGGTCTTGCTGGCGCTGGTGTAGAAGCTGCCATCGCCTCGCTCGCCGACCGTCCGGCGCCCGATGATCTTCTCGTAGCCGACCGTCACCGCCTGCGCCCACCAGCCGTCAACGCCGAATTCATGTTCGACGTAGGCGGCGATCTCGTTGTGCGGCTTCTGCGCCGCGCCCCAGGCATCGAGAAGCTCCCGCCACTCGCCCCAGGCCTTGCCGGAGCCGTTGCGGATTGCCTCGTCGCTCATCTGCGCGGCGTTGGTGGTGGCTGACATGGATTTCCCTTGGCGCTACGAGTAGAGATGTGCCGCTTTCGCCCTGGGCTTGAAGGCGGCGAGCGGCTCCTGCCAGGTGGCGATGATGTCTTCCGGCGTGGCGCCGGCGTCGATCATGGTGTGCAGGTCGGGGTTGCCGTAGAGCAACTCGGCGGACATGCCGAGCGCGCCACCCGGACGCCACTCGAACTGCGAGTCCTTCAGGTGCTTGAATGCATGGGCGATGTGGACCCCCAGCGCGACCGGCTGTACGGCGTCACGGTCGGTGATGTGGACCTGGATGCCGTGGCAGGTCTCGCCCTGGTGCTTGTGGAACGACGGCACGAACGACGCCGGCCGGAAGAGCACGCCGGGCAGGTTGCGCTCGCGAAGCGCGTCGGCCAACTCCGTCGCGTTCACCCACGGCGCGCCGATGTACTCGAAGGGACGGGTAGTGCCACGTCCTTCGGAGAGCGTGGTCCCCTCGAAGATGCAGGTGCCGGGGTAGACGATGAGCGATTCGAGGGTCGGAAGGTTCGGCGATGCCTGGACGAAGGGGAGGCCGGTCTCGTCCCACCACATGTCGCGGCGCCAGCCTTCCATCGTGATGATCGTTGGCTCGGGGATGCCCTTGTCGGCGGCGACGAGGCGGGCGATCTCACCGATGGTCAGGGCATGGCGGGTCGGCATCGGGTGGATGCCCACGAAGGATGCGTATGTCGGATCGAGGATCGTTCCCTCGGCGTGGAGGCCGGTAATCGGGTTCGGGCGGTCGAGCACGACGTAAGGGATGCCGGCTTCGTGGGCGCCCTCCATCGCCAGCACCATGGTCGAGATGTAGGTGTAGTAGCGGGATCCGACGTCCTGGATGTCGAAGACGAGGACCTCGACGCCGTCGAGCATCTCCGGCGTCGGCTTCTTCGTCTCGCCGTAGAGGCTGGTGACGGGCAGTCCGGTCTCCGGGTCGTTCTCGTCGCCGATGTGGGCGCCGGCTTGCACGGAGCCCCGGACGCCGTGCTCCGGCGCGTAGAGGTGGACCAGCTCGAAGCGGTCGTCGCGGTGCAGCAGGTCGATGCCGGAGCGCAGTTGTGCGTCGACGGCAGTGTGGTTCGTGACGAAGCCGATGCGTTTGCCTTCGAGGGCCTCGTGTCCGCGCTCGAGCAGGATATCCAGGCCGGTTTTGACGACAGGTGTCACAAGGTTCTCCGATTCATGAAATGGGTCGGGGCGGACATCAGCGTCCGCCCCACCGGATGCGTTGGTTAGCCTTCGGGACCGAGAAGCGTCACCTTCTGGCGGGAGCCGTAGTACGTCTTGTGCTTCATCAGCGCCACGGCCTGTTCGTAGCCGGCTTCGGCGCCGCGCATCATGCTGGCGCCGCGATACCACTGCTCATAGGGGAACTTCGCCGCCTCGCCCCGGAAGAGGCTGTAGGCGTGGATCGCGTGGATGTAGCGGTCGAAGACGTCGGTCGTGTCGATGTAGACCTCCGGCACGAAACCCTCTTCGTCCTCCCAGTTCTCGGCGAAGTAAATGTGGCTGACCCAGTGCTGTGGATGCTTGCGCTTGAAGGTACGAAGGCCGGCGAAGAAGAGCGACGCCAGCACATTCTCGTAGGTGTTGGTGTGGTCGCGGTGGATGCTGCCCTTCCAGTGGGTCAGGATCGTGGTCGGGCGGTACTCGCGGATCACGTCCGCGATCGCCATCTGGACCTCCTCGTCGATTGGCAGCTCGCCATCTTTATAAGGAAGGAAGACGGATTCCGCACCGAGGCGTTTCGCGGCCTCGTCGGCCTCCTGCTTCTTGATCTCGAGGTACTCCTCCGGCGAAAGGCTCTTGTGGCCCTTCTCCCCGCCGGTGAGGTGCAGGTTCACGGCCCGCCAGCCAGCGTCGACGTGCTTGAGCACGGTCGCGCCACCCATCACCTCGGCGTCGGCGGCGTGCGCCCCGATCACCATGATGCACTTGTCCGATGCATTGCCAGATGCCATCGCGTCCTTGTCCTTCCTTGCGTGGTCCAGGCCCGGCCAGCCGGGCAGAGTGCTCCAATCCTAGCAAGCCTTGCGTACGTTGACACTGCATCGCCGCGGGCGGATACTGTCGACATCGTGCCGATAACAAGAAAGGACTCCAGTCGATGACGGAGATGGATCGTTCACGGAATCGTTTGGGCTCGACGCCTGTGAACCGGCGCTCTGTGCTGAAGGCCGGAGCGGCCACGGCCGCCGGAGCGGCGATTGGCGGGTCTGCCTTGCGTGCCGCCGCGCAGGACGCTTCTCCCGCTGCCTCGCCGGCCGTCCCGGCAGGGGCGATCGTATCGGACGTCGAGGGCGTCCCGGTCGCGTATACCGAGTATCCCGAGCCGTTCACCACGGTCGACGAAACACCGGGCAGCGGCGGCACGGTGACGATGCTGACGTTGTCATACTCGCCACCGCCGACATCGAAGGACGACAACACGTACTGGCAGCAGCTCGAGGAGCGCCTCGGCGTGACCTACGATGCCGACGTGACGCCGATCTCCGGATACAACGAGAAGATCGCGACGGTCTTCGCCGGTGGCGACCTGCCGGACCTCTTCTACCTGCTTCCGGGCCCGGCCCGGCCGGTGATCTACGAGGCGATGGACCAGGGCGCGTTCTACGACATGACGGATCTTGTCGAGTCCGGCGGCCTGGACGAGTACCCGAACCTTGCGGCGTTCCCGGATTACCTGTGGGACGCGGTGCGCATCAACGGGCGCATCTGGGGTGTGCCGAAGCCGGTGCTGCGTAACAACGACCCGAACTACTACCGCAAGGATTTCGCGGACACGCTGGGCGTCGAGCTGACGGACAGCGAGTCGGTCAAGGCCTTCCTTACCGGCGTCTCCACCGAGGATCCGGACGGCAATGGTCAGGACGACACGTTCGGTCTCGCCCCGTATGGCGGTGACTGGAACTCGTTCATGATCAACCAGATGTTCCGGGTGCCTTACGGGTGGCGCCTGAACGACGATGGCACGCTGACGAACGCGATCGAGACGGACGAGTACCGGCAGGCGCTGCAGTTCGCCCGCGAGCTCTACGAGGCCGGCGCCTACCACCCGGACGCCGCCAACCTGACCGTGGAGCAGTCGGTCGAGCTCATGGACTCCGGGCGCACCGGCATGGGCAATAACGGCTTCGCCCGGGTCTTCGGCGCGAATGGCTTCCTGCACACCGTGAACCGGGTTGTGCCGGAAGCGGTGGTCGAGCCGATCGTCCTCCCGGGCCACGATGGCGGCGAGGGCATCACCTACCAGACACCCGGGTTCTTTGGCCTGACCGCGATCTCGGCCCGCGCCGCGCAGGACGAAGAGAAGCTGCGCGAGCTCCTCCGGATCATGAACTACCTCTTCGCGCCGTTCGGCTCCGAGGAGTTCACCTTCCTTAACTATGGCGAGGTTGGCGTTCACTCAGACGAGCAGGAGGGCGGCGGATACCAGCTCAACGAAAAGGGCATGGCGGATCGCAGCGCGCTGGTCTACCCGTTCCTGACCGAGAACTACTTCTTCTACCCCGGTCTCGAGGGCGAAGCCGAACGCGCCCAGAAGTTCAACGAAGAGATGGCGCGCGTCGCCGTCGCCAACCCGACGGCGGGTATCTACTCGCCGTCGGCCGCCGAGAACGGCGCCACGTTGAGCCAGCTGATCACGGACAATTACACCGCGATCGTCACCGGCCGCCAGGAGCTGGATTCCTGGGACCAGGTGGTCGAGGACTGGCGCTCGCGCGGTGGTGACGAGCAGCGGACCGAGTACGAGGAGGCGATCCGCTCGGCGGCAGAGAACGCCGGGTAGCTCACGTCGTGAAAGGGCCGTGCAGGTGACCTGATCGCGTCAGAACAGTGGAAGGGGCGGGGATCACCTTTCGATCCCCGCCCCTTCCTGTTCCGTTTCACCGGGCTGGAGTGTCCGACGGTCCCTGGCTATCCCTTGATCGCGCCGGAGAGCACGCCCTGCGTGAAGTAGCGCTGCAGGAAGGGGTAGACCAGCAGGATCGGCACGGTCGCGACCACGACGATCGCCATCTGGAGCGATTGCGGCGGAAGCGGTACCGCCTGGTTGAAGTCGGCCGCGCTGACGTTCGCGCCCATCAGGACGTATTGCCGGAGCACGAGCTGGATCGGCCATTTCTCCGTATCGCTGATGTACAGCAGCGCGTTGAACCAGCTGTTCCAGATTCCCACCGCATAGAAGAGCCCGATCACGGCGAGGACCGCCTTGGAAAGCGGCAGCGCGATCGTGCGGAAGACCTGGAATTCCGTCGCGCCGTCCAGCTTCGCGCTGTCGATGAGATCCTGCGGCAGGTTCATGAAGAATTGGCGGACGATGATCAGGTTGAACGAGCTGACGAGGCCCGGCACGATCAGCGCCGGATACGAATTGAGCATGCCCAGCTCCTTGATGAGCAGGAACATCGGAATCATGCCCGGCCAGATCAGCATGGCCATCAGCACCATGATCAGGACGAACCGGCTGCCTGGCACGTTGGGCCGCGAGAGGCCCCAGGCAAGGGTCGTCGTGAAGAACATCTGCGCGAGGGTGCCGAAGATCGTCAGGCCCGCGCTTACCTGAAGCGCACGGACGACGATGTCGCCGTTGAAAAGCGTCCGGTAGGCGTCCAGCGTCGGGTTCATCGGGAAGAGGATGAGCCCGCCACCCAGGATGTCCTCGTAGGACGAGAGCGACACAGCGAGGACGTTCAGGAACGGAAAGATCATGACGATGACGATGAATGCCAGCGTCAGCGCTTTCAGGACCGTCATCATCCGCGACGGCTCTTCCATCCAGGGAGGACGGCCGGATGCCTTCCGTTTGCGCCGGGGGGTGGCGATCTCCGCGGCGATGATCTCGCTGCCGATCGTGGTGCTGGCGTCACCGGTGGTGGTTGTCGTGGTGCGTTGCATGGCCTAGAAGATCCCTTCGTCGAAGAATTTCTTCGCCAGGTAGTTCGAGACAAAGATGAGGAAGGCGCCGACCACGCTGTTCGCGAGGCCGACGGCGGCCGCGAAGCTCCAGTCGCCCTGCCCGATGCCCCGCGTGTAGACGAGCGTATCGAGCACCTCGGAGACCTGGGCGCCGACGGCGTTCCGCTGCAGGAAATACTGTTCGAACCCGACCGACATCATCGAGCCGAGCCGGAGGATCAGGAGCAGCACGATGATCGAGCGGATACCCGGCAGCGTAATGGTCAGCATGCGCTTGAAGCCGTTCGCGCCGTCGATCACCGCCGCCTCGTAGAGCTGGACGTCGATTTTGGTGAGGGCGGCGAGGAAGATGATGGTGCCCCAGCCGACCTCTTTCCAGATACTCTGCGCGACCACGAGGCCATAGAAGGTATCCGGGTTGCTCATGATGTTGACGCGGTCGAAGCCCTGGTTCATCAGGACCTGGTTGACGAACCCGGTGCCGCCAAAGACCTGTTGCCACATCGAGATGACGATGACCCAGCCAAGGAAGTGCGGCAGGTAGACGATGCTCTGGATCGTCCGTTTGACCTTGTCGCTGACGATGCTGTTGAGGAGCAGGGCCAGCAGCAAGGGTGCCGGGAATGCGAAGACCAGCTGCAGGCTCTGGATGATCAGCGTGTTCTTGAGCGCCCGGACGAAATCCGGGTCGTCGAACATCTTCCGGAAGTTCTCGAAGCCGACCCACGGGCTGTCGAGGATGCCGATGAAGACCGAGTAATCCTTGAAGGCGATGATGTTCCCGAGCAGGGGGAAGTAGTGGAACAGGATGTACCACAGCACACCCGGGAGCATGAACAGGTACACGCCCTTGTTCGCCCAGATGCGTTTCCGGAGCGACGGGCGGGGAACGGTTGAGGAAAGCGCTGTTCCGGATGAGCGCTGGTTCGCGAGTGCTGGTAGAGCCATTGGCGTGATCCCGTATTGGACGTGCTAAGGGTTCAGTCGCCCGCATGGTACCACCCCCGCCTGCCGTCGACATCCGCGGCGGCCTGCAACCTGCGGAAGCGGCTCCCATGAGGAATCCGATCTACACCATTGGCCATTCCACTCGCCCGATCGAGGAGTTTGTCGAGCTCCTCCGGATCAACGGCGTCGAGCGCCTCGCCGATATCCGCACCATCCCCAAGTCACGTCGAAACCCGCAGTACTGGCAGGACGCGCTGAAGGAGCGTCTCGAAGCCGACGGCATCGACTACGTCTATCTCCCTGGCCTGGGTGGGCGACGCCGGGCCCGGAAGGATTCGGTGAACACCGCCTGGCGCAACGCATCCTTCAAGGGGTACGCCGACCACATGCAGACGGAGGAGTTCGCGGCTGCGCTCGAGGAACTGATTCGTTTTGGGGGAGAGAAGGTGACGGCGATCATGTGCGCCGAGGCGGTCCCGTGGCGATGCCACCGGTCGCTGGTGGCGGACGCGCTCGTCGTCCGTGGCATCGAGGTGCGCAACATCATGAGCGCGACGAGCACGACTACCCATGCGTTGCGGGACTGGGCCCGTGTCGACGGGACAGCGATCACCTATCCCGGCGACGGCACGGACGCTGAGGGTGACACAAGCGAGTGACCTACTGGTCCAAATACGCTGGAATATGGTGGCCTAGCTTGACACTTCACAGCGAGAAGCGAAAAGAATCCGCCGAGA
>DATGPC010000202.1:0-3921 GCA_035305265.1 Thermomicrobiales bacterium | reverse complement strand
CCGAACCAGAAAACCTCACGAAGCCATCAATCACAGAACCCCGGTATCTCAATATTGAGATACCGGGGTTCTGTGATTATCGCATTTGGCCCATCTGGAAATGGGCAAAGAAAAAAGCCCGGTACTGTGTACCGGACTCTTTCTTTGATCGCTGCCGAGGAATACCAGCCTGACCGCGATCGAGTCGGGCATCGGAGAGGAAATTTTTGAAGTGGTACTGAATCTGTCGTTTCCTTCAGATTTCAGCACACTAGTGAAGGAAGAAGAGGGTTGTTTATGCCAGGCGACCGGCTAACGTCGCCCGAGGCGGCTATTTCATGACGGATCGCGAGTTTTCGGCAAGGTTGTTTTCAGGATGACCTCGCGTCCGGTTCGGCCCTGCGTCACTCGATAAACAAGTGGCGAGCCAGAATGACATACGTCGATTGTCAAGGTGCGGCCGCAACAGCGCGGCTGATCTGTATCTCACTTCATCGATCTGCCCCTATCATATCATCGCGATATCGCGCTGACAAGGGCCTGGACCGATCAATTTTTCCGTATGGGCATCTTCGCCCGGTTGCAAGACGCTAGACGCAATGCCCGTGCCACCCTAGCGGGCGCGAAGCAGGATACTCTCGGCAACCCGTTGAAGCTGGGATTTTTCGATCGCGTAGTACTTCATGCCGCGACGCGGCTCGACCCGGATCAGCCCTGCCCGCTCCAACTGGGACAGGTGGCGAGAGACGGCCGACTGCGCGATGCCGAGGCGACCGACGATCTCCTGCGCGTACAGCTCGCCCGTACCGAGCAGGTCCAGGATGCGCAAGCGATTCGCGTCGCCCATGGCGCGGATCGCTTCGAGCAGCTCCTCGCCAGCAAGCGGCTCCACCGCCCGGTCATCGCCGGGAACGCTCTCGCTCGTGGCATGGCCATTGAGGCCCGCCGCCTCCCCGATGACGCGCTGCGCCGGGAAGAAGACGACCAGGTCGGGCGAGTACGTGATGTAGCTGACGAAGTCGCCGAGATGCGCCGACGGGCAGAACGTCACGTTCGCGACGTTGTTCAGCCCGGCCGCAAGGGTTGCGGGCAGGCGATTGCCAGTCAGCTCGGCGAAAGCCAGACCGAAGCCCCTGCTCGCGGCCGAACGGGCAACAAGCTCCGCTTCGCGCAGCGAATCCTCGCGAGCCGCGAACTCTGCGGCATAAAACGAGTCCCACACGCCGCGAATCAGGCGGATCGTGCGCATCTTGAGCAGTTCGGGACGGAGCATCAGCTCCAACGCATCGTTGGTGTCGGCGGTCGTGAGCACCGGTTCGAGATAGCGTCGCCACTCCACCTCGTCATCGTGCTGGGGTGCGGCGAACTCGGTGCCGAGGTCATTGTGGGCCCGATCGATCGCACGGATCGCCATCGCCCGGAACGCAGACGGTTCCAATTCCTCAAGGAAGGCGATCAGGTCGTCGATGGTGGCGTCGATCCGATCCGGGCGGAGCGGCTCGAAGGTCATCACCGGCTCTTCCATATAGTAGAGAAGCCGGCCGGAGAAACCATGCAGGAGATCGAGGTCCTCCTGGAGCTGACGCGGCAGCGCGCGACGCATGGAGACGAGCCAGGGATCCAGACCGCTGCCGGGAACGGCACGGTAGAGCAGTGACATGATCGATGTCAGGTCCAGAGGCACGGACAACGCTGTCCGAACCTGGAGCGCTGGCCGCCCGACGACAAGTTCTCCCATGTTCATCTCCAAGCTGACGGACGATGGCGCGATTCGCGGCACGGGACATCGCCCGTAACCACCATAATCCGGTATACTCGACCGGACACCCCATCGACGCGCGGACCCCCGAGCGGGATCATATCCTCATCACTATATTAGCATAAGAGGGCAAAGACTGCGTCGCAGGAGCGGCGGTTTCTTGACATGCCGGCTCGCCCGCGACTAGTCTGCCGAAGAGCACCGTTGCGGCAAAGATGGAGATGGCGTGATGGATGACCACAACGGATCCCGCCCTGTTGACGAAGAATCTCGTCAGGCACAGAGGCGCCAGTCGCGATTCGCCGGGGTCGATGGCGTCACGTCCGAGGAACGGGACCGCCCGTCGCCCGAGTCGGCCGGCAAGTACGCGGCGGAACAGAAGGTTCAGCGAGCGCTCCCGGATCAACTTCCCCTCTTCGAGCACATCCCCGAGACGCCGGGCGATGTCACCGTGCCGACTGACCTTGCCGAGCTGCGTCAAAGCTCCAGCCTCACGCTGGCCCGAAGCTGGTACCGGCACGAGCTGGAACGGCGACGCCGGCCGAGCAACACCATCGCGTCCTACAGCTACGACCTGATGGTCATGGAGCACCTGATCGGGCCGAAGCCGCTGAACCGGATCACCAACAGCGATATCGCCAGGTATCTTGGCGAGGCATCCAGCAAGACCACCCGCAAACGCCGGCTGACCTCGGCGCGGCGCTTCTTCCATTACCTCATCGAGGACGCGAAGGTCCTCAAGTTCGACCCGACGGAAGGGTTCTACCCGCATCGAATCCCGCCAGGCACACCCCGCCCCCTCTTCGGCAACGAGCAGGAGCGGTTGATGGAAGCAGCGCGAGCCGACGAGCCGTGGTCGGCCGTCGCGATCTGGCTGATGATGCGCCTCGGCCTGACCCGGGGAGAGCTGCTTGCCCTGGAGCGCGACCATATCGACCGGACCGTGCCCGAGCGACCGGTCGTCCACATCTACTACGACGACGTGACGAAGCAGTCCAAGGAGCGCAAGCTCATCGCCGACGAGGAGTTCTCGGCGCTCTACGACGCGTTCCTCGAGGAGCGTGATCCGGTCGGCGTGCTCTTCCCGGTCGGCCGCCAGGCCGTCAACGGCATGGTCGAGCGTGTCCGGCGTGCCGCCGGCATCGACAAGGACGTGACCCCGACGACCCTGCGCCACACCTTTGCCATCGAGGAGGCGAAAAAGGGAGCCGATGAGGATGCGCTGCTCGCGATGCTGGGCCTCGCGGACGATCCGCGCAACCGGGCGACGGTTCGCGGCTACATCTCCCATGCGGCTCCACCCCTGAACGCAACGGATGGCCGGGGAACCGAATCGCCAGAGGAGACGTCTACCTCCCAGCAGGAATAACCCGCGAATCACTTGCTGGAGGGTCCCCAGGTGTTCACAACCGGACAGCTGGTCGTTATCGGCCTGCGGCTCGTCGTGCCGCTGCTCATCCTCAAGCGGCCGCTGGCTGGCGGCATTATCGCGATGCTGCTGGACGCGCTGGACGTCGTCATCGTCGAGTGGTTCGGGCCCGGAGGCATGGGCGACCACTATCACAGCATCGACAAGGTGCTGGACCTCTACTACCTCGGCCTGGAAGCCTGGGTTGCCCTGTCCTGGACCGAGCGGCTTCCACGCCTGACCGCGATCAGCCTGTTCGTGTATCGCGTGGCGGGCGTCATCGTCTTCGAGCTGACCAACTGGCGACCGGCCCTCTTCCTCTTTCCCAACCTCTTCGAGCACTGGTTCCTGTTCGTCCTGGTCCGCAACAAGTGGTTCCCGAACATGCGTCTCGACAGCTGGGGCCGTATCGCGCTCTGGCTCGTGATCCTCTACATCCCGAAGCTGGGCCAGGAATACCTGCTTCATGTCGCCGAAGCGCAACCATGGGACTGGATCAAGAGCACCTTCGGGCTGTAGCCGCCTTTATCACGCGCTGGCCGCAGTGTCCCACGCCAGCAGTTGGCGGGAGAGTCGCTCGATGCCGTCCGCATCGTGGAGAACCGCGCGCCATCGTTCGGGGATGGCCTCACGCCCGTACGCCGCTCCGGCCAGGAACCCCGCGACGATCCCGGTCGTATCCGCGTCACCGCCCATATTGACCGCCCTGACGATAATGTCCTCGGCGGGCTCCCCACGCAGCAAGCACCAGAAGGCGGCGTTCACGGTATCGAGC
>DATGPC010000201.1:0-14954 GCA_035305265.1 Thermomicrobiales bacterium | reverse complement strand
TCGGCGGGCAGAGCATTTGGTTGTGTATTGCCGCAGTCAGGTTAAGCGGCGCGCGAGAATCGGAAGCGAGTCTTTGCCTGCAGCATCCATGTTCTCGCCAGCGCCGCACACAAGGGCCCCGCTCCCGCTGCTCGGCAGCTTTGCTGCCTCGGCCGGGCTGCGGCGGTACGGAGATATTGCGCCGTCCACATGACCTTGGTTAGCGGTAGTTGTGAGAGTCGGGCGTGACGGCGCGGATGTCGGCACTGGTAAGCGGCGCCTCGATGAAGTCCTTCGCGGGGAGCTGGACGAGGCGGATGCGTGACGGATCGGCATCCTCGATGGGCGTGTCGTCGGTGTACACCGGCGCCTTGTAGACGAAGGGGCTGTCCTCGATGGGGTGGAGCCGCTCGGCGACGATGTTGACGTTGTTGTTCGCGAGCTGCAGGCGTCCCTCGACGATCAGGAGCGGGGTCGAGCGGACGTGGAGACGCTGCTCCTCGTAGAGGTCCGGGTAGACGATGACGTTGACGAGACCGAACTCGTCCTCGGCGAGCAGGAAGGTGATGCCCTTGGCGGTACCGGGGCGCTGGCGGCAGACGATGAGGCCGGGGAAGAAGACCTTCATGCCGTCGGGGAGCCCTTCGAGCTCCTTGCTGGAGACCATGCCGTCCGGCAGGCGCTGGCGCAGCAGACCGATGGGGTGATGCAGGACGGACATGCCCAGCACGCGGTATTCGTCCGTCATGCGCTCCCAGAGGGTGGTGCGCGGGAGCTCGACATGATCCTGCTGGGTGGGCAGGGCGAGCGGGAGCTGGTGGCCTCGGTGGGCGCGCGTCTTCTTGTCGCGGAAGCCCTTCGGCGCGATGAAGAGGCCGATTTGCCAGAGCATCTCGCGGCGCTGGAGCCCGAAGCAGTCGTATGCACCGGCGGCAATGAGGTTCTCCTGCGCGTCCGGGCGCAGCGGGACGCGGCGGATGAGGTCGGCAATGGAGCGGTACTCGCCGTTTCGCTGGCGCTCGGCGGCGATGCGGATGGCGGCCTCCTCCGAAATGCCCTTGATGAAGGAGAGGCCGATGCGGACGGTACGGCGACCCTCGACGGTGCATTCGAGGTTGCTCTTGTTGACGTCTGGCCGAAGGACACGAATGCCGCGACGCCGGGCGTCGTTGATGAGGACGTGCGGCGCGTAGAAGCCCATCGGCTGGTTGTTGAGCAACGCGCAGAGGAACTCCGCCGGGTAGTAACGCTTCAGCCAGCATGACTGGTAGGCGAGGAGCCCGAACGCGGCGGCGTGGCTCTTCGGGAAGCCATAGTCCGCGAATCCGGCGAGCTTGTCGAAGATCTGGTTGGCGAGCTGGCCGTCGATACCTTCGTCAATGGCGCCCTCGATGAACTCGGCCCGGATGGACTCCATCGCCTCGTGCGAGCGCTTGCGGGTCATGGCGCGGCGCAGCTGGTCGGCCTGGCCGGGCGTGAAGCCGGCGATGGCTTCGGCGACCTGGATGACCTGTTCCTGGTAGAGGATGACGCCGAGTGTTTCCTGCAGGATCGGCTCCAGCCTTGGATGGTCGTAGAAGGGTTCGAAGGAGGGGTTGGTGCGACGCTCCACGAAGGGCGTGACGGCGCCGCCGACAATCGGGCCGGGGCGGACGATGGCCACCTGGACGACGAGGTCGTCCAGCGTCTCGGGCTTCGTGCGGCGGATCATCTGGATCTGGGCCCGGCTCTCGACCTGGAACACGCCAACCGTATCCCCCTCCTGGATCATGCGAAAGACTTCGGGGTCGTTGAAGTCGATGCGGCTGAGGTCCACCGGGGGGCGTCCATTGGCGTCGATCAGGTCCAGCGCCTCCTCGACGAGCGAGAGCATGCCGAGGGCGAGGAAGTCGATCTTGATGAGGCGGGCATCCTCGCAGGAGTCCTTGTCCCACTGGCAGATGTAGCGGCCATCCATCGCGGCTGGCTGGATCGGGATCATCTCGTTGAGCGGATTGGCGGAGATGACCATACCGCCGACGTGCTGGGTGACGTGGCGCGGGAAGCCGGCGAGCTGCTTCGCGATGTCGATGAGGTAGGACCACGGCGGCGCGTTCTTGCGGGCAGCGTACTCCGGCAGGCGATCCAGCTCCTGCTCGAGATCGCCGGCGTTGCGCGGCTCGCTGAGCTTGGCGATACGGTCGAGGTCGGGCAGGGGAAGGCCGAGCGTCTTGCCGACGTCGCGGACGGCGCTGCGAAGACGATAGGTCGAGAAGGCGCAGACGAGGGCGACCTTGTCTGCGCCGTAGACCTCGTAGACGCGCTCGATCATGCGCTCGCGGATCTCGCGCGGGAAGTCGAGGTCGATATCCGGCACGGAGGGCAGCTCCTCGTTGAGGAAGCGGCCGACGTAGAGATCGTGCGCGAGCGGATCGACCGGCGAGAGCCCGATGAGGTAACAGACGATGGAGCTGACGGCGGAGCCACGGCCACGCCCCGGCGGCAGGAAGGCGCGTGAGCCGGCTGCCTCGTGACCCCGGATCTCGGCGGCGACGTCCCTCGCGAGATTGAGCAGGTCGCGGTAGAGGAGGAAGAAGCCGGCGAGGTTGTGGCGCTTGATGAGTCGGAGCTCTTCCTGGAGCTGGGCGCGGGCCTTGTCGTACTTCTCGTGCGATGGATGCGGATACCGCTCCCCGAAGGCCTCCCAGCAGGTGCGGGCGAGGTGGTCGTCGGGGGATTCTCCGGTGGTGGTGTCGTAGTCGGGGAACTCGTACCGCAGGTCCCGCGTGAGGTCGAACCCGGCGCAGCGTTCCGCGACGATCTCCGTCGTGCGGATCGCTTCCGGGTAGGCGGCGAAGAGCGCCTCCATTTCTTCCGGGCGGCGGAGGTGGAACTGCGCGTTCGGGCGGCGCTCGCGGTGCGACGTATCGAGCGTGGCGCGGTTGGCGATCGCGACGACGACGTCCTGCAGGCGATGGCGATCCTGGACGTGGTAGTGGACGTTGCCGGTCGCGGCGTAGCGGACTCCGAGGCGGTCGGCGAGGGCGACGAGGGTCCGGATGCGGTGCGTATCGCCGTAAACGAAGTTCTGCTGGAGCTCGACGATCACGTTGTCGCGGCCGAACCAGTCGATGTAGGCGCGAAGGATGGTTTCGGCGTCGACCAGACGGCCTTCATCGATAGCCCGGGCGAGCTGGCTGTGACGGCAGCCGGTGAGGAGGATGAGGCCATTGGCGTAGGTGGCGAGGTCGGAGGTAGTGAGCGTGTTGATAGCTGACAAGGAGTCGGCCACAAGGGCCGCCTGTACGGGATCTGTGCCGATCGAGGATTGTGTGGGCAAGGGCACGGGGGCAGGGGGGCGGCCGTGCTTGCTGTCGGTGATGAGGCGGCAGAGATTGCCATAGCCGGCACGGGTTTCCGCGAGCAGGGTGAGATGCGATCCGTCGTCGAGGGTGATCTCGGCGCCGGTGATGGGGGTGATGCCGGCGCTTTTCGCGGCCTGGGCGAACTCCATGGCGCCATAGAGACCATCGTGGTCGGTGATGGCGAGCGATTCGTAGCCGTACGCGACGGCTTGGGCGATCATCTCCTCGGGAAGGGATGCGCCGTCCAGGAAGGAAAATGCGGTGTGGAGGTGGAGCTCGGTATAGGCCATTCGTTTCCAGGGGCGATGGACCGCCCATGGGGGTCCCTGTTGGTTGTCCGCGATTCCTGTACGATCGTTTCCTTCCTCAACGCAAAGAAGCCATGTCATCCCGAGCCTTTGCTCCGCTCAGGATGACCGGGCATGGAGGCGGGATGGTTAATAGGCCTGCTCGTACCAGCGGTCGGTGATGCGGTCGTGATAGATGGTGCGGATGGTGCCGTTGCGGAGGAGCAGGCTGTAGTACTGCCGATCGATCTCCTGGCGCCACCATTCGTCCTGCACGATCCAGGTGTCCTGCACGTTCTCGACGGCATCACGGCCATCGGAGCGCAGGATGGCGACGGGCAGGTCGTGCTCGGTCAAGACCTGGATTGGGCGCGGTTCGTTCAGGGCTCGTAGACGAGAAGGGCGTGACGGCGTTCCGGAATCCTTGACCATGGCTCAACCTCCACAATACGAAACAGGGGTGACAGACCGTAGCGTTGCTTCAACTGCTCGACCGCGTTCGTCAATGGCGGGGCGTGGCGGGGCCGGAGCGTTGGCAGCATGCCCTGGTGGGCGACTTCATGGACGATGCCGCTGAGCTGCAGGGCGACGGCTTCGACGGGGCCGGGAAGCTCCATCGCGTGCAGGCGCAGCTCGAGGGCGTTGATGAGCGCGGCGGGGCCGCAGGGTTCCTTGAGGACCATGGGGCGCTCCCACGACCGCCGGTTCTCGAGGATGGCGCGGAGCGTGACCTGCCGGACCTGCCGACCTTTCAACTCCTTGCGCGAGAACGCCCGGTGCACCATCTGCCGCAGGCCAACCATGAGCATCTCGCGGCTGACGGCCGGGGTCGGCATGGCCAGTTCCTCGACGATCGTCTCGTCGCGCTCGATGGGCGTGACGGGACGCGGATCGACCCCGGAGGCGAGCTCCCAGGCGAGGCGGCCATCCGGACCGAACCGGGCGGCGAGCTTCGATGCCGGCAGGGCCGTCAGGGCGCCGAGGGTCGAGAGACCGAGGCGGCGGAGCTGGTGCGTCATCTCGGGCGGGAAGGGAAGCCAGGAGACCGGCGCATTCGCGAGGAATTCCTTCTCCTGTCCCTTCGGCACCGAGCGGACGGCGCCCGGCCGGGCGATGCCGGCCGCGACGCGGGCGGTGAACTTTGTCGTGGCGACGCCGGCTCGCGGCCGCAGGATGGGCTGGACGCAGGCGATCATCTGCTCGGCCGCGGCGGTGGTGGTCGGGAAGTGTCGCCCGAGACCGGTGAGGTCGATGTACCAGCAGGCGGCCTCGTTTTCGTCTGGCTCGACCAGCGGGCTGATGGCTTCCAGCCGATCAAGGATCTGGCGGCTGATGCGGGAGACCATGGCCGGGTTCGGCATGACGATGACGGCGTCCGGGCACAGGGCAGTTGCCTCGCGCAGCGTCATGCCGGCGCGAACGCCTTTCGCGCTCGCCTCGTCGGTGGTGTCGAGCACCACGGCGCGGCCGCTTTCGGGGTTGCTGAGGATCAGGGGCATGCCGTCCAGCTCGGGTTGATCGAGCAGGGCAATCCGTAATTCAGGATGGGGGATACGGAGACAGGCGATCGCCATGACATGCTCCCTGGACTCACTCTCGGCGTCGGGAAACATCCCGATCTCATCTGGCACCACATTAGAACATATGTTCTATGTGCGCAAGATGTGTCAAGTAGTCACGGGAGCGAAAGGAGGACATGAAATGGCCGGCTCCTATCCTACGCTGGGAAATCGGTGCATGCAAAGGCATAAGGACAGGAGAAGGAGCGAGTCATGTCGGCGACACAGTCAGCGACGATCAGCGTCAATGTCTTCCGTAATTCCCTGATGTTCATCCTGGACGAGACATTCGACAACGTCCATGGAGCGTATCTCGACAAGGGCGACAATTTCTTCGCCACGCTCGACGGCGTCAGCGCGGAGCAGGCATCGATTCCCGTCGTCGGTCAGGGCAACAGCATCGCCTCGCAGGTGAATCACGTCATCTTCTATTTCGATGTCGCGTTCAAGTACATGCGCAGCGAGAATCCGGGCCCGCAGGACTGGGACGCGTCATGGGCGGTGGTATCGGTCACTGATGAAGCGTGGAACGAGCTGAAACAGAAGCTCCGTGACCGCCAGCAAACCCTGCTGCAATTGATCAGGGAAACGCCGGACGAGGCCTTCGACAACGAGGATATGGTGGGCGGCGCGATGGCGGCAATCGCACATACCGCATTCCATCTCGGGCAAGTGCGGCACGCGCTATCCTTTATCCGGGGCAACGTCTCAGATAAATAAAGTACGTACACTCTTATCATATCCATTGGTGGGTGTGATTCGCGTACGGATCCTTATGGATTGCCCCTAAAAACTGAACGAACATATACTTGATTCGGAAACGTCGGCACTCTATCCTTGACAGGAAACGGGAATCACGCAATTTAGCGATGCCGTTCCAGGGGGTAGGGAGTGTCGGGTCGTCTTCAACGAATTCTTCTTGTGCTCGTCGTCGTGTTGACGCCTGTCGCGTCGACGGCGTTCGTCTCGGAGCGCGCGGTCGCCCAGGAGGGTGCCAGCGCGCGCACGACCGATGTGCTGAATATGCGGTCCGGGCCGTCGCTCAGTAGCGGCGTTATCCGTGTCCTCCCGTACGGCACCGAGGTGACCGTGCGCGGCAATGAGCAGGCGGGTTTCCTGCCGATCCGCCACGCGGGCCGTGACGGCTGGGCGTCGAAGGAGTACCTGGCGCTCAGCAAGCCTGCATCGACCAACGGGACGGCCGGCACGGTCACCGAGCCGCTCAACCTCCGCTCGGGACCATCCGGCTCGTCGCCGGTCATCGTCGTCATGCCTGCCGGCGCAGGCGTGGTCATTACCGGAACGAGCTCGAACGGCTATCTCTCCATCACCTGGAGCGGATACCAGGGCTACGCGCACGGTGACTGGATCCGGCAGACCGGCTCGACGCCGCAACCCTCCACACCACCTACGCCCGCGGCCGGGACCGCCGTGACGACCGACGCGCTGAACATGCGCGCCGGTGCCGGGACCAACTTCACCGTGCTGACCGTGATCCCGCGCGGGACGACCGTGACGTTGACCGGGAAATCGGCCAACGGCTTCTATGGCGTGACCTGGAGCGGCCGAACCGGCTGGGCTTCCTCGGATTACCTGCGCGTCGCGACGGGCACGCCCCCGGCACCCAGCACTCCCGCGCCGACGCAGCCCCCGGCCAGCGGCAAGACCGCTGTCACGACCGATGACCTGAACATGCGCTCCGGCGCCGGTCTCGGCACCGCCGTCATTCTCGTGATCCCGCGGGGCGCCACGGTGTCGCTCACCGGACAATCGTCCAACGGGTTCCTGCAGGTCACGTACAGTGGCCGGACCGGCTGGGCGTCGGCCGAGTGGCTGCGCGTGTCCGGCGGCTCGGTCCCGACACCGGCACCGACGCCGAAGCCCACCCAGACGCCGACTCCTGCGCCGCCGGTTACGGAGACCAAGGGAACGGCGATCGTTACCGAGCCGCTGAATATGCGCACCGGCGCGGCGACGACCAATCCCGTGATCCTGGTGATTCCGGCTTCTGCCCGCGTGACGTTGACCGGCAAGTCGTCCGGCAACTTCCTCCAGGTCACCTATAGCGGCCGGACAGGCTGGGCGCACAAGGACTGGATCCGGCCGGAGAACACGGAAACACGCCCAACCAGCTCGGCGCGGGTCACCGAGACGCTGAACATGCGTTCCGGACCGGCCACGTCGTACTCGGTCGTGACCGTGATGCCGGCAGGCGCGACGGTGGTCCTGACCGGGCAGCAGTCGAACGGATTCCACTCCGTGTCGTACAACGGCCGGACGGGATGGGCATTCAGCACGTACCTGAGCATCACGCCACCGACCGCGCCGCAGCCGACCATCCCGCCGACGCCCGTGCCGACGCAGGTGCCGCCAACACCGGTCCCGACGCAGGTGCCGCCAACGCCGGTGCCAACCCAGGTCGCGCCGCAGCCGACCGCGACGGCGCCGATCCCGACGCCGAACCCGGTCGGGGTGATCCCGAAGCCGTGGCCGAACATCAACTCGAACCAGGGCTATCACTGGACGAACTCGATCCTCGGACCGGTGCGCGGGACGCCGGAGCAGGCGATTGCCTTCGCGCAGAACGCCGGCGCCGTCCGCATGGACGAGGTCGAGAAGTACATCCGCGAGATCTACCGCCTGGCACCGGAGATCGGCATGGATCCCTCGCTCCTCGTCGCCCAGTCGGCCCTGGAGACCGGATACTGGAAGAGCTACTGGTGGCGCGAGCGCCTGAACCCGGCGGGCCTGAGCATCAACGATGATCCGTCAACGCACGGTGGCAGCCCGGGCTTCGAGAACGGCACGATTTCGGCGCGAGCGCAGATGGCGCACATGCACGCCGAGGTGTATGGCGACCGGGAGCCGTTGCCGGATGTTCTCCAGGGCGTGGACTCGTCCTACGAGGCTGTCTTCCAGGCGGGATGGGCCGGGGACATCGTGACGCTGGAGGATCTTGGTGGAACGTGGGCGACGGACGTCTCCTACGGGTTCAAGATCGCACGCGTCGCCGCGGAGATCTTCGGCTAACCTGAGAGCACGCACTGCGTGGAGGCCGCTTCGGGGCGATCCCGGGGCGGCCTCCGGCAATTTGGAGGACATGACATGGCGATGGAGTTGATGTGGCAGACGCTGGACGCGCCCGGATTCGAGCATGTCCGGCTGGATGACGGACACCCGGGATGGGACGTCTACGACAGCATGGTGATCCGGGAGCATGATGGCCAGGTCCGGCGCGGCGGCTACACCCTGGTCGTCGACAAGGCGTGGCGGACGCTGGAGATCCGGATCATGGTCGAGCAGGCGCCGGGGAGCATGGCGGCGCTGCACCTGCTTGCGAACGGGGAAGGTGTCTGGGCCGATGCGGAGGAGCACCGCATCCCGGAGCTCGATGGATGCGTTGATGTCGATATCCAGTGGTCGCCGCTGACGAATACGCTGCCGGTCCGACGTCTGGACTTGCGGCCAGGCGAGGAGCAGGAGATCCGTGTTGCGTACATCGAGCTTCCATCGCTCACCGTCCGGCCCGTGATCCAGCGCTACACGCGGCTGAACGGTGGCAGGGTGCGATACGAGTCCGAGACGCGGGACTTCGCGCGTGATCTGCAGATCGACGAGGACGGCTTCGTGGAACACTATCCCGACCTGTTCCGCCGGTCTTGGCCGTCAGCGTCTCAGGGGTAACAAGGATCGGGCATGGATTATGCACCGTGCCTCCTGCACGTCTTGCGCTCGGAGTCGGGTGCAAGCGACAGGAGGGAGCCATGTCCATCAAGTCGACCGTGGATCAGGTGACGCCTGACCTCACGCGCATGCGATTTCTCTTTACCAACCTGTACTTCTACGGGGACCGGGATAGCTGGGTACTCATCGATGCCGGCCTTCAGGGCAGCGCCGGCGACATCGTGAAGGCGGCCGAGGATCGATTCGGCGAAGGCACCGCGCCGAACGCGATCATCCTGACGCACGGCCATTTCGACCATGTCGGCGCCTTTCCCGAGCTCTTCGAGCGCTGGGATGTCCCGATCTATGCGCATTCGCTGGAAGTGCCGTTCCTGACAGGCGGCAGCGATTATCCCGAACCTGACCCGACCGTCGGCAAGGGTGCGATGGCGTTGCTGTCGTTCGCGTATCCGAACAAGGCGAACGATTTTGGCGAGCGTGTACAGGCGCTGCCCGACGATGGTTCTGTGCCGTTCATGCCAGGGTGGCGGTGGATCCATACGCCCGGCCACACGGCGGGCCATGTCTCCCTGTTCCGGGATGAGGACCGCGTCCTGATCGCCGGCGATGCGTTCGTCACGACGCAGCAGGAATCGCTCTACGCAGTGATGCAACAGAAGGAAGTGGTCCAGGGTCCCCCGACGTACTTCACGCCGGACTGGGTTTCCGCGCGGCGGTCAGTCGAGGCGCTGGCGGCGCTGGATCCGGCGATCGCCGCCACTGGGCACGGAACCCCGATGCAGGGCGCGGAGCTGAAACAGGGGCTTGCGGACCTGATCGCGAACTTTGATGAGGTCGCCGTGCCGGATCGGGGCAAATATGTGCCTGAAGGGCCGACAAAAGCTCATCAATAGTTAGGCAGTTCCTTCCGGTACGTGGTATTCTTTTAATCGAAGGATCGTAACAACCGGAAGGACCCCTGCCATGACGTACCGCACGCCATCTTTTCATCGTCCCTTCCGACCTTTTCACTTTACGGGGCTGGTTGGCTTCTTCCTGCTGCTGATCGCACCGCTGCTCCAGACGCTCGCCCCGCTGATCAGCTCTGCCAGCGCGCAAGACACTACGCCCGCGGACGTTGTCCACATCATCCCGATCCGAGGCGATATCGAGCCCGGCATGGGGCAATTCCTCACGCGGGCGATCGAGGACGCCGAGGCCAATGACGCGTCGATGATCATCCTCGATATCAACACCCCCGGCGGGCGGCTCGATACCGTGCTGGAGATGCGCGCGGATATCCTCGAAACACCGATTCCGGTCGTGGCGTACGTGAATCGCGAGGCGTTTTCGGCCGGAGCGTTGATCACCATCGCCAGCGACCAGATCTGGATGGCGCCGGCGGCCGTGTTCGGCGCGGCGACGCCGGTAAGCGGGGCGACCGGCGAGGCATCGGATGCCAAGACCATCTCCGCCGTGCGCTCGGTGTTCCGCGCGACTGCCGAGGAGCAGGGGAGAGACCCGCTCATTGCCGAGGCAATGGTCGACCAGACGGTGGTTGTTGACGGGCTCGACTCCTCGGAGTCGCTCCTGACCCTCACCGTCGAGCAAGCCCGGGAGCGCGGCTATCTCGATGGTATCGCGAACTCCCGCGATGACCTCCTGCAGCAACTCGGCGCGGAGAACGCAACGGTCAACGAAGCGAGTATGTCGTTTTGGGAACGGGCCGTGACCTGGGTCATGAGTCCGCTCGTTGGCTCGGTGCTTGTCCTGGTCGGTATGGGCCTTATCGTCTTCGATGGTCTTGTCGGCGGGTTCGGCATCGCGGCCGTTGTCGGCGTCCTGGCGCTGGCGCTCTTCTTCTGGGGCTACCTGCTGACCGGGCTTGCGGGCTGGGAAGACCTGCTCCTGATCGGCATCGGGCTTATCCTCATCCTCCTCGAAGTCTTCGTGATCCCCGGTTTCGGGATCGCCGGCATCCTTGGCGCCGCCTCGCTGGTCGGTGGATTGGTCCTGACGATGACGATGCGGGACATTGGCGATGAAGGCTTCGCGAGCGAGGCCGGAGACGTCCTGACCACGGTGGTCCTGACGCTGAGCACCGTGATCTTGCTCCTCGCAGCGTTCCTCTACCTGCTCCCGCGGCTCGTGCCGTCGGCGGAGGGTATGCCGCGAGGGCTGCAGCGATTGAGTCTCGGCGCAACCGTCGATGACGGCGGGAACGAGCCTCGCCAGCCTGGCTGGCTCGTGCGGATCACCGGAGGCGGTGAGGCCGTCGAGCGGGACGAGACCGGACATACGGCGATGGAACGAGAACGCTTGCGGAGATATCCGCAGGATGACGAAGGGAGATAACGTGTTGCCCGACTCCGGTATGGCGAACCGGACAGGCATCTTTGGTCGCGACGAGCGAAGGATATTTCTATGGACGTCAATGTCGGACTTTTGATCACGATCGCTATCCTGATCGCGCTCATCGCATTCTTCTTCTATTTCGTGCCGGTGGGATTGTGGATCACCGCGATCTTCTCGGGCGCCCGGGTCAGTCTGGGAACGCTCGTCGGGATGCGCCTGCGCAAGGTGAACCCGTCGGACATCATCCGGCCGTACATTAGCGCGATCAAGGCAGACCTCAACCTGCGCGTGGCGCAGATGGAAGCGCATTACCTTGCAGGCGGAAATGTTGGCCGCGTGGTGCAGGCGCTCATCTCGGCGGACCGCGCGAACATCGACCTGCCGTGGCAACGCGCGACGGCGATTGACCTTGCCGGCCGTGATGTCCTCGAGGCGGTCCAGGTCAGCGTCAATCCGAAAGTCATCCAGACGCCGCGAGTGTCTGCGGTGGCGAAGGACGGTATCCAACTGGTCGCCGTGGCCCGCGTGACGGTGCGGGCGAACATCGACCGACTGGTTGGCGGCGCCGGCGAGGAGACCATCATCGCCCGCGTGGGTGAGGGCACGGTCTCGAGCATCGGCTCGGCCGAGTCGCACAAGCAGGTACTCGAAAATCCGGACAAGATCTCGAAGTATGTCCTCGAGCGAGGGTTGGATCAGGGCACGGCGTACGAGATCCTGTCGATCGATATCGCGGATGTCGATGTCGGACGAAACATCGGCGCTGAGCTGCAGACGGACCAGGCCGAGGCGGACAAGAAGATCGCCCAGGCCCGGGCCGAGGAGCGTCGCGCAATGGCGATGGCCGAGGAGCAGGAGATGCGCGCCCGCGTTGTCGAGGCCGAATCGGAAGTTCCGCGAGCCATGGCCGAGGCGTTCCGAAGTGGCCGCCTCGGGGTTATGGACTTCTACAAGATGGAGAACGTCCAGGCGGACACGCGGATGCGCGAGACGATCGCCGGTCCCGAATCGTAGAGGAGCGGGGCCATCATGGACATCTTCAGCGGCATTATCTGGCTCGTGATCATCGGGGCGTTCATCTACCCGTTCGCGAAGACGGTCGTCCAGAAGCGGGTAGCGCCACCCGCTGGACGGCGACCGGCTGGAGGACCCCGCGACCTCTCCGAGAGCGGCGGGTATGAAACGGCGTCCGAGGCGATACCGGATCGGCGAATGGCGCGAGGCGAGGGACGGTCAGCATCCTCATCGGGGGACGTGGCTCCTGAGGCCGCGCCGTCGATCCGCCGGGCGCCGCAGCGGCGACCTGACGAGAGCCGGAGACCCGGTCGCGTCGACGCCCGGGATATCCGCAGCCAGCTCCGGAATCCCGGGAGCGTCCGCGCGGCGGTCGTGCTCCGCGAGGTGCTCGATCGGCCCGTGTCGACACGGTAGCGTCCAAGAATATGCGGACCGGATGAAAAGCGCTCCCGAGTACAGCTCGGGAGCGCTTTTCTGGTAAGGAACCAACTTGCTCGCGGTCGGCGGGTCCGGAGTTTGCGTATGTCCCACTTGACACGGACCACGGTGGTTCCATTACATTCCGGCGGCAGAAACTGGGTATTGCCGTCGCTGGAGCGCGAGCATGGGGCAAGAGTTGCATCTGGAAATCGAAGCGCCCGGAGACAGCCAGCCCCGAGGTGATGGGGCGACATCGGTGGCGGCCAGCCCACGATCGGGCGTCCGCGCCTGGGCCGGCCGGGCGGCCCTTATCATGCTGCCAGCCCTTGCGTTGGTGGTGGCCGGATGCTGGTGGGCTCTCGTTCAGTGGTATAGCGTCTTCGAGCATACGAAAGCACCGCACTATGCCCTGCAGAGCCTCGAGGGCCAGTTCGACAACCCTGTCCTTCGGCAGACGCTGGGGATCTTTATCGCCTTGTCGGCCGTGTACGCCATCGTCCTTGTAGCGCTGGGCCGAACAGGTAAGCCGGCACGCACGGCGCTGGTCGCGGTCCTCGTCATCGCCATGGCGATGGGCATCGGGAGCGTCCTGCTGTATCCGGTCGGCGCGCTGGACGTCTTCAACTACATGGTCGAGCTGAAGCTGACCTGGCATCACGGCGAGAACCCGTACATGACCACGTACGCGGCGTATCGCGAAGACGTTTACGGGTTGCACGCGTTCCTCGTCGATGTCCGGCTGTTCTACGGGCCGGCGTGGGTTGTGTCGTCGTGGCTTCCGGTCGCGATCACCGGGTTTACCGATCTTGTCCATACCTTGCTGGGGATCAAGATCTTCCACCTCGCCCTGGCAGCGCTTGTTTCCGGGCTAATCGGCTGGCACCTGCGAGGAAGCCGACATCAATGGCTCGCCGTTGCTGCGTTCGTCGCCAATCCACTCGTGATGTTCGAGGGGGTGGCGAATGCGCACAACGACATTCTCCTGACCGTGTTCCTTGTCGGGGCGGTGATCGCGCTGGAACGCCGATCGCCCTTGGCCGGGCCACTGCTCGCGCTGTCAGCACTGGTGAAGGTGTACAGCGGCGTGCTCTTGCCACTATTTATCGTAGTCGCGCTGCGGGACCGTTGGGGCTGGAAGCGAATCGGCGCGACGGTTGGCCTGACCGCAGTCGTCGTGGCGATGGTCTGCGCGCCGTTCTGGGCGGACGGCAAGCTCGTTGGTGGACTGCTGGACGGGCTCGAGGAGTCGCAGGGGATGGATCATGTGTCCCCGTTCTCGCTCGCGCAGCAATGGGAGCAGCAGCAGATCGCCAATGATGACTGGCGGCCGGAGTTCATCATGAGCCGGCCGGCGCACGAGATTTTGCCCGAGGAAACGCAGGAGATGCTTCGGAACCGGTTCACAGCAGTGATGGTGATCGGGACGCTGGGTCTGGCGATATCCGCGTGGAGGGGGCGAGCGTCAGCGACCGTGGCGGCGGAAACCCTGCTGGTCATGTTCCTGACGTCGACGAACCTGTACCCGTGGTACCTGATCCCGGTTGTCGCGCTGTTCGCGCTTCGGCCCGATCGGGTCAGCATGTGGTACGTGGCTGGCGCGACCGCGCTCGGGTTGGCGTACTACCCGATGTTCGTCTACGCGCACTTCAATACGGGCTGGAGCCGGTTCGAGGTGCACCAGTTCCTCGCGATCTTCCTGACCGTGCCGATCCTGCTCTATCTCGTCGCGCGTCCGCTGGCCGGTGCCGGTGCGGTACTCGCACGGCGTCGCACGTCGGTCTGACGCTTGCCATACATCGTTCCGGGGCGCAGGATTGACAGCGATGAGCTGTTTTTTCGGAGATGGAGCAAGAGCATGACCGAATCGTTCGCACGCGAGCTGGAAGAGCGCCTCGTCCGCTACGTCCAGATCGACACGACCAGCGACGAGAATTCGCCGACGTCGCCGAGCACGGAGCGGCAGTACGACCTGCTGAACCTGCTTGTGGAAGAGCTGAAGGAGATCGGCGCGAGCGATGTGACGCTGACCGACTATGGCGCCGTCATCGCGACGGTTCCGGCGACGTCCGATGCGGACATCCCCACGGTGGCGTTCCTGGCGCACGTCGATACGACGGCTGGATTCAGCGGCGAAGGGGTCAAGCCGCGGGTGCACCGATCCTATGACGGTGGCAAGATCACGTTCCCGGATGATCCGTCACTGGTGCTGTCGCCGGAGACGAACCCGTACCTGAAGCAGAAGGTCGGGGAGGACATCATCACCGCGAGCGGGAAGACGCTGCTCGGAGCAGACGACAAGGCCGGCGTCGCGATCGTGATGGCGATGGCGA
>DATGPC010000200.1:0-7075 GCA_035305265.1 Thermomicrobiales bacterium | reverse complement strand
GTACCCGCCGCGTCCGGCGACACCCCGGGCGAGGCGACGGTCGAGGTCACGGCGACGCAGCCCGGCGCGGCCGGCAACGTCGAGGCCGGCATGCTGACCGGCCAGCTCCCGGATCTGGGCGTCTTCTATAGCAACCGCGATGCGGCGATCGAGGGCGGCACCGATATCGAGGTCGCCGTCGTGACCGAAGAGGACATCGAGACGCTCGAGCAGCGGGTCCAGACGGATCTCCAGCGCGCCGCCGCCGCCGGATGGGAATCGACGTTGGAGGAGGGCCGGGCCGTCGTCACGCCGTCGGTCCAGACCGGGACGCCTTCGTTCGATATCGAGGCCGAGCCTGGCCAGCAGGCCGACGAGATCTCTGCCACCGGCACCGTCGAGGTCTCCGGCCTCGTTTATGACCAGGCGGTCGTCGACGAGCAGACCCGTGACTTCTTCCGCGAGTCCCTCCTGGCGGAGGTTCCCGAGGGCTTCGAGCTCGATCCGCAGTCGATCGTCCTCTCCGAGCCGGAGTCGATCGCCGAGGCGCCGGACAACGTCCAGTACATGGTCGAGGCCAGTGCCACCGTCCACGCCATCTTTGGTGAGGGCGCAAAGGGCCGCCTCGCGGACGACCTTGCCGGAAGCACCTGGGGCAGCGCCCGCAACAAGCTCGGCGGCGTGAGCCAGTTTGCCGAATGGGAGATGGAGACGAATCCCGGATGGTGGCCGGATCGCATGCCGCGCTCCGCCGACCGCATCACCATCAACGTCGAGCGCCAGCCGGTCCCGTCGGCCTCACCCGAGCCCACCCCGGAGGCGGGATCGTGAGCGTCGGCGACCGATACCTTGGCCTCGACATCGGTGAGGTCCGCATCGGCGTCGCCGTCAGCGACGAGCTGGGCATGATCGCCAGCCCGGTCGGCATGATCCCGCGCAAGGCCGACGTCGCCGCCGAGCTGCGCAAGCACATCGCCGAGTATCGCCCCGCGAAGCTGGTTGTCGGCCTCCCGGTCGGCCTCTCCGGCCGCGAGGGTCCGCAGGCGAAGGCCACGCGCGAGTTCGCCGAAGCCCTCTCGGAGGAGGTCGGCGTCCCGCTCGAGTACTACGACGAGCGCATGTCTTCCTCCATCGCCGAGCAGGCCCTCATCTCGCAGGGTACCCGACGCGAGAAGCGCAAGCAGCACGTCGACGCCATGGCCGCCGCCATCATCCTGCAGGGCTATCTCGACAACCAGCGCTGGCGCAGTAACCGCAAGCGCTAATCGCTGCATAGCTTCACTGACATGCACAAAAAGAGCCGCCCCAATACGGGGCGGCTCTTTTTCATGTTCACGTAGGGGCGGATGGCCGAAGGCTCTCCGCCCTTCCGGGATTCGCTCTAGTACCGGTCGCGGCGCGGGGCGCGGCGCTCCGGCCGGTAGCCCTCGCGGTTGAACCCGCGGTTCGTGTAGGCGCCTTCCTCGTCGCGGCGGCGGAAGCCACCACGGTCGCCGCGCGGGCCACTGCGGAAGCCGCCCTGGCGCGGGCCACGCGGGCGGAATCCGCCGGCGGGCTCCTTGGCCACCTCGACGTTCACCGGCCGGCCCTTCACCGACGCCGTGTTCAGCGCCTCGATGACCTTCTGGTGAATGTCGGACGGGACATCGACGAACGAGTACGTGTCGTGGATGTCGATTGCGCCGACCACGCGGCCCGGAACATTCGCCTCGCCTGCGATGGCGCCGACGAAGTCCTGCGGGCGGACGCGGAAGTTGTGGCCAATGTTGATGAACAGGCGGGTCATGCCAGCCTCGGTCGCGCCACGGCCGCCGCCCTCGCGCGGGGCACGGTCCTCACGAGGACCGCGATCGCGCTGGTACTTGCCGCCGAAGTTGGCGAGCTCGTCGTACTTGCCGGCGTCGAGCGTGGCCTGGCCAGTCTCCTCCGCGTACATCTTCAGCAGCAGCGCGGCCATCTTGGTCGGGTCGAGGTCTTGCTCGACCAGCTCCTCGATGACGGAGGTGTAGGCCTCGTAGGCGTCCTCGTTCTCGATCTGCTTCGTCACCAGCGACTGCAGCTTCTCGCGCCGGCGCTTGTTGACGTCGTCCTGCGACGGCAGGCGCTTGGCCTCGATCTGGGCGCGGGTAACGCGCTCGATCTGGCGGAGCGTGCGGAACTCGCGCGGGGAGACGAGGGCGATGGCTTCGCCGCTCTTCCCGGCGCGGCCCGTGCGTCCGATGCGGTGGACGTAGGTCTCGACCTGCTCGGGGAGGTCGTAGTTGATGACGTGCGACACATCCGGGATGTCGAGGCCACGGGCGGCCACGTCCGTTGCAATCAGGATCTGGACCAACCCGGCGCGGAAGCGCTTCATCACGCGGTCACGCTGGACCTGCGACAGGTCGCCATGGATCGTCTCGGCGGCGAACCCGCGAGCCGTCAGCGCCTCGCCAAGCTCGTCCACGCCGCGCTTGGTGCGGGCGAAGATGATGGCAGACGACGGATTCTCGGCCTCGAGGATGCGCGTCAGGGCCTCGATCTTCTTGCCGCGCGGGAACTCGTACGAGCTCTGGTTGATCTCGGCGACCGTCATTTCCTTGCCGCGAACGACGATGCGCTGCGGGTTGTTCATGTACGTGTTGGCGAGATCGGCAATGCGCGGCGGCATCGTGGCGCTGAAGAGGGCGGTCTGCCGCTCCGCCGGGACCTCCTGGAGGATGGTCTCGATGTCGTCGATGAAGCCCATGTCGAGCATCTCGTCGGCCTCGTCGAGGACGAAGAAGCGGAGGTCATCCAGCTTCAGGGTACCGCGGCGCATGTGGTCCATGACGCGGCCGGGCGTGCCGACCACGATGTGGACGCCGCGCTGCAGGCCACGGAACTGGCGCTCGTAGGGCTGGCCACCGTAGATGGCGAGGGTCTCGATCCGCTTGTGGCGACCGAGATTCTCCAGCGCGCCGGACACCTGGATCGCGAGCTCGCGCGTCGGGGCGAGAACGAGCGCCTGGACGCGGCGGTCCTGCGGCTCGATCGCCTCGATGATCGGGAGGCCGAAGGCGGCCGTCTTGCCCGAGCCTGTCTGGGCCTGGGCGATCACGTCCTTGCCCTCGAGCAGGACCGGGATGGTCGCGACCTGGATCGGCGTCGGCTTGCGGAAACCGACCTGCGTGATGCTCTCGAGGAGCACGTCGCTCAGGCCGAGCTCGCCGAACGTCGGTTCGACGTCCACAGCTCCGACGTTCTCGGTCGGCTCCGGAGTCGGGGCATCCATAACAGCGGTGCCGCTATCGATATCGGTAGAAAGGAATGGGTATCCCGCGAAGGGGATGGAGAATCGATGATTCATCAATTGGTGCTCCAACACACATGCGTGACCATCATGGACACGCTGACGGCATCCGTTGGAACGCCCTGACGGGCGGAATACGGAAGCCTCATTCGTCTTGTCGTGTGTGGCTGGCGCCGGTGACGCAGGCTATGGCGTCCTCTATGGGCCCCTCTGGCGGCGTTGCCACACGTATCGTCACACGCATCCCATATGATCCGGGAGCGATGTGGCGACCCATGCAGCCATATCGCTCTTCGCGGCCCTCTGTCGAAGCCGCGCCCTGTCGTTCGCCGGGGCTCGCAGGGGATGCTTCCATTGGCGTTGGGGCAGGTTCGCCCGCACGCGCGCATCTCTTGCTGCCTGGAGCCCGGAAGTTTACCGACCTTGTTGACGTGGCGCCTGTCGCGCCTGGAACCCGCAGGTGGGGTGGTCGGTCCGTGAAGGAATCTCAGGAGGATACCAGGGACAATCCCGTGGTGACGGAGGGAAGTATAGCACATCGCTTACCGAAAGGAAGTGTTTAGTGGACCTCTATACTGCAGACGGGACAGAAACAATGGTAACGATCCGCGGACGGCCTGCAAATTGGCCGCGGGAGATGGTGATAGATGGCCACCGGGCACGACTCAGCAACTCCGACATGCCGCATAATCCGATCGGCTGAAAGCTACGTCGGGAAACAGGGTCCGCAGTACACGGGCGGCGTGAGCGCCGAGTCGACGGGATCGCAGGCAATCTGGATGGGCCTGATCACGATCCCGCCAGGCGGCAGGACGAAAGCCCACTACCACGCGGAGCATGAAACAGCGCTCTACATGCTCGAGGGCATCGTGGACATGTGGTACGGCGAGCAGCTGGAGCACTACGACGAGTGCCGGGCCGGCGATTACATCTACATCCCGGCCGGGGTACCGCATGTGGCGGCGAACCGGAGCCCAACCTCTCCCGCGCTCGTGGTCGGTGCGCGGACGGACCCGAACGAGCAGGAGAGCGTCGTGCTGACGCCGGAGCTGGACGCGCTCGTGCCCTCGTCGCCGCCAGCATAGCCGGCTTTCGGGCAAGCGATTCGTCGTGGGAAGTGGCGCAGAAACCCCGCGAGAGACTCGGTGGGGCTCCGCGGGGGGTTCCGGGTCCAGTGGATGTCCAGCACCACACGTGGACATCCACAACGGACGCAGGGAAGTTGGGAAGGGAGACTTCTCGACCTTCCAATTCCGAATTCCAGGGACGTACGACGCGATGTATCTTGTCCCGGCCAAGTGACAGACCATACGCGAAAACCCCGCGTGCGGCGTTGGCCGTTGCGGGGTTCCCGGTGGTGCGGAGCGCTTTGTGTTGGCCAGCGCCCGGGCCAGGTCTCCCAATTGAGAGCAGGAGAGAGGTGTGCGCCGACCGTGTCGGTCGTTGACACCTTCCAAGCATTGCCCCGTGATCCAGGGTCGTCAAGAGTCAACCCTGCCTATACATGAAATGCATATTCCGGGACTCGAGGTCCTGCGCGACGATCCTTGCCATGCAGGAACGATGTGCTGGTCACCCTACAGGTCGTTTTCTTCCCGGCGAGGGCGGCAGTTGCCCTTACGATGAGGGATCCAGGACTCGTCCCAGGAAGAGGATCGCCCCGGTCTGGGAGTCACGGATGGCGAAGAGGAACGGCCGATCGACGCGAACCTCGACGGGCTCCGGCTTGTCGTCGGGTGCGGCACCGGTCGCCTCCATGATGACCACCGTCGCGGCGGCGGCCTCGGTTCCCTTTTCGTCCACGGCGATGAACGCCTTGTGCAAGACGTCGCTGATAACAAGTCCGACATCCGGGTCAGCGCCCTCGCCGAGCATGCCGGTGAAGTCGGCGCGATCAGGGTCAAAGGCGTCGGTCATCCCGAGAGCCTGAAGCGTCGAGGCCATGCTGGCGGAAAACTCGAACTCGAACTTCGGGAGCCAGAGATAGAGCGGCGTCGAGGAGAGCTGGCCGAACGCGTGGCCCAGCGTTTCGCCATCGAGACCGTCCTCCACCGCCTCGAACTCGCCTTCATCGGGCAGGATGATGGTCATGTTCAGGCCAGCCGCCGCGTAGGGGAGGCTGACAAGCTGCATGCCGCCCAGCTCGGCGTAGGCGAATTCCTCTTCCTGATACATGAACGGCACGTCGATTTCGGCGCCGTCGAGGAGGTGGAACGGCTCGTCCCTGGTCGCCTCGGGGTCGAAGTCGTGGCGCCATGATCCGTAGAAGTAGATGGCGTTGGCCAGGACGAGGCGGGTGAGTGAGGTGATGACGCCTTCAGGCACGATGTCCTGGATGCGGTCTTCGGTCTGCTCCTCGACCCATGCGTTGATCTCGTCGCGAGCCTGGTCCGGAGCGTTGATGAAGTCGGTCTGCTGCAGGCCGGCGGCGTAGTGCATCTCGAGCTGGGCGAGGAAATCCTCGGAGAAGGGGAGGGTCTGCTCTCCCCAAAGCGCGTTGGCGATGCGAAGCCCGTTGGCGACCAGACCACGTTCCTCGTCGGGCTCGACGTTTCCTCGGGCCAGGAGATCGTCGGTGAGATCGGCAAACGATGCGTGGACGGCGAGGTTCGGCACGTCAAAGCCGAGCACATCTTCCATCTGGTCCCTGGTGTCGCCCTTGGCCCCCGCGTAGGTCATGGCGAGAGCCATCGAGATGCTGTAGGGCGAGAAGAGCAGGTCGATGTCGTCACCCTGCGAGAGCTCGCGATAGAGCTCGAGGGCGAAGGCATTGATTGCCGCGGCCACCGCCTCCGGACTGGAGTTCTGGGGCGGGATGGCCGCGGCCGGGCTCGCCTCGTCGGCGCCCGCGGGCAGGCGTTGAAGGATAGCGGCGAGCGCGGCAAGGCTTGCTCCGCGCCCGACGAGGCGACGGCGATCGATCGTACGAGGAGTGGGGGATGATGTGGTCATGATGCGTTGTCCTTCCGTAGGTAGTTGCGTGTGTCGCGGCGTTCGTCTACGGAAGTCAACGCCTCAGCCGCGTCGAACGTTCCTCGGGGGAGATCGGGAGCTAGGCGTCCTGGAGAAGCGCCTCGACGTCCGGCGCAAGATCGGCCGGCTCCACCTTCGGGGCATAGCGGCGAACCACCTTGCCGTCGCGATCGATCAGGAACTTCGCGAAGTTCCACTCGATGTCCCCGCCGGTCTCACCTGGCTTCTCGGCTTTCAGGAACTCGTACAGTGGGTCGGCGTCAGGCCCGTTGACATCGATCTTCGCCATGACCGGGAACGTCACGCCGTAGTTGACCTTGCAGAACTCCTGGATTTCCTCGTTCGTGCCGGGATCCTGCTGCTTGAACTGGTTGCTGGGGAAACCGATCACGGTGAACCCGCGATCCTTGTATTGCTGGTAGAGCGCTTCCAGCCCCTCGAACTGGGGCGTAAAGCCGCACCTGGAGGCGGTATTGACGACGAGCAGGACGTCGCCCTTGAAGTCGCGTAGCGCCTTGTCATCGCCGGCGGCGGTCTTGACGGTGAAATCGTGGACAGTCATGGAGAGCCTTTCCGTACAAATCACTCCGGTTCTCGCGTGATGATCGCACGGTTGGTGCTGGAATGCCCGTCATATGGTGGGCTGCATGCACGCAAAAGGAGCGGCCTCATGGGCCGCTCCTGTCCTTCCCTGATGCTACGCGTGCAGTGTCGGCGTCGAGCCATGACCGTGGTCACGGTGCCGGTAAACGTCATACGCGAAACCCGCGATCAGGACGATCGGCCAGACAACGCGAGCGATATCCGGCATGGATGTCGCCTCGACCAGGAACATCCACCCAAACAGGGAGA
>DATGPC010000199.1:0-3168 GCA_035305265.1 Thermomicrobiales bacterium | reverse complement strand
AGGTACCCGTTCGGCGTCGACGAGTCGTACGACCTGATGTTCATGACGGGCTACCACGCGAAATCGAACACGGATGGCGGTCACCTGAGCCACAGCTGGGCCATGCTCGTGGAGGAGATGTGGATCAACGGCATCTCCATCGGCGAGATCGGCACCTGGCTGCTCTTCGCCGGCCAGCTCGGCATCCCGGTTCCCCTCCTGACAGGCGACCAGGCGGCATGCGACGAGGCGCGCACCCTGATCCCGGATATCCGCACCGTTGCCACCAAGGTCGGCTGGAAGTCCGGCCCGGCCACCGGGCTCACCGAGGACGGCAACCGCAGCCACAACGGCGGCGCAACCCATATTCACCCGGAGAAGGCCCGGGCACGCATCCGCGAGGCGGCCACCCTCGCGGTCCACGAAGCCTCGTCCGTCTCGTCCTATCGGGTAGACCCGCCCTACGAGATCGTCACCATCCAGCGACCGCAGGATGAAAACGACCCGCACCTCATCTCGCATTGCGTCGCCAACGATGCGCGGGAGATCATGACGGTCCCGCGCGAGTGGACCCCGCTCGAAGAAGACCTCGCAACCGTGGTGAAACGCATGAACACAACCGGACGATTCGACGTCCAGGGAGCACACGCATGACCAGGATCGGAATTGTTGGATCGGACAACTCGCACGCCGTCGCCTATTCCAAGCTGGCGAATATCGAAGGCCGCGCCGGAGACAGCCGCGTCGTCGCGATCAGCGGCCCAGACCCGGAGCGAACGAAGGAAGTGGCCGGTCTCGGTCAGATCCCGGAGATCGTCGAGCGGCCGGAGGACATGATCGGCAAGGTCGACGCGATCCTCGTCGTCCATCGCCATGGCGACCTGCACGCGGAGCACGCGATTCCGTTCCTCAAGGCCGGCATCCCGGTCTACGTGGACAAGCCTTTTGCGATCTCGATGGAGGATTGCCAGACGATGCTGGATGCGGCCAGCGAGGGCAACGCCCTGCTGACGTCGTACTCCTCGCTGCGTTGGGCGCCGACCACCGGCGATCTGGCAGACAAGATGGTATCGCTCGGCGACATCCGTGTCGGGCAATTCGCCGGTCCGTGCGACTTCGAGAGCGAGTACGCCGGGCCGTTTTTCTACGCTACGCACGTCGCGGAGATCGCCTTCCGCCTGATGGGGGACGATGTCAGGACCGTCCAGGCGACGCGATCCGGAAAGAATGTGGCGGTGAACCTCACGTTCTCGAACGAGGCCATCGCGACGTTCTCCTACCTCGGGGACGCTGCCTATCATTTCCACGCCACGCTGTTCGGCACGAAAGACTTTGCCGCCGCCGAGATCATTGCCGGTGACGACGCCTATGCCGAGGGATTGAATCTCTTCCTCGACGCCGTGAATTCCGGCAAAGCCCCGCTCACCGCGCAGCAATTGCTGACGCCGATCGCATTCGTCCACGCCATGCAGGAGTCGCTCGCGTCGAACGGATCGGTGGTCGATCTCCCCAAGATGCCTTAGTCAACCCTTCTCTACATGACGTCATACAGGCGGGGCGCAGGCATTTCGGACACCCCGCCTGTTTGACGCGATCCTGTCACTGCGATACGCTAAGTTCACTCTCAGAACAAAGTTACGGGGTGGGCGCTTGTGTCGACTCCAAGCGACAACCAAGCGAGGCCGCTGGATCACCTCAGGGGGTCCTTGGCCGATGGAGGGACTCGAGATGACAGTTCGGACGAACCGACGTCGGTTTATTGGTGGCGCAAGTGCCCTCACAGCAGCCAGCGTGGTCACACCGGCATCAGCATCGACGAATCGCTCTCCTGCCACACATCGATTTAGCGCTCAAGAAGACACCATGGAGGTGTCGGGTATCCGTTTCATCTACAGTTCGCCCCCTCCTCTGGATGGGCGTGGCCTGCAGATGATCAATGAGCGATTCAACTTCGACTATTCCCCGCAGTTGGTTCCCGTGGCGAGCTATACGGAGCGACTCTCGACCCAAATTGCGGGAGGCGACATCCCGGACATCATCGTCTTCCAGCTGAATGATTCCAACTTCTATCGCTGGGCGGACGACGGAGCATTCATCGACCTGAGCGACTACGTCGATGACTATGAATCGTTTTCCTATGTCGATGAGGCAACCTGGAACTTTGGAAGAACTGCAAACGGGCTTTTTGCTATCCCGCAGTATTACCCACCCTACTCACTCACCGCTTCGATCCGCAAAGACTGGCTGGACAATCTGGGTCTCGACATCCCCACGAACTACGACGAGCTCCGTGAGGTTGCGGTGGCATTCACCGAAGGAGATCCGACCGGGCAAGGTCGCCGTACCTACGGGCTTGCCATGTCCCAAAACATCAATCCCCATTACGCAATGAATGCCTATTGGACTCCGGGTGCCTGGTACCACCGTGATGACCAGGATCGGCTGATCCCTGGCTGGGCTTCAGAAGCGGTTCGTGAACACATCGCCTTCCTCACCGAATTGTATGCGGCAGGCGCCGTTACACGCGATTTCGCCGTCATGGACTGGGCCACGACCAATCGAGAATTTTACGGTGGCAATGCCGGCATATTCGTCGGTGGTCCCCGCGGAATGTCGCAGGAATACTATGCCGGGCTCAAAGAAATCGATCCCGAAGCCGTCTGCGTCCCGATTCCACCATTCGAGGCCCCCGATGGCACCCGACAATTCGCTGCGGCTTCCAGCGCCTCAGCACTCACAGCAATTTCCGCCAAGAACTCCGGGGACGAGGATCGCATCCGCCGCATCCTTGAATTCATCGACTATGGCCGCACCTTCGTTCCGGAGGATGAGCGGACTCCAGACAATGAATTCATCGACTGGCTCTATGGCGGCGAAGGTGAGGGCTATGACATCGTCGACGGCGTGATGGTCCGACGTGACAACAGCACCGAGCCGGCAGGCCTTGACCCCGTGTCCTACCTGATGGACGGAACCGCATGGCCACCCAGCCATGATGACATTGAGTACCGGAGCAGCTACCAAACCCAGCCGGAGATGGGTGAATGGGCCGGGGCATTGCAGGATATGTGGAAAGAGTACGGCGGCTACAACGATCCTACCTGGGGAATCATTTCGGAAACCGAACAACGGCAGGGCTCCGAATTGTCACAGTTTCTCAGTGATGAGATGACCAAAGTCATCGTTGGC
>DATGPC010000198.1:0-4258 GCA_035305265.1 Thermomicrobiales bacterium | reverse complement strand
CCAGGGAAACGTCCTCACCGGGGTCGTCCTGGTCGCCGGGGCCTTACTCGGAGCCAATACGATCACATCGAGCACCTGGGACAAAATCCGGGGCGCGACCGTGATGTATATGGTGCTGATCTTCTTTGTCTACGGTTTCCTGATCAACGGATTCGATAACCCATTCAATACCGACCGCCACTGGACACATACCGTGCTGCACCAGCTGATGCCACTGGTGGCTGTGCTCGATGCAGTGATCCGCCCGTTCGTCCATCGGCTCGACTGGCGCGTCCCGCTGCAGTGGATGGTGTACCCGCTCCTCTATCTCGCCTACAGCCTCGTGCGCGGTGCGATCGTGGGATGGTATCCCTACGACTTCATCAACCCGAACGAGGTCGGTGGCTATGGCGGTGTTGCGCTGTACTGTGTCGGCATCACCGTCGCCTTCCTCGCGGTAGCCGTTGGCATCGTGGCAATCAGTCGCCTCTCCGGGCGAACGTGAATGAACGCGCGCAGCGCGATAGCCTAACCAATGGAAAAGGGCCGGTGGCATTTCACCACCGGCCCTTTTTGCGGTGCACGCCCCGCCCATGCGAGAAGGCTACATGTTGCCTGCGCAGGCTCCCGGGCTAAAGAAGAAGCTCGGGTCGTTGAATTCGCTCCAGAGCATCCCCTGGCTACCCGGTGTCCAGTAATCGGAGAACACGATATCGATGGGGTTGCCACGGCTGGCAAGCTGCGGCACGTTGGTCGCCGCAAAGAACGCGTGTGCGTTGACCTCGGCGGTGATGTAAGGATCGGCCCAGAACAGGTTGTCGTACTCGCGAACATCGACCGGAAGACGGGCGTATTCACCAGACGCCATGACGACGAGCGCGGCGGCTCCCTCGCAGGACAATCCCAGCTCGATGCCTGCTCCGGTAAGCCCAATCGACACACCACCATTCCAGGCGCGCACGGATCCGATATACGTGGCCACATCCGGCGAAACGGGACAAACGACATCCCATCGACCGGCGAAGTCGCCGCCACACCCGTTTGCCCATGCGGCATCACGTGCGGTGGCGTCGTTTGCGAACAGTCCAGGAATCGCGGTGAAGAAAAGAGCAGCGATCGCAAGGGCGCGAAGGATGCCACTCATGCGGAAGGACGCGGGAGTCTGAGGAGCTGACACGCACATACTTTTTCCCCCAAATGTGCCGTGCGCCGTACAAAGTTTTGAATGGGCCCGCGTCGCGACGAGAAATATTATGTCGACGTGATAACTTTACCATAATGAAATGACCAGGGCAATAGATAGTCTTGCGAATCAATATGCAAATTCGGGTATTGATACTTCGAAGGGGACAACCATCCGACCTGGCCCCCTTGCGCGTCTCACAAGCGGCGATACAATCGGCCGAACAAGATGACCAGGTCACATGACGGACGGCCATATCACAGGCAGGAGCAACCAGCCATGACAGCGCCATCGGAGACATCGGTCCTTCGCGTCGGAATCCTCGGATCAGGAAACATCGCCCGCGTCCATGCGGTCGGGTGGAACACATACCCGGAAAAAGCACGAATCACTGCGATCGCCGATCTTGACGCCGACCGCGCGCGGGCATTCAGCGACCTCCATACCGGGGGAAGCGCGGCCGTCTACCCGTCCCTCGAGTCCATGCTCCAGGACGACAACATCGATGTTGTCGATATCTGCCTGCCGCACCATCTGCACACCGACGCGGTCATCGCCTCGTCAGAGGCCGGGAAAGCCATCCTGTGCGAGAAGCCGCTCTGCACCACCCTTGAGGACGCCCGCAGGGCGAAAGCGGCGATCGAGGCATCCGGCGTTCCGTTCATGAGCGCCCACAACCAGCTCTTCCAGCCATCACTGCTCGAGGCTCGGCGACTCCTGACCACGGGCGTCCTCGGTCGGCCGTTCCTCTTCCGCTCGATCGAAACGTTCCAGAGCCGGTCGTTCAGCCCGCACGCCAATACACCATCGACGCCCGGTGGCGGACAGATGGGGTGGCGGACAGATGTCAAACAGTCCGGAGGCGGCGAGCTGCTCGACACCGGCTATCACAGCACGTACCGACTGCTATCGCTTGCGAACAACGACCGTCCGATCGAGGTCACCGGTTTCCTGAGCCGTTTCCTGCTGGAGGGCTGGCCAACCGAGGACACGGGCCAGGTCACTGTCCGCTTCGCGAGCGGCGCGATCGGCGAGATCCTGACGAGCTGGGCACTTGATGTCGAAGGAAACCGGCAGTTCGAGGTCAGCGCCGAATTTGGCGCACTGGCCGGGGCGGCGACCTTCCTGAACCACCAGGTCTACGGTTGGCCGTCACCCAATACGAGGACATTCGAGCCGATCGCGTCGTTCACCGCCGAGATTGGCCATTTCATCGACGTCGTCCTCGAGGGCGCGCCGAACCCTGCGAATATCGATATCGCGACCCGCGTGCTCCAGGTCATCAAGGGTGCCTACCTGTCCGCCAGCCTCGGGCAAACCGTCTCCCTGCCCGAAGACCCGGCCGCTGATCCTGTGCCGGGCCGCAGCGAGGAGCGAACCCCGTTCGACGTGACCGTCCTCGAAGACGTACTTGCCTGATCCGCCGATTCCGCACACGAAAGGCATCCATCATGTACAACGCGCTACTTCCAGGAGCGATCGGTATCAAGGGGCTCTCGCTGCAGGAGTCCATCGACCTCGCCCGAGACGCCGGATTCGAGGGCGTGGCATTCGACATCGTCGAGGCAAAGGCAATCGCGGACGAGCAGGGTTTCGAGGCGCTCCGGGCGATGTTCGACGAGGCGGGAATCCGCCCGGCGATCTGGAACACGGGTGTTTCATGGGCGGATGACGCGAAGCGGGATGCGCAGATCGAGGCGCTGAAGCCGCTCGCCGAGGTTGCCGTGGCGCTCGGCGCGACAAACGTCACCACCGGGATCATGCCCGGCAGCAATACCCGTACCTATGACGAGGAATACGAGTTCTGCCTGACGCGACTTCGTCCGCTCGCCGAGGCGTTGAGGGAAGCCGGTATCCGGATCGGCATCGAGTTCATCTCGCCAAAGACACTGCGCGACACCTTCGAGCACGAGTTCATCTACACGATGAAGGACATGCTGGCATTCGCGAAGGACATTGGGACCGGCAACGTCGGCGTCCTTTTCGACACCTGGCACCATTACTGCGCTCACGGAACCATCGAGGACATGGATGTCCTGACGGCAGACGACGTCCAGCTTGTGCACTCGAACGATGCGCCGGCCGGCCTGGAGGTCGACGAGCAGCAGGATTTGTCCCGCACGCTGCCGATGGAGACCGGGGTGATCCCCGCGCCGGAGATGCTGCGCAAGCTCCACCAGATCGGATACGACGGCGCGGTGGCCGCGGAGCCGTTCAGCGCCCGCATCAACGAACTGGCAGCGAAGGATCCACTGGCGGCGGCGAAGGAGACATGCGAGGCCCAGGAAAAGCTCTTCGCCGCGGCAGGACTCCGATCGTAGCGCCGAAGCAGGCGGTACCGCTGAAAAGGGACACGCAGGCATGCTGAACACACTCAACGCCGGACACCTTGGCATTCGCGGATACGCCTTGCCGCAACTCATCACCCTCGCGGCGGAGACCGGGTTCAAGGGTGTTGCGTTCGATATCGCGGAAGCCACTGCCCTGGCGAATCAGCATGGCGCCGGGCATATCCGGGCCCTGTTCGAATTCGCGAGTGTCACGCCAGCCGACTGGGTCGCCCCGGTGGACTGGCAAAGCGACGACAACCGGGAGCAGCAGTTGGAGGAGCTCCGGCCAATGCTGGAGGTCGCCGCGGCTCTTGGCGCGACAACGACGCTGACGTGGATCATGCCCGGAAACAACGAGCGCGAGCGAGATGCGCAGTATGCATGGTACATGGAGCGGCTTCGACCGTTCGCCTGCGTGCTCAAGGAGGCTGGAATCAACCTTGCCCTGGAGTTCATCGGTCCCAAGACCCTTCGCGACTCCTTCGTGCACGAGTTCATCTGGACGATGAACGATGTCCTCGACCTGGCCAGGGACACGGGCACAGGGAACGTGGGACTCCTGTTCGACACGTTCCACTTTTACACGTCCCATGCGGACATGGACGAGATCGACAAACTCGGCGCTGGCGATGTGTTGCTGGTCCATACCAATGACGCACCGGCCGGCCTCGAGATCGACGAGCAAATGGATGGGACGCGCACGCTGCCGATGGAGACCGGGGTGATCCCCGCGCCGGAGATGCTCCGCCGGCTGGCAGCAATCGGG
>DATGPC010000197.1:0-6065 GCA_035305265.1 Thermomicrobiales bacterium | reverse complement strand
GTCGACCGGCTCGATCACGTCGTGGATCCCGATCGCGATCTTCGCGTTCCTCTATGGCATCTCGATGGACTACGAGGTGTTCATCCTCGCCCGGATGCGCGAGGAATACGACGGGATCGGCGACAACGACGAGGCAATCGTGCGCGGGCTGGGCGTAACTGGCCGCCTCGTGACCTCGGCGGCGTTGATCCTCTTCTTCGCCTTCGCCGCCCTGGCCGCCGGACCGGGACCGGAGCTGAAGTCGCTGGCGACGGGCCTCGCGGCCGGTGTGATTCTCGACGCGACGGTCGTCCGCGCCCTGCTCGTCCCTGCACTCGTATCGCTGATGGGCCACTGGAACTGGTGGCTGCCGTCATGGCTGGAATGGCTGGCGCCGAAACCGGGACCGATTACCGGGGATGCGAAGGCAGACACCGCCGCGCAGATCTAGCCCGCACGGCGACACGGGAGCGCCCCTACGGATTACGAATTGGGGAAGCGTTTTGTGTACCGGACGGTCTCGACCTGCTGGCCCCAGGCGTCCTCCATGCGGGTCGATCCCGGCTCGATCGTCCAGCCGCACCGCTCGTAGAAGCGGCGCGTGCCCTCATTGGCCGTGATCACGCGCAGGACACCGACGGTTGCGCCGTCGTCGCGCATCGCGCGCTCGGCGTCGGCCAGCAAGGCACGACCGATGCCCTTCCCCATGCATCCAGGGTCGAGATAGATCGTCGAGAGCATCCGCACATCGTCCGGATCGCCCTCGTCAGACGGACCGATGGAGTAGAACCCGACGACCCTTCCGTCCTGCTCCGCCACCCCGACATGCACGACGGGATGCGACGCGCCCAGCACATGGGTCCACATCCGCAGCCGTTGCTCCGGAGCGAGCCCATCGAGGTACGCATCGGGCAGGATGCCGCGAAAAGCATGCTGCCACGATGCGACATGGACCGTCGCGATCGCCTGGGCGTCATCCGGTGCGGCGGACCGGATCACCACGTCCGTCATGCGGCTTTCTGCTCCTTCACCTGCCGGAACACATCGGCGAAGACCGGGATGGCGCGCTCGATCATCTCGTCGCTTGCCGTGAGCGAGACGCGGAAGAACCCGGGAAACTCCAGCACGGATCCCGGCAGGCACAGCGTGTCCCGGTCCGCCAGCATCTCGATGAACGCCATGTCATCCTCCAGCGGAGAGCGTGGCAAGACGTAGAACGTTCCTTCCGGGACATGGACGTCATACCCGATGTCCTGAAGCGCGCCAACGAGGCGATCGCGCTTGCGCCGGAGATGGTCGATATCGATCGACATCGACTCGAGCTCGGGAAGCGCATGCTGGAGCAGCGCATTCGGGAAAAGGAAGCCCAGCCCGATCTGCACCAGCCGGATGGCTTTCCGGACGTCGGGCCGGTCCGGCATGTCCGGCGACAGCGCGAGGTAGCCGATCCGCTGGCCGGGCGCGAGCGTCACTTTCCCGTAGGAATACGTCATCATCGCGTACGGGTACAGTCCGAGCGGCGATGTGAACGGCGTATCCTCGAAGATGATTTTGCGATACGGCTCGTCGGAGATCAGGTAGATCCGGCGGCCGTTTCGGGCGGAGGCGTCCTCGAGGATCGTGGCGAGGCGCTCGAGCGTCGACTTCGGATAGATCTTGCCGGTCGGGTTGTTCGGCGTGTTGACGATGACCACCCGCGTGCGCGGGGTGATGGCGGCCGCAATGGCCTCGAGATCGAGGTCGAACGATTCGCGATCCACCATGATCTTGACCGGGACGCCGCCGGCAGCCACCGTGAGGGCCTCGTAATGCGACCATGGCGGCAGGTTGATGATCACCTCGTCGCCCGGATCCACCACCGTCTGGAGAGCCACCGAAAGCGCGCCAAATGCCCCGGTCGTCAGCGCGATGTCCTCGGGTTCGAACGGGATACCGAGCTCGTCACGCAATGATGCGGCGACAACGGATTGGGATTCCGGCTCGCTGAACTTGTAAGCGAACCAGTCCTTGTTGCGAGGTGTTGCATTGCGCTGGAGGGAATCGACCAGCGGCAGGAGTGGCATCTCCTGCGGGTTCCCGAGAACCAGATTGTTCACATCCGCGTCGCGCGACGATTCCAGGAATGAGATTGATTCAAGGAACACATCGAATCGGGACATTGATTTATCAAAATCGGCAACGCGGGCAGCGACGGGCATATCCACTCGTGGAACATCCTCTCATTTGACGATATGTCTATATGTTTCGGACGATAGCTTGGGTCCCGTTACGGGTACCCAGCATATACCCCCCCTGCAACCCCCAAAGAGCTGGACCGCGGCAGGAAGCTGCGGCCCAGCTCTTCGGTCTCCAGCAATCACGCTGATATCAGTCGTATTTCTCCAGTCCCGGCAAATACTTCTCGACATCCGGATCGTTCAGCTCGCCAAGCAGGCTCGCGAAATCCAGCGGGTTGCGCTCGAAGACCGGTTCGCCGTCACGGTACCAGTGCGACGGATCACGGTCCCACGCCAGCTCGATGCCGTTCTCATCCGGATCGTGCATGTAGATCGCCTCGTGCGTCCCATGGTCGGACGCTCCATCGATGCCCCATCCCTGGTCAAGGATTCGCTTCAACGCCGCCGCAAGGTCGCGTCGTTCCGGGTAATTGATCGCGAAGTGATAGAGGCCGGTCGTGCCGGGATCGGGCGGCGCGCCGTTCTTGCTCTCCCAGGTGTTCAGGCCAATGTGATGGTGGTATCCACCAGCGGAGAGGAACGCCGCCTGGTCCTTGAACCGGAAGATCAGGTCGAAGCCCATGACCCGGTGATAGAAATCCACCGCCCGGTCGAGGTTCGCCACTTTCAGGTGGACATGCCCGATCCGCGCGCCGGCGGGAATCGAGGGAAGGGTCTCCTGCGTTTCAGGTTCCTGCGTGGTCATGGGACACCTCCGATGTGTGATGCGCGAATGCAGGTGCCACCCATCATAGCGACCCAGCCGACGCTCGGTACCGAGCCAGCTTGCCTACGGCGTTCGCGCCTTCCACGCCGCAGACAAGCTGCAGCGGTACGAGATCAATCCAGCCTTCATGACAAATGTCATCCCGCATCCATGATCCCCGGCACTACTCCCGACCCCCTCCGACGCCCACACTGGAATCAGCCCATCCGGGGCAACGCCAGGAGGCACCAATGACACTCCCCACGCCGATCGCCCCCACCCCGGCGGTGGAGCTGCGGAACGTATCGAAACGATTCGACAAGGCTGAGGCCCTGCGCGATGTCTCGCTCCGGATCGATCCCGGCGAAGTCGTCGCCATCCTCGGCCCGAACGGCGCCGGGAAGACGACCGCCATCAGCATCATGCTTGGCATCCGCAAGCCGACGTCCGGCGAGGCGCAGATCTTCGGTATGGACCCGCATGACCTTCGCGCCCGCGCACGCTGTGGCGTGATGTTGCAGGACACCGGCCTGCCGTGGAACCTGAAAGTCGGCGAGCTGGTGGCGCTCTTCCGGAGCTACTACCCCGCCCCGCTTTCATCGCGGGAAATCCTCGAGGTTGCGGGGCTCACGAAGCTGGTGGGGAAGCGCGCCGGCGAGCTTTCCGGCGGCCAGCGCCAACGCCTGGCGTTCGCCCTCGCGATCTGCGGCAACCCGTCGCTGCTCTTCCTCGACGAGCCGACGGTCGGACTGGACGTCGACTCCCGGAAGGCGTTCTGGCGGGAGATGAAGCGCTATGCGGCGAAAGGCGCGTCGATCGTGATGACAACGCACTACATGGAGGAAGCCGAAGCGCTGGCGGACCGGATCGTCGTTATCCACGACGGCCAGGTGGTGGCGGACGCATCGTCTGACGCGCTCACCTCCCGGATCGATCGCAAGCGGGTTCGCATCCGCGTGCCTGGCGACACGACATCCACAGCGTTTGCCGGACTGGCGGTCGAGGACCTGGAGGTCAACCAGGGTGTCGCGACCTTCACGGCCGCCGAGCCGGAGGTTGTGCTGCATGACCTGTGGCTCCGGAAGATCGCCTACCAGACCATCGAGATCCGCGGCGCGGCACTCGAAGATGCCGTGGCTAACCTGACGAACCACACCGGAGAAGAGCCTCATGTCCGCAGCGCCTGATACCCTGGGCACACCGTTCCGTACCGCTCCAGCCTTACCCATGCTCGTCCGGCAGGCATGGGCCGAGATGCTCCAACAACTCCGCATGCCGATGGGCCTCGTCTGGTCGCTGGTCGCGACCTCGGTCCTCTTCCTGTTCATCGGGTTCGGGTGGGCCGGGCAAGACGTCGCCGGAATCGACGGCAAGACCTACATGATGGCGTCGTTCGGCGCCTTCGGCACCTTCAACATCATGCTCGGCACCTTCGGCGGAGGCATTGCCTCCGACCGCTCGGCGCGGCGTCACGTCCTCTACCGGGCAATGCCGGTGCCTCCGGCCGTCCTGCTCGGCGCGAAGGTACTCGTCGCCTGCTCGATGACCGCCGTGATGACCACCTTCCTCGTCTGCACCGCTGTCGCGACAGGTACGCGTCTCGACCCCCTCATGGCGGTCTCGCTCATCGGGCGGATGGCGATCGGCGGCATCCCGTTCATCACGATGGGCCTGGCGATCGGTTACCTCGTTCGCCCTGCGTCGGTCGCGGTGGTCATCAACATCCTGTCGCTGGGGCTCTCGTTCCTGTCTGGCATCTACTTCCCCATCCCGGAAACGGGCGGCGCGATCCAGTCGGTCGCGAACTGGTCGCCGATGTATCACCTGGCAGAGCTGGGCCGTGATGCCGTTGGCGCGCAGGTGGAGCACAGCATCGTCAATACGGTGGGGGTGCTCCTGTTCTACACTCTCATCTTTGGGCTGCTGGCGCTTCGTGCCTACGGCCGTGAAGAGAAACGGACGTTCGAATGAGCCGGTTGCAGGACGTGCTGGCACGAGCGCGAGGTTCGGAGAACGCACGGGACACTGCCTCCCGCGCGTTCTTCGCGCTGTTCTCGTGGATCTGGGTGCTCCAGCTCCTCATTCCATGGTGGGAAACGTGGCGGCAGACGCAGTCCATTCCCACCAGGACCATCACCACCGCGATCGCGCTCGTGATGATCGGCGCCTACACCTACACGATCTACCGCCTCAACTTCCGCCGGCGATCCTGGACCGAGATATTCACCACTCGTGAATCCTGGACATTACGCGGCGTAATGATCGGCTCGTCACTCGTCCTCGTCTTTTGGCACGGCGGCATTTGGGCAACGTCCGTCGTCTTTGTCGCGATCGCCATCGTGCTGACCGCTCCTCCCCTGCAGGCGACCCGGACCGCGCTCGGCACGATCGTTTTCGTCACGGTGGTCCTCATCCTCGCGCGCATCGACGCGCCCATCATGTACACCTCGCTCGCCTTCACCGCTCTCTTCAGCTGGCTCATCGCGTGGCAGATGCGACAGGGCGGGATGATCGGCGAGCTGATCGAGGCCCGGTATACCGAGCGCCGGATGGCCGCGGCGGAGGAGCGCCTCCGCATCGCGCGAGACCTGCACGACGTGCTCGGTCATACGCTCTCGCTGATCACGCTCAAGAGCGAGCTGGCGAACCGGCTCCTCGACGCCGACCCGGAGAAGGCGCGTCGGGAGATGCAGGACGTCGAGCAGCTCGCGCGCTCGGCGATGAGTGACGTCCGCCGCACGGTCGCCGACGAGCGCCACGCGGTCCTCCCGGTCGAGATCGAGGATGCGCGGCAATTGCTCGACGCCGCGGGGATCGAGACGCAGGTGTCTGCCGGCGCCGCCGATTTCCCGGACGAGATCGCCTCGCTCTTCGCATGGGGCATGCGGGAAGGCGTCACGAATGTCGTTCGCCACAGTCGCGCCGGGCGCTGCGCGATCCGGCTCTGGCATGATGGGGAGACGGCGTGCCTCTCCGTGACCGACGACGGCACCGGGAATGGCTCGCCGGGATCCGGTACCGGACTTGCCAGCCTGCGTGATCGGGCCGGGGAGCTGGACGGGTCGCTTTCTTTCGACGTGTTGCCGGATGGGACAGGTCACCGACTGTGCCTGACCGTCCCGATGGCTTCTGTGGAGTAACGGGATGATCCGGGTCGTGATCGC
>DATGPC010000196.1:0-10782 GCA_035305265.1 Thermomicrobiales bacterium | reverse complement strand
GAGGAGCTCTTTGGGGGCGATGCGCTGCCGCCCGAGATGCGGGCGCGCGTGGATCTCGCGAGGGAACGCACGCGATGGGTGGCGGAGACACGCGCCATCCTGAAGAAGCGTGATTCCCGGGCGCTGGAGGCGCAATTGGCGGAGGAGCCGGAGGGTGGTCTCGAGCGCCTGAGTCGTAGCGAACGGGGCAGGGTGTTGCGGCTGATCGAGCAACGCGCCGCCCTCAACGACCTGCACGCTGCGCTCCATGACGCGGATACCGCGCGCATCCTCACTGCGCTCAGCACGATCGAGAGGGTTGGCGCGAGGATCGAGAATCCGGCGACGTGGGCGGCCGTCCAGACGGTTCTGGAGCGTGCCACCCTCATCGAGCAGATCATCGATGCGGCGGATGCCGACCCGCCTGATGACCGGCAGCTGGCGCATCTCCTGCCGGTCGCGAAAACGATGGGGATCGCCCGCGATCCGGCGCTGCAGGGCGAGTACGCGCTCGAGCAACTCGAGGCAGCCGTCCTCCGGGGCGCGGCGGTCCGGCGGATCCGCGCTGCTATCGCGGCCGACGACGACCAGGCGATCCGGCAGGCAGCCTGGCCGGATGTCACCGGCGCGGTGGACATGTTGACGGACGAGGAGCGCGAGCGGCTGGAGCAGGCGCGGGCGCGCCGGCAGGTTGCAAACCCCTCGCGGTAGGTCGATGTCATAAGAAAAGCACGCGCACGCAAAGAGAGCCGGTCCACATGGACCGGCTCTCTTTGCGTGTATCCGTTTGCGTCCTATTCCGGCACGGGCACCGGCTGCTCCCAGGCACCCGAGGCGGCGCTGCGCTCGACGGCGTCGAGGACTGCCTGGCACTTGAATCCGTCCTCGAACGACGGCGCGGGATTCGTCCCGGAGGCGATGCCTTCGAGCAGGTCACGCACGGTGTGCGTGTGGGCGTGCTCCCAGCCGATGATGTGCCCACCCGGCCACCATTGGCCCACGTACGGATGAACCGGATCGGTGACGTTGACCGTGCGGAACCCCTGCACATCCGGGTCGTCGTTGACGAAATAGACCTCAAGCTCGTTCAACCGCTCGAGATTGAAGACGATGCTGCCCAGCTCGCCGTTGATCTCGAACGAGTTGTAGTTGCGGCGGCCGGGGGCGAGTCGAGTCGCCTCGAAGACGCCCGTCGCGCCGTTCTCGAACCGCGCAAGGTAGCTCGTGGCGTCGTCGACCGTGACGTCGCCCATCTCATCTCCGGCCTGCATCGAGAGGCCGGATCCGCCGGTGCTCTCGACCTCGACGGGTCGCTGGTGGATGAAGGTGTTCATCGTCCCGACCACCTCGCTGAACTCGCCGACGAGGAAACGGGCGAGGTCGGTGATGTGGGCGCCGATGTCCCCGAGCGCGCCAGAGCCGGCCAGCTCCTTCTTCAGGCGCCAGGAAAGAGGCGCCATCGGGTCGAGCAGCCAGTCCTGCAGGTAGACGGCCCGGATGTGGCGGATGGTGCCGAGGCGGCCGTCGTCGATGATCCGCTTCGCGAGCTGGACGGCCGGGACGCGCCGGTAGTTGAAGTTGACCATCGCAATCGTGCCGGCCTTGCGCCAGGCGCGGATCATGTCCGTGGCTTCGTCCAGCGTGTTCGCCAGCGGCTTCTCGCAGTAGACGTGCTTGCCGGCCTCGAGGGCCGCGATGACGACGTCATGATGCAAATAGCCGGGCGTAGAGACGTCGACCAGGTCGATGTCGTCCCGCGTGACGAGCTTGCGATAGTCGGTCTCGTAGCCCTTCCAGCCAAGCTGTTCGGCTGCCTCGCTGACGGCTTGCTCGTTGCGCCCGGAGATGGCGACCATCTCGGGCACCGGCACCTCCGGGAAGAACGCTTTCACCTGCCGGTACGCGTTTGAGTGGGCGCGGCCCATGAACTTGTAGCCGACCAGGCCGACGCCGATTGATTGTTTCTGCATATGTGTCCCTCGTGTGGTTCCGTAGCCTTGCACTATGCGCGCGATGTGACCTTCTGGGTCATGTCCTGGATACATGGTCCGGGACGACGCAGGAAGATGACGTGCCTAGACCCACCAGGCCTCGCCGGGCGACTCGGTCAGGACGACATCCTTGAGAAAATCCACCGCCCGGGTGAATCCCTCGTTGATGCTGAGCAGTGAATCTTCGTGCTCGATAGAGAGGACGCCGTCGTAGCCGGCGAGCCGCAGCTCGGAGACCATGTGCCGCCAGAACTCCTGCCCGTGGCCGTAGCCGACGGTGCGGAAGATCCACGACCGGTTCTTCTCGTCGGTGTACTGCTTGGTGTCGAGGACGCCGTTGCGGGAGATGTTCGGCTTGTCGAGCCAGGTGTCCTTCATGTGGACATGGAAGATGGTGTCGCCCAGCTCGCGGATGCAGACGAGCGGATCCATCCCCTGCCAGAAGAGGTGCGACGGGTCGAAGTTGACCCCGATCGCCTCGCCACCGGCCTCCCGCAGCCGCCAGAACGACTCGGTGTGATATCCGACGAAGCCGGGATGCAGCTCGATCGCGACGCGGACGTTGTGGTCCTGCGCGTACTTGCCAGCATCGGCCCAGTAGGGAGTGACGACCTCGTTCCACTGCCAGTCAAGGAGCTCGGCGAACTCCGGCGGCCAGGGGCAGGTGACCCAGTTCGGCTTCGTGGCGTTCGGGCCGTCGCCGGGGCAGCCGGAGAAGTTGATGACGTTCTGGATACCGAGCTGGCTGGCAAGGCGGATCGTCTTGCGGAACGTCTCGTCCTCCCGCTTCGCCGTCTCCGCGTCGGGGTGGATGGGATTGCCGTGGCAGGACAGCGCGCTGACTTCGAGCCCACGCGACGTGATCTTGTCCATCCACTCCTTCTGCGCCGCGTCATTGTCGACGAGCGCATCAAGGTCGCAATGGGCGCCACCGGGATGGCCGCCGGTGCCGATCTCGACCGCCTCGCAGCCGGTCTCCTTGATGAAGTCCAGTGCTTCCTCGAACGGACGCTGCGCGAACAGGACGGTAAAGACGCCGATCTTCATGAGTGTGACTCCTTTCGTAGAGGAAAGTATGTCGTGGTTGTATGCATCATACCGCTGATCCCGTGTCAGGTCCCGCACGGGCGAAACGGGCCGGGGCTTTTGGTACATTTGATCGACGCATCGAGCCGCTGACGTCCGGAGCCGGCGGTCGCCTCGCGGGCGGATATGGCTCGCGCCGGGGAACCAGATGACCGCAGCGAACCGCGACTCCATGCCGGGGTCGCGACTTACCATCTCCAATCGTTACGAGATCGAACTCGACAATCCCGTCGGCACCGGCGGGATGGCGGTCGTGTACCACGGGTTTGACCTGAAGACCCGCCGTCGTGTCGCCGTGAAGACCCTTCGCCCGGAGTACCAGCGCGACCCGGAGTCGCGCAAGCGGTTCCGGCGAGAGGCGCGGATGATGCGTTTCGTCTCGCATCCGAACCTCGTCACGATCTATGACCTGATCGACGCGTCGAACGGGTCGTGGATGGTGATGGAGCTCGTCGAAGGCGAGAACCTGCGTCAGATCCTCGACCGGGAAGGGCCGCTCGACCCCGAGACGGTGATGGAGATCCTCGACCGCGTCGGGAGCGGACTCGGGCACATGCACGCCAACAATCTCGTGCATCTGGACGTCAAGCCGCAGAACATCATTCGCCAGCCAGACGGGACGATCAAGCTGATCGACTTCGGTCTTGCCCAGCAAGCCGGGGTGCCGCAGGACATGATCGGCGGCTCCGCGTTCGGTACGGCGGCCTATCTCGCGCCGGAGCAGGCGAGCGGCGAGGTCGTCTCCCCCGCGACCGACGTCTATGCGCTCGGGTGCGTGATCTACGAGCTGCTCACCGGCCGGCCGCCGTATGTCGCCGACGGTCCAGAGCAGAAGCGCCTGTTGATCCAGGCGCATCTGTCCGGCTCGCCTGAGTTGCCATCCACCGTCAATCCCGACCTCGATTTGCCGGGTTGGATCGACGATGTCCTCGGGCTGGCGCTGGCCAGGCATACACGGGACCGCTATCCGGAAGTCGGCGCATTCGTCCGGATGTTCGAAGCCGGCCTGGAAGGTGAGGATATTGCCCCGCCGCCGCGCCATACGGAGGTGTTCGAGCGGGAAGAGCCGCCCGCGCGTCGCACCGGCATTCTTCGCATCCGCCCGAGGAGAGATGACCGTCCGGCTCCGAAGGCGGATGGATGGGAGCGCTACGACGATGTCCCGGAAGTCGAGCCAATTCGCCCCAGTCGTGCTCGGCGCTGGTACCGGCGCGGCGGCAAGCTGGCGCGGCGATCCGGCGGCGTGCGACGGACGCTCTGGAAGCTGACATTGCTGCTCCTGATCGCGAACCTGATGCTCGGCTCGATCCTCATGGTGCGTGACGGTCCGGCAGCGCTTGTCGAGCGATTCCTCTCCGTCGCCCCTGGCACAACAACAGAGGTGTCGGTCGAGTCACTGAACCTGCGGGCCGCGCCGGGCGCCGGGGCGCCACTTCTGGCGGTGCTCCAGATCGGCCAGGAAGTTCGCGTGACTGGGCTTTCCGAGTCGGACGAGCAGGGGAGATGGTGGCCGGTCGAGGCCGACGTGGACGGTCAGACTATCGAGGGCTGGGTCTGGGAAGGCGGCTTGCAGCCTAACACCTGGACGGGGCAACTCTCCTGGATGCAGGACGTCGTCGACGGGGTATCCAACACCTGGGACAGCGTCACCGGCGGCATCGGCAGGGTGATCGATTTCCTTCCCGGCCTAACCATACCCGGACCGCATTTGGTACAGTGAAGGTCTTATGTGAAGCGATATCCCTGTGTCGCTGATGGGCCCCTGCCATCCTGTCGTGCATGACAACCGGTGAGAGCGTGAATGAAGCGGTTTCTCTTCTTCGTCGTGATGCTGGCCCTGACAGGTGGTGCGGCGATGATCGCGTTGCCGCCCGAAGCGGATGCGCAGGGCACGTACTCCGTCAAACCGGCGTGCGAGGATTCCCTCCAAGCCATCCTCGATGCCGCCGCGCCGGGGAGTACGGTCCAGGTCCGGACTGACTGCATTTATCGCGAGCGCGTCAAGATCCGTGTCCCTATGGTGCTCGATGGCCAGGGTGGCGCAGAGATCCGCGGATCGGATGTCTGGACGACGTGGATTCCGATCGAGGGGCTTTGGGTCAGCGCGAACCCCGTCCCGTTCTACGAGACGGAAGGGTTCTGCGAGGAAGAGAGCGACGGTCGGTGTTTGTGGCCAGAGCAGGTCTTTCGCGATGGAGTCGCCCTGCGACAGGTTGCGGCAGGTACCGTCCCGGGCCCTGGCCAGTTCTCCCTCAACGCCGGTCGACAGGTCGTGATTGCGGACGACCCGACCAGCGCCGTGATGGAGGTGTCCACCCGTACGACGTGGATGGAGATCGATGCGGACGACGTGACCGTGCGCGGCTTCACCATGAAGCACGCTGCGACGGATGCACAGGCCGGGGCGCTCCGCGTACCGGGAGCGGCGCGCTGGACGATTGAAGGCAACACCCTGTCAGATGGCCACGGGATAATTATCAGTTTTTGGCACGCGCCGGGCGGAACCATCATCGACAACGAGATCTTCAATGCCGGGCAGCTCGGCATCGGCGGGGCTACCTCAGATGCGGTTATCCGGGGGAATGTGATCTATCGCAACAATACCGAGCGCTTCGATCCCGATTGGGAAGCTGGCGGTATGAAGATCACCAATACTACGAACATCGAAATCAGCGATAACGAGGTGTATCTCAACCACGGCCCGGGCATCTGGTGCGATATCGACTGTCGCGAGGTACGAATTCACGGGAACAACGTCTATCACAATGACCGGGTAGGGATCTACTTCGAGATATCGGACGGCGCGGAGATCTTCCAAAATCGAGTGTGGAGCAACGTCTGGGGAGAGGGCGGAACCGGTTGGGCCGGGATCTTCATCTCCAGCTCGAGCAACACACGCGTCTACGAGAACATCGTGGCGTGGAACGGGGATGGCATCGTCGTAATGTCCCAGTGTCGCGCGCCCGTTTCAGGCGGACAGGGTTGCGATACATCGCATCGTTGGAGCAATGTCTCGGGCAACGAAGTCTTCCGCAATACCATCATCATGGCTCCGCATGACGATCTCGATCCCACCGTCTATGCATTGGGCTGGCAACGAGACATCGTGGATGAGTCGGGCCGCGCGTATCGCTTCATGTTCAGCGATGAAGCGAACAATCGCGGTTACGAGAACCGGTACTGGATTTCGCCGGACGACCGGTCCGGGGAGATCAGTTTCGCGTGGAGCGACACGAGCTTCGCCAGCCTGGACCAATTCAACGCCACGCCGGGCGAAGAGAATGGCCGGTACCTCGACGAGGACGACCGCGACCGGATTTTGACCGAGGCGGGGATCTCCCCGGAGCCGGACTATCCAGATCCGCCCTGGACGCTCGGCGGGCAAGCGGCCTGGAGGTAGGTCGGGTTTCGATATCCGCCTGGGGCCGGGGCAATATCCGCTGCGGTCAATCCGGATCTATGACGACCGGAACAGTCGACGGAGATCGCTGAACCGCTCGATCTCGGCAAACTGTCCGCGCCACTCGGGGTTGTGGGTGACGTCGACGTGCTCCAGGTGCCATGTCATCGGGTGCGGCACGTAGACGGCATGGAGCCCCGCTTCCAGCGCGGGAACGATGTCGGATCGGGTCGAGTTCCCGACCATCCATGTTCGCTCGCCATCCAACCCCATGGACTCCGCCAGCTCGACGAAGGTGTGCGTCTTCTTGTCGGCGGCGATGACGTGCGCGTCGAAGTAATGGCCGATTCCGGAACGCTCGATCTTCAGCTGCTGCTCCTCGAGGTCACCCTTGGTGAACAGGAAGAGGTCATGATGCGGTCGCAACGCCGCCAAGGTCTCCTCGACGCCGTCGATGATCTCGATGTCAATCTCGAGGATGCGCACGGCAAGCTGCTCGACGTGCCGGATCGCCTCATCGTCATGCGGGCCGCCGAGCTCGGCGAACGTTTCCCTCAGGCTGCGGGCGAACGCGCGGGCGCCGTAACCGTTCGTCATCTCGAAACGGTCGAGCACCTCACGGATCTCTGCCGCGGTCAGGTGCTCATGCGCGAGGAACGAGACGAATTCGTCGAAGGCACGCTCGTAGTAGACGTTGTTCTCCCACAACGTGTCATCTGCATCGAGCAATAGGGTCTGGTTTTCGGGGAGGCTGGACACGGGGTTCGGCTCCATTTGCGGCAATTATCGTCGGTCAATGACGGTGATCGTCTTCGTCACAGTTTCTCAACAATTTTCGTCTGAACTGCGACAACTTGCCGGTTTGCGCGCGACAATTGGCTGTCAGGATGGTAGTGGAGTTGAAGGGCCGATCACAGGGTCGATGGCAAAGGAGCCACAACCATGGAAACTATCATCGTAAACATCATCGTAGCCGCCGTCTTCGTGCTCTTTGCCGTGATGGCGATTGGCCCGATGATGATCGACGTTCGCGGCACGGATAACAAGCGGGGCGAGATTATCCATCTTCCCCTCCGGAAGCCGCAGAACCCGTCCGACGGCCAGCGGGCTGCGTAGGCGGCTGGGTCGGACGTGAACGGATTTTCAGAAGGGGACAGGATGGCGCGGATACTGGTCATCGAAGACGAAAAGGAGCTTTCGGCCCTGATCCGGCAGGAGCTGCGCGTCGCGGGGCATGAGGTCGAGCAGGCTTTCGATGGTCCCACGGGCGTCGAGGCGGTGGAGCGGGTGAACCCGGATCTTATCGTGCTCGACGTCATGCTGCCGGGGTTCGATGGCCTGGAGGTCCTTCGTCGCGTTCGGGCCAACCGCGCCACGCCGATCCTGATGCTCACCGCACGATCCACGGAGCTGGACAAGGTACTCGGGCTGGAGCTTGGCGCCGACGATTACCTGACGAAGCCGTTCTCTATGCGCGAGCTCCTGGCGCGAGTTTCCGCGATCATGCGCCGGGTCGAGCTGATCCGGTCGCAATCGTCCGCAAGCGAAGAGCAGGATCGTCTCGAGTTCCGCGGGATGGTCATCGACGTGATCGGATACGAGGTGCATGTCGACGGCGAGAAAGTGCCGCTCACCGCGACCGAATTCCGGCTGCTGCGGCTGCTTGCCTCGAACCCTCGCCGGGTTTTCAGCCGCGAGTACCTACTAGAAGAGGTCTGGGGCGGCGACGTCACCGTCTTCGATCGGACGGTCGACAGCCATATCCAGCGACTGCGCAAGAAGCTGGGTGAGGACGCCGGCGCGATGATCGAAACGGTATGGGGCGTCGGATACCGCTTCAACCCCGGGAAAACCCCGTGATCGGCGATCGAGACCAGCAGTCGGGTCCAGGATGGTCGCGGTACGTTTCCATGACGATGGGGCTCGTCGTCATCGGCGCCGCGTTGTTCATCCTGGTCTTCTTCGCCTGGGCTGTCGGCGGATACGGGGCCCGTCCGGATGCGGCGACGTGGCTGGTGCTTGGCTTGCTGGTTCTCGGGGCGCTCGCCGTGTGCGGCATCGGCCTCGCCATATTCCTGTGGCAGCGGATCAAGCCCAGGATTAATCGTCACCTTCGGACACGTCTCACCGTCTCCCACGTCCTCGTCGTCACGCTGAGCCTCCTCGTCTTCTCCGCCTTGATGAGCGTCCTGTATATCTGGGTGCTCAACTCATCGGGCGTTGACTATGCGACCCAATTCCAGTCGGTCGTTGCCGCGACGGTTTTCGTGCTGCTCCTGATCGGCATCATCACGTTATGCAGCATCGTGGTGGCCATGATCGCGAGCCGCTTTGTCTCCCGGCGCCTGACCCGGCAAATCGAGGAGCTCGAGCAGACCACGGAAAGCATCGCCGCCGGACGCCTGGACCGTCGCGTCGCGGTGTTGACGGAGGACGAACTGGGGAGCCTCGCCGTGCGCTTCAATGCCCTGGCCGAGCGGCTGGAGGAGCTCGACCGTCAGCGACGGTCGTTCGTTTCGGCCATCTCGCACGATCTTCGGACGCCGCTCGCGATCATTCGTGGACATATCGATGCCCAGCTCCGGGAACCGGACGAGGAGACGCCGTCGCCGGAAGAGGCCTTCCGCGCGATCGAGCATGAAGCGGTGACGCTCGGGAAGTTGGTCGATGACCTCTTTACCCTGTCGCGGCTGGAGGAGGCGGCGCTTGCCCTGAAGAGCGCGCCGGTCGACGTCAAGACGCTGATCGAGGACGCCGTGCGCGGTGTCCGGCCGTATGCCCTCAAGGCGTCCCGCGTCAGCGTCAACGCTGTGGTGCCAGACTACCTTCCGCCCGTTCTTGGCGACGCCACGCGCGTGAACCAGATCCTGAACAACCTCATGCATAACGCGATTCGTCACACGCCGGAGGGCGGCATCGTCATCGTGGAAGCGGCGCCGGACGACGATGGCCGCCACGTTCGGATCACGGTGCGCGATACCGGAGTGGGTATCTCCGCCGAGGATCTCCCTCGCATCTTCGACCGGTTCTACCAAGGCGAGTCGGTTCGTTCCGGCGGCGCGGGGCTGGGCCTCAGCATTGTCAAGCAACTCGTCGAGGCACAAGGCGGCGAGGTGACCGCGACGTCGACGCCTGGCGAGGGGACCGAGATCACGGTCCTGCTGCCGTTAGCGACAAACGCTCGGGCGGCGACACCGGTGGTTCAACGAGCGTAATCGCGGGTCAAACCGGGGGTTCGGACGCGGATGGTTCACGAATTTGAGTTAGTGTCACATTGACATTAAGTACCGGGGTCTCTACTATTCCGTACGTTGGCACATGCGGATGACAACGATCATCCAACCGCGAGCCCCATCAGTGGCCGAACCCTCGACCGACGGGACTTGCGCCGGAGGCACCTCATACATGGTGCAGGACACAACGATCATGCAGACTCTCTGGCCCACGACCGACAACTCCTCCGAGACCAGGACGAAGAACGTCCAGCAGCCATCTACGGCAACGATGTGGTTCAACGACCCGCAACTCGAGGTGGCCTCGTGCACGCCGGAAGAGGGCGTCGGGGCCTATGACCGGCTGCGCACGTATGGCGTGACCCCGCAACGGCAGGAAAAGATCCCGACCGAGTACTTCAAGATGCCGGCGGCCGAGCGTGACGCGAGGATCTTCGCGCTCCGGGAGCAGCTCGGGAGCCGCCTGACGGTCCTCGGGCATCATTACCAGCGCGATGAGGTCGTGCAGTTTGCCGACTTCCAGGGCGATTCGTTCAAGCTCTCGCAGCAGGCCGCGACGCGCCAGGATGCCGAGTTCACGCTGTTCTGCGGCGTTCACTTCATGGCCGAGAGCGCGGACATCCTTGGCAACCCGGACCAGAGGGTCATTCTCCCGAACATGGAAGCCGGGTGTTCCATGGCCGACATGGCGAAGCCGGAAGATGTCGAAGCCGCCTGGAAGGCGCTACATGACCTCGGTGTCGACAGCATCGTCCCGATCACGTACATGAACTCCGCGGCGTCGATCAAGGCGTTCTGCGGCCGCAACGGCGGCATCGTTTGCACGTCATCCAACGCCACGCGTGTCTATGACTGGGCGCTGGAGCGCGGCGAGCGGATCATGTTCTTCCCGGACGAGCATCTCGGCCGGAACACGGCGATCAAGAAGGGGATCCCGCAGGACCAGATGGTTGTCTGGGACCCGTTCCAGCCGCTCGGCGGCAACACCGAGGAGGCCCTGCGGAACGCGAAGGTCATCCTCTGGAAGGGCTATTGCTCGGTGCATGCCCGCTTCTCGGTCGAGCAGATCCAGAAGGCACGGGCCGAGCACCCG
>DATGPC010000195.1:0-6967 GCA_035305265.1 Thermomicrobiales bacterium | reverse complement strand
AGTGTTCGTGACGAAGAAGATGGTGTCGGATCGAACCGGGACCTTGCTGGATGACATGTCGATCCAGGATGTCGCCTCGGCGCTTGGCCGTCGCCTGAATCCCGCCGAGAACATGTCCCAGGTCGCGGCAGTGCTTCGCCGCCGCCGTCCGGTGCTGCAGGTCGCGTAGGCCGCGCGCAAGGGTATCGATCTCTTATTGGTCGCGAAACGGAAAGCCGGCCACGGTCATGACCGTGGCCGGTTCTTCGTGCCTATTTGCGTCGCCGCAGCAGCCCCGCGGTGACCGCCGTGACGGTCCCCAGCGCCAGTCCGAGCAGGGTGTCGCCCAGCGCGTAGTAGGGGCGCGAGTTCTTCGACTCCTTCGGAGGCTGGTACGAGTGCATGTGGATCCAGAGCTGGATCGTCTCCACCATCGCCTTGAGGATGACCTTCAGGCTGCCGCCGGTCGGCTTCCCGGCCACGCGCGGATAGTGCGGCACGCCGACCTGCTGGATACGGGCGCCCTGCCGGCGAAGTTTCGCCTGGATTTCCGCGTTGATCAGCGCGCCAGAGGTTGTCAGCGTCAGTGAACGAAGCTGGTCGCCCCGGAAGATCTTGAACGCGCAATCGAGGTCGCGCAGGTGCACGCCGAAGAGCACCCGGACCGCGAGGTTGAAGACCTCGGCGTTGATGCGCCGGATCATCGGGTCCGAGCGCTCCATGCGGAACCCGGCCACGATGTCGTGGGACGCGACGAAGGGCGCGAGGCGCTGGATGTCCTCGACGTCGAATTGACGATCCGAATCCATGAACATCACATAGTCGTACCGTGATGCCGCGAACCCGGACTTGAGCGCGCCGCCATAGCCACGGTTCACCCGATGGTGGACCGGTCGTACCCGGTGATCTTCGCGGGCAAGCTGGTCGATGACCCGCCCCGTTTCGTCCTTGCTGCCATCGTTGACCGGGATGATCTCGAACTCATCGACATGCCGGGGTAGCACCTCGAGCGCACGCCGAATCACGATCTCAATATTGTCGACCTCATTGTGCGCCGGGAGGATCAGCGACAGTGAACCCGGAATCCTTACCGGCGGCAATGTGGGATCGTGGTAGGTTGTCACGTCGCCGGACATGGTCAGCAGCGCGCCGACCTGCGGGATCGGACCGCGGGCGCGCAACAGATGGGCAAGCCCGACGAGGTTGATGGTCATGGAACTCTCAATCTTCTCTGTCAAACGTGGGCTCGCAGGCGAACCCGGCCAAATTGAACGACATCGCCATCCGACAGCCGGACACGTGACCGCACAGTCTGTCCATTGATGAAGGTGCCGTTGGTGCTCCCGAGATCCTGCACCCACCAGGCGCCGCCGTCATAGATGATCTCGGCGTGGGAAGCGGACACGAACCCATCGTCGATCATGAGTGTGTTGTCTTCATGCCGTCCGACCGTCGTGTAGTGATCGAGCGGGAAGGACGTCCCTTCGTAATATGACGACTCCGCGGGGTCGATGAGTTCCAGCGAGCTTGCCGGATCCGGGATCACGGCATGAGGCGTGGATGGCGTTGCGCTGACCCGGCCGAGCACAACCAGCTCGCGAACGCAGACACGCCCGACCTGGTACAGGAAGTAATAGACCAGACCGATGAATGCGATCCGAAGCAGGAGAATGAACCAGTCGAAGGTATCGAAGTTGGCAGGAAGTTGCAGGTCAGACAGATTCACCGGTGATATCCCTCACCAGCCCACGCGTCGTCGCCGTAGACCTCCAGGACCTGGCTGCCGACCTGGACCTGGTCTCCCTCCTGGATATCAGAAATATGGATCGCTTCGCCATTGATCCGGGTCCCGTTGGTGCTGTTCAGGTCATAGATTCGCAGATGGGATCCGGATCGTTCGATCCTCGCATGCCGGCGCGAGACGTCGGGGAGATCGATGACGATGGTGTTGTCCGGTGAACGGCCGATGGTCGATGTTCCTTCAGGGATGGACCATACCGAGCCTGACACCGGGCCCGAGGTGGCGCGGAATCGAATTTCAGAAGACGAGCGCGATGGCACATTGAAGATCGATGTCGCGCCGGCATCCTCGTATCGGGGCGGTGCGGGCCGGCGGGCCGGTCGCTTCTGCGGCGACGGCGCGCGGTCCGTGATGATCGCCTCGATGCGCGGGTTGCGCTGCGGCACGCGCTTGTCCTCGACGAACTCGACCGTCATCTTGTCGAGCACCGTCAACTGGCGCCTGGACGCCACCTGGAAGAGCCACAACTCCATCTGTCGTGCGAGCCCACCCGCCCAAGCCTCGACCTGCGCGAAGTCCTTCGGATTCAGCCTGACGGTGTAGGCGTTGGGAACGATGCTGGAGCCGACCGATGGACGCTGGTTATCAAGCATCGCGCGCTCCAGCTTCTTGCCGATCTCGGCGGGCTGGATCTTTTGGCGGAACAGCGCGCCGGTGGTTCCTTCCAGCAACCGTTCAAGCGTTTGTTCGAAGCGGTCGAGAAGGCCCATGGGTGGAAGTCTCCAACGGAAAGAGGCGCACAACTCCCGAGAGTATACGGGTTCAGTCATGACCGGCTCAACGAAGCCGGATGCGCTGGTACATTTACGGCAGTGCCAGTCGCGGGCGGTCGTTTCCGCCCTTGTTTACCGGAGTATTCATCCATGCGTGACACCTGGATCGGCCCATCCGTCCTTTCCGCTGACTTCCTTCGACTCGGGGAACAACTTGCCGAGCTGGAGGCCGGGGGAGCCGACTATATCCACTTCGACGTCATGGATGGACGGTTCGTACCCAACATCTCTATCGGCCTCCCTGTTCTCGAAGCTACGAAGTCTGGAACGTCCTTGCCGGTCGACGTTCACCTCATGATCGTGGAGCCGGATCGATGGGTTGAAGAGTTCGCCGATCACGGGGCTGACCGCATCACGTTCCACGCCGAGGCGACTCCGCACATGCACCGGGTCGTCCAGACGATCGAGGCGAAGGGGAAAGTCCCGGGCGTATCGATCAATCCCGCCACCGCGATCGGCGTGCTGGAGGAGATCCTCCCGTACCTTGGCCAGGTGTTGATCATGACGGTGAATCCCGGCTTCGGTGGCCAGTCGTTCATCGATACGTCGCTGGACAAGATCCGATGGATGCGCGAGATGATCGACCGGGTCAATCCGGATTGCCGGCTCCAGGTGGATGGCGGGATCAACGAGGACACGATTCGCGCGGCGGCCGAGGCGGGCGCGGACATGATCGTTGCCGGGAGTGCCGTGTTTGCCGGAGACAGGTCGCCAGCCGAGAATGTGGCGCGCCTGCGAGCGAAACTCGACTAGGCGTCCGGTGTCTCGTGTCGCATCCGGATCACGGGAATGATCGCGATGGCAGCGAGGACGGCAGCGGCCAGGAAGGTCTCCTGCATCACTTGCACCCCGATCGGCGTCACGACGTCGTTCACGAACTGCTGCTGACGGCCAAGGAATTCGGCCGTCGACTCATCCGCGCCCTGCACGACCGGGTCGAGGCGCCCGGTGAGCTGCTGGAGTCGATACACGCCGGCCGTGGTAAGCAGGGACATGCCGATCGTCATACCGAGCAGGCGGAAAAGCAACGCGGTCGATGTCGCTGCCCCGCGGTTTCGGGACGTTGACGCATCGAGCGCCGTTGCGCTGAGTGGCGCGAGCAGGAGGCCGATGCCGATACCGGCTACACCGAGCCCGATCGCCATCTGCCAGATGCGGTCGACATCCACCAGAAGGTAGAGCGCCGCGAAACCGACGACGGTCAACCCGATCCCGATCCGGGTCATCGTGTATGCGCCGATATCGCGCGCGACCCGGCCCGAGGCGAGTGCCGCGAGGGCAACGCCCAGCGTGAGCGGGGCAAGGAGGAGTGCGCTGTCCCGGCTGACGGTGTCCGGATCGCGGACGAGCGATACGATGACCGGCACGTTCACCATCCCGACCATCAGGGCCGCGCCGATCAGGAAGTTCGCGATGACAGCGGCGATGTAAAAGGGCTTGCGGAAGAGGTCGACCGGCATGATGGGGTTCGGTGCCCGACGTTCCCACAGGACCAGCGCCACCAATCCGACGACGGTCACGCCGAGCAGGATCGGCACGTGGTCAGCCAGCGGGTTCGGCGTACCGCCGAAAGCTCGCAAACCTCGATTGGCCTGCATTCCGGTATCGCCACCAGATGAGAGCGCGAGGTTCGCGCCGACCAGGGTGATGGCGAGCAGGATCGTCCCCGGCAGGTCGAGATCCGAGAGCGTGCTCTTCAAGCCGTCCGTGCGCCTCGGGAATCCCCGGAGGATCGACAGGATGGCGATGATCAGCAGCGGGACGTTCATCCAGAAGACCCAGCGCCACGGGTCCTGCGAGCCAGGGAGGATGCCGACGACGATTGCTCCCCACGTCGGCCCTACGACCCAGCCGAGCGTCTCGACGGCGCTGATGAGTCCGATGCCCGCAAGCCGGATGCGCGGCGCAAGGACGTCGCCGGCGAGCGCGATCGTTACCGGCAGGAGGCCTCCGCCGCCCAGACCCTGCACCGCTCGTCCAACGACCGCAGCGGTCAGGGAATCGGCCTGCGCGGCCATGATGGAGCCGACGAGGAAGATGACGAGACAGGCCATGAACGCCGATTGCCGGCCGAGGTGGTCGGAGAGGCGACCGAAGATCGGGATCGAAACGACGTATGCGATCAGGTAGCTGTTGACCACCCAGATATATCGGTCGATATCGGCGCTATTGACGCCGAGGTCGCCGATCATGGTCGGCAGGATGGCCGCGATCACCGTCAGGTCGACGGCACTGAGGAAGACGCACAACAGGCCCGCGAGGAGGGCAGGGGAGCCGGCGGTCGCCTTGAGCGCTGATTGCTCGTTCGTGCTAGACCGGGCGCTCAATGGTCACCTGCTCGTCATGATCGCCCAGGCCGAGGGTCCAGGTGGCCGGGTTTTCGATACCTTCGTCCGTCGGCTCCGCAACGGTCACCCGCATGAGGTTCCAGGTTTCGCCGTCGATCCAGACGTTCACTTCGATCTCGCTGCCCCTCATGGTTCCGCCCGTTAGTGGGCCGATGATTTCTTCGGTCGCCATTCCACGGATATGGTATGTCTGGCGACCATCGATCTCCTCGATGCCGACCAGTTCCGGGTCGATGATGCGTCCCATCACCGGGCCGAGTCCGTTCTGGTTGTCGTAGAGAACCGACGGATCGTAGCCGAACTCTTCCTGCGCCTCAACCCAGCGGCCGGTCACGATGTCGGTGGTCCAGGCTTCCTGGCCAATCGTGATCATCCGGATCGAGACCTGGGGCGCGCCGGCGACCTCGATCTGGAATTCGACATCGACGCGGTCAGGGCGGGCCATCGTGCCGCGCGCGTTCAGGAGGCGGAGAGTCCGGGCGCTGTCGATGTAGGTCGTGCCATCGACCTGCATGCGGAACGCGACGGATTCGGTGTCTGCGAGGCGCTGGCTGGAATTTTCCAGGATCTCGCTGACAGGCATATCCTCGTCGATACCGGCGCTGTCTTCGCTCCCGCATCCGGCGACCACGAGGAGGATCGTCACGAGCACGCTTAGTATCCGGATGCGGTGGAGATGGGACACGTTCACCTTCCAGTATCGACGAAATGGGCCAGCATTCTTGCCCGGATGTTCCGTGCTGAATGGTAGCACCGACAGCCTGTATCCTTGTTACGAATTAGTGACGCCTTCCCGAAAAATTCAATCGGGGAAGTCGGTGGCACGGGGTTTTTGCGTGCAGGGAGAATACGTTGAGTTCACAGACGCCTGAGCTGCAGATCATGGTCGGCAGCGTCACGGATGCCGGCGGCCGCGAGAACAATGAGGACTCCGTCCTCGTCCAGGAACTTCCTCCCGTCGAGGGAGCGAGCGGGCCGGGATACCTTCTCGCCGTCGCCGATGGCATGGGGGGCCACGCGGATGGTGAGGTCGCCAGCTCGTTGGCGATCGACATGCTGCGAGACCTTTTCTCGCGCGACCAGCCGGCCGATGTCGCGCTGGCCCTGAAGCAGGCATATCGACGCGCCAACGAAGCGATCTACCAGCAAGGCGGAGACGAAGAGGGCGCCGGTCGCATGGGGACGACGCTCGTGTCCGCGGTCGTCAGAGGCAAGTACGTCACCATCGCGAACGTCGGCGACAGCCGCGCCTACCTCATGCGCGCGAACCAGATTACCCAGGTGACGCAAGACCACTCGATGGTCGCCGAGCAGGTGCAACAGAGGCAGCTCAGCGAAGCGGACGCCCGGAAGAGCCCCCAGCGGAACATGCTCACGCAGTCGCTCGGCAGCAAGCCCACGCTCGACAAGCGGATGCCGGCGATCTACGAGCTGGCGCTTTTGCCGGAGGACAGGCTCCTGCTCTGCACCGACGGCTTCTACGATGTCCTGACCAACGAGGACTACCTGCAGCTCATGTCCGGGGATGACCCGAACGAGGCGGCCAGCGGCCTCACGGCATTGGCGAAGGAGCGCCGGACGACGGACAACGTCAGCGCGGTGGTGCTGGCGGTGGGTGCGTCGATGGCGACGATCCAGCGGCAGGAGATCAGCCGCGAGCTGGCCGAGGCGCGCGGCGACAAGGGCCCGAACATCCTGATCCCGGTTGTCGTTCTCGTGATCGTCATCGCGCTGATCGCACTCGGCGTGTACTTCTTCCTGTAATGGCTATGGATCGATCAGCCATATACCGGGATATCGACGACGAGCGATCGCGACAGGAAGACAAGTTCGGCAGTCAGATGCATCCCTGGCCAACGTGGGCGGCAATCCTCGCCGAGGAGGCAGGTGAAGTCGCGGAAGCGTGTCTTCAGGCCCACTGGAAGGAAGATGGCGGGCTCGCCCACCTGCGCGAAGAGCTGGTGCAGGTCGCGGCGGTCGCTGTACAGATGCTGGAGAAGCTGGACTCGGGCCAGTATGTTCCCGGAGAAGCAAGGAAGCTCGAAAGCAAGGCATGAAAAGGGAGG